>JAGPGQ010000339.1 GCA_018055925.1 Micropruina sp.
GCCGCCATCGAGGCCTGCACCCGCACCACCTGCGTGAAGTCGCTGGGCAAGCCCGACCCGATCATGCTGCAGGTCACCATGGAGGGCCTGGACGCCCGGGTCGAGCATTCGGTGATGGTCGGCGACCGGCTGCAGACCGACATCCAGATGGCGCTGGACACCGGCATGGTCTCCGGCCTGGTGCTGACCGGCGAGGCCACGGCCGCCGACGTCCGGGCTCTGCCCGCCGACAAGCAGCCCAGTTACGTGATGGACCGGGTCGACCGGCTGATCCCGCAGTGGGCCTGGGACGAACTCGGCTGGACCGAGGACAACTGGCAGGACTGACCTTCGGAAGCATCCGGGAGCGGACGCGGACGCCGATCGGCGGGCCCGCCGATCGGCCGTAGGCTCGCTCCATGGACCCCTCAGCCATGCGGACCGATTACGACCGGGACTCCCTGCACGAGGACGGGTCCGCGTCCGAGCCGCTGCGGCAGTTCGAGTCCTGGTTCGGCGACGCGGTGGCCGCGGACCTGCCGGAACCGAACGCGATGACCCTGGCCACCGTCGGCCCGCAGGGCCGGCCGTCCACCCGGATCGTGCTGCTGAAGGGGTTCGATCACGACGGGTTGGTGTTCTTCACCAACTACGACTCCCGCAAGGGGCGCGAACTGGCCGCCAACCCGCAGGCCGCGCTGCAGTTCCACTGGCCCGAGTTGGAGCGCGTCGTCCGGATCGAGGGCGCCGTGACCCGTACGCGCGCCCAGGAGTCCGACGACTACTTCGCCAGCCGCCCGCTGGACTCCCGGCTGGGTGCCTGGGCCTCGCCGCAGAGCGAGGTGATCGCCCACCGGGGCGTGCTGGTGGCCAACGCGGCGCGGGCCGCCGCCTGCTACGGCAGCAATCCGCCCCGGCCGCCGCACTGGGGCGGTTACCGGCTGGTGCCGGACGTCTGGGAGTTCTGGCAGGGACGCCGCTCCCGGCTGCACGACCGGCTGCGCTACCGCCTGCTCGGCGGGCGCTGGGTGCGCGAGCGGCTGGCCCCCTGACCTATCTTTGATGCATGGCCCTCACGTTGCGCGCCCTCGGCGCCGCCTGCGCCGTGGTCGCGCTGACCGCCTGCGCCACCACCCCACCGGTCGCGCCGGCCACGGCCACCGCAACACCGTCGCTCGCGGCGGACCCCGGCGGCACGCCGAGCCCGGGAGCGACGTCCCCGGCCGCGACGCCCACCACGACCCCGGCGACGGCCGGGCTGGTGCTGCAGGCGGCGGGGCTCGACCGGGCCCGGTTCGGCACCGTCGAGGGAGCCGTCACCGCACTGCTCACCGCCGCGGCCGGCAAGCCCGACGAGTCCTTCTCGGGCAGGGTGTGTGAGCTGGACTCCGGCAGCGCGTACGGCCGCCAGCTGGTCTACGGCGGGGCCGTGTTCGGCTTCCAGAGCAAGGCCAAGGGCACCAAGGACGCGGCGCGCACGTTCACCTCGTGGGTGATCAACCTCGAGCAGCCGCTCAAGCCCGGCCTGGCCGTGGCCCCCGGCTACCCCGTGGACCCGACCTTCGCCGAGCTCAGGACCGCCTACCCGAAGGGGAAGATGAGCCGGGTCGCGCTCGGCGAGTCGACGGTGCACGTCTTCACCACGCCGTCGGGCATCTGGTACCGCGGCGACGACAACCGGACCCCGAACGACATGGGCGCCGGCCCGATGGGCAGCTGCGAGTAGATGGCGCACCGACTGCTGGCCGACCGGTACCGACTCGAGAGCGAGATCGGGGCCGGCGGCATGGGCCGGGTCTGGCGCGCCCAGGACGTCCGGCTCGACCGGGAGGTCGCGGTCAAGACCGTCGACCTGGCCGGGGCGACCGACCCGGCCGTCGCCGAGCGCTTCCGGCGCGAGATCATCCTGACCGCCAAGCTGGCCAGTCCCTACACCGTCACCGTCTTCGACGGCGGCCTGGACGGGCGCACCGCCTACCTGGTGATGGAGCTGCTGCGCGGCGAGTCGCTCGCCGACGCGATCGCCCGGCGCGGGCCGCTGGGCCTCGGCCAGACGCTGGACGTCGCCCGCCAGGTCGTCCTCGGGCTGGCCGCCGCGCACGCGGTCGGACTGGTCCATCGCGACATCAAGCCGGCGAACGTGATGCTCGGCGGCAGCGGCGTGAAACTGCTCGACTTCGGCATCGCGCAGCTGACCGGGCAGGCGGACGCCCACCTCACGCAGCCGTCGGTGACCATCGGCACCGCCGCCTACATGTCGCCCGAGCAGGCCGCCGGCCGCCGGGTGGATGCCGCCACCGACCTGTACGCGCTGGGGTGCCTGATCATGACCATGTACACCGGACGGCCGCCGTTCGACGGCGACCAGCCGGTGCTGGTGGCGGCCGACCAGATCAACGCCACGCCGCCCCGGCTGCGGTCCCGGCGCGCCGACGCCCCGCCGGGGCTGGACGAGCTGGTGGCCCGGCTGCTGGCCAAGAACCCGTTGGAGCGGCCCGACACGGCCGCCACCCTGCAGGCGCTCGACCAGCTGCGGGCCGACCCGTCCGCACCCACCGTCGCCCTGGCGGCGCCGCCGCAGCCGACCCGGGTCCCGCCGTCGGCGCCCACCCGGCCCTACACCCAGGTGGCGCAGCCCTCCCCCGCCGCGCAGGCCCTGGACAAGCTGCCGCGGCCCGGCCCCGCCTGGATCGCCGGGATCCTGCTCAGCCTGATGGCCGCGATCCTGGCCGGCGGGGTGGCGTTCAGCCTGACCGGGCAGGGCCTCAGCCAGATCGGGACGCCGTCGGGCCGCAGTTCGACCACCGCCAAGCCGTCCGCCGGCAAGAGCACCTCGGCCAAGCCCAAGGCGACCCAGAGCACGTCCAGGGTGGCCCTGGCGACCGCGCTGGAGGGCGTCCGGCTGGCGCTCAGCGCCCTGCCCGACAGCGCGGCCAAGGCGGACCTGCTGGAACGCTGGAAGAGCAGCCGTGCGGCCATCGCGGCCGGGCAGCGGCCGGCCACCACCCTGACCACCTTCGAGACCGCGGTGAAGCGCTCCAAGCTGGCCGGCTGGGAACGCCAGGCGGTGCTGACCGCGACCGGGGCCGTCCGGCTGCTGCTCTAGTCGGACGAAAACCCTGGTCTGTCCCGGGCCGGGTTGAACGGCTCCCGGCGACACGCCAGGCTGGAGTGCGTACAGGCTCGCCGCAACGTCCCGATTCGAGGAGCAACCGTGACCAGCAACACCCGTATCACGCCCGAGCGCGTCGGCAGGATCGCCGCGAAGGTGGCCACCCAGGCGGCCTTCGTGGTCACCGGCCTCGCCGATGTGCTGGCCGGCACCGTCCAGGACGTCGTCCGCCAGGG
>JAGPGQ010000340.1 GCA_018055925.1 Micropruina sp.
TTCGTCATCCCGGACTCGCTCCGGGATCTCCGCGTTCGCCGGATGACCGGGATCGGATAAGAACCCGGCCGGGGTTCCGGTGTCGAGGAGCCGTCCGCTCAGAGCAGCCCGGTCTCCCGGGCCACGGCGACGGCCGCGCCGCGGCTGCGCACGCCGAGCTTGGCCAGGATGTTCGACACGTGCACGCTGGCGGTCTTGGTCGAGATGAACAGCTGCTTGCCGATCTGGCCGTTGCTGCGGCCCAGGGCGAGCAGGTGAAGGATCTCCTGCTCGCGTGCCGTGAGGTCCTGCTGGGACGCCCGCGGCGCGGCGTTCAGGCCGGGCACCGCGGCCAGCAACCGGGTCAGCGGTTCGGACGGCAGCCGCCGCGCCGCCTCGGTCACCAGGTCGGCCTCGGCCCGTGCCCGCGGCAGGTCGCCGGCGGCAGCCAGCACGGTCGCCAGCCGGATCCGGCAGCGGGCCGCCTGGTAGGCATCGCCCCAGTCGTCGAACGCCGCGACCGCCGCCCGCCAGGCGCCGACCAGGGCGGACTCCTCGGCGCCCTCGGAGTCCGCCCAGGCGAGGTGGAGCTCCTCGGCCTCCAGCCGTTTCGCCCACGCCCGGCTTTCGGCGCCCAGCGCCTGGTTCGCGGCGAGCACCTCGCGGGCCCGATCGGTCAGCCGTCCCCGCAGCGCACCGAGGGTGCGGCGCAGATCGGTGTCCAGCGGCCCGGCGTCCGCGATGATCCCGGTCAGGACGGCCGCGATGCGCAGCAGCGCCTGCTGGTGGGGACCCCATTGCCGCTCCATCACGGCCACGGCGCGGTCCACCAGCGCCGGCACGCCGTCCAACTTCCCTTGCCGGCCCAGTAGTTCGATCCGGGCGGTCATCGAGGTCAGCGCCAGCAGGGCGTCGTCGGGCCAGTAGGGCAGCACCGCGTCGAACAGTTCCGGACCGACCGTCCAGTCCCGGGCGGTGAGCACGGCCAGCCGGGTCGCCAGGAACTCCGCGTGACCCGGCTGAGGGAACGGCGGGCCGGGCACCTCGAGCCGGTCCAGGGCGTCGTCGAACCGGCCCAGATGCCAGGCGATCGTGGCCCCGAGCCGTCGCGAGGCACTCTCGAAGACACCCCAGGGACGATGCAGCCGGTCGGCGATTCCGGTGGCCGCGTCCAGGTGCTCCAGTGAGCGTTCCGGGTTGCCGCGGGAGTGCTCCACGAGCGCGAGCCGGTAATAGGCGCGCACATGGGTGGGGTCGTCCAGCGGGTGGTCCCGGACCAGTTCCAGCAGCCGCGCCTCGACCCTGGGCAGGTCGGCCTCCGCGACGTCCCAGGCGACCAGGATGGTCCGGACGTCGGTGGCCAGGTCGGTCGCGTCCAGCTCGTCGGCCAGCCGCAGCGCCGCCTCGCTGGCGGCGGCGGCCTCCAGGTAGCGGTCGGCGTCCGCCAGCGCCTGGATCTCGGCGACCATCGCCTGCAACCGGCTGCGGTCGGTGAGTCCCTCGGTCAGCCGCAGCGCCTCGCGTGCCCGGTCGAGCAGGCCGGGCACCTCGCTCGGGTCCTCCAGCAACCGGGCCAGGGTCACGTAGGCGGCGAGCAGCCGCGCCCGCGCCGCGTCCTCGGCCCGGCTGTGGGCCAATCGGTCTCGGACCAGGTGGACGCCGCGCGTCACGTCACCGCTCGCGGCCGCGGCGAGGGCGGCCTGGGCGGTGGCGTCGTCCCGGCGCGGATCGTCGTCGGTCATCCAGTCGAGCACCTGCTCGAACAGGGTGGCGGCCTCCCGCGGACCACCCAGCGACCAGGCGGATTCGCCGGCGTCGATCCCGGCGGTCACCGCGGTCTCCAGGTCACCGCTCGCCGCGGCGTGCCGGGCCAGATCGGACGCGGTGCACAGCGACGGGTGCGCGCGCAGCGCCGTGGCGAAGGCGGCGTGCAACCGCCGCCGTTGGCCGGGCAGCAGGTCGTCCCCGATGGCCTCCGCGACCAGCGCGTGCCGGAACCCGTAGGCGTCCCCGCCGACGCGTTCCAGGATGTGCTGGTCGATCGCGCTGGCCAGGGCGGCGTCCAGGTCGTCCGGGGACAAGTCGACCACCGCCTGAAGCAGATCGTGGTCGAGCGGACGGCCCATCACCGCCGCCGCCCGGACGACGGTCCGCGTGCCGGCGTCCAACTGTTCGAACCGGGTGCGCAGCACCCGGCCCAGATCGGTGCCGAGCTCGTTGCCGCTGGCGACCAGTTCCTCCGCGAAGAACGGGTTGCCGGCGGCGCGTTCCACGATCCGGGCGACCGCGTCCTCGTCCGCATCGGTGAGGTCGTGCACGAGGTCGGCCATGGTCGGGTCGGGCAGTGGGTCGAGGTGCAGCCGGGTGACCTCCGAAAGCCGCGCCCACACGCCAAGCGTCGCGTGCAGCGGATGCCGCCGGTGCAGGTCGTCCGACCGGTAGGACACCACCAGGCCGACCGGGCCGCTGAAACCCCTGGTCATCAGCAGGGTCAACAGGTCGCGCGAAGAGTGGTCGGCCCAGTGCGCATCCTCGATCACCGCCAGCACCCCGTGCCGCGTGGCCGCCGAGGTGAGCGCCGCATGCACCGCCTCGGCGAGCAGCGCCGGACCGGTCGAGGCGCGCACCCGGTCCCGGCCCGGGTTGCCGGCCAGCAGGTGCGCCAGGGCCGGATGAGAGCCGGTGAGTTCGTCGATCAGGTCGGGTACCCGGTCGCGTAGCGAGGTGATCAGCTCGGCGAACGGCAGGTAGGGCAGGTCCGCCCCGGCCTCGGCGACACAGTGCCCGACCGCCAGGGACCAGCCGGCCCGCTCGGCGTGGCCGGCCACCTCACGCAGCAGCCGGGTCTTCCCGATGCCGGCGTCGCCGGACAGCACGAGCACGCCGCCCGCGTCCTCGGTGAGACCGAGTGCGGTGACGGCGCGCTCGAGTTCGGCGGTCCTGCCCACCAGCGCCCGCGTGGCTCGCATGGGCTCGATTATCCCCAACGAGCCCCGGTGCGGGGCGATCGCAGCGGTCATGCCGCGTGCGACGGACGCGTCCGGCGGACGTCCCGCAACACCTCGAAGGACGACCGGCGCGGGTTCCGCGGGGGCAGCAGGCCGGCGGCCCGCATCCGCTCATCGCGCTCCGCGATCAGCACCCGCAGGTCGATCGGCAGCTCGTTCATGCCACTCACCTCCTCGTTGGCGGTGAGTCCACCCTCCGTTCCTGAGGTAGCCGCGGACATCGGGCGATCGCCCTAAACCCGGTGCCGACCTACCTCAGAAGGCGGACGCTCCCGTCATCCCGCCTTCGCCGTCCCGGTGAACGCCCCCGTCATCCCGGCGAACGGCCCCGT
>JAGPGQ010000010.1 GCA_018055925.1 Micropruina sp.
GTCGTCAAGCGCGGGCCTCGGGAGCGCCCCGGCCTGGAAGAACACCCTGATCGAGTCGCGGTAGACCGCGATTGTTGGTAGCGCGCGGATTCCGAGTGACTCAGACAACTGGTGCGCCGCCTCGGTGTCGACCTTGCCGAAGAGGATATCCGGGTGGTTCTCAGAGGCTGCCTCGTAGACTGGTGCAAACGCCTTGCACGCACCGCACCAGGTGGCCCAGAAGTCGAGGATCGCGATCCCATCCCGCTCGGTCACTTCGCGGAAGTTCTTGTCTGTCACATCAACCGTTGCCATCTTCCGTCCAATCGCTCGGCGACTCCTAAATGGACCCAAGGGTCCATCCATATGATGGTTGCTCGCTCCGAGCTGCGCAACCTGCATGACTCCCGCAGTAGCTATGGCTGGCTTCATGGGGCAAGCGGAGACAATACAGTACGTCCCCGCGCGTAGGGTCGTGAACGATTCTAGGACCTGAGAGTCCAGAAAATCTACCGACCCCGGACGAGGCTCAGGCTCACAGCAGCCGAGCGAGCCGCGGCACAGTCACACAGAGCCACTCTCCGTCGAGTACGCACGCACCTGTGCGATGGCCATGTCGAGGACCACCCGCATGGGACGGACGTCTCGGGCCGTCTTGGCGAGTAGATACCCTCCCTGCAGAGCAGCCAGCAGCCCGGTAGCCAACGCGTGCGCATCGGCGCTCGCGGTTAGCACGCCGCGCTTCTTCAACTCTTCAATCGCGTCGGTCAAGAGTTGGAGCCAGACGTCAAAATGAGCAGCAATGACCTTTCGTGTGTCTTCGTCATGATCAGCGATCTCATTCGCCAGCGCTCCGAGTGGGCACCCAAAGGCGCCGTTCCGGAGACCATTGCGCTCAACTAGCTCATCGCGCCAGAGTTCGAGTCCGCGCAGCGACTCGACCCTCGTAAGGCGACGACGTTGCTGCGACAGCAGAGCCTCCGCGCGTGCCTCAATGACTTCCTTCACCAGTGCGTCCTTCTCGGCGAAGTGCTGATAGAGCTGCGACTTCGACGTCCCACTCGACGCACGGACGTCCGCCAGAGTCGTCGAGGCAACGCCGCGCTCGTACATCAACTGATCGGCCGCCTCGATAATCCGTGCCTTCGTTGCGGCGCCGCGAGCCGTCAAGCGGCGCGGACGGGGGCCGCTGGCGCTGTCGGTCATGCCCCAAGGCTAATCGTCTCGGATTGGTCGGGCGCTCTCGCCGGCACTCAGATGCCAACGACCATCCATGTGGACCACCCTCGCGAGCAGTCGACGAGAGCCTCATGCCGTACGTCAAGGACCAGGGCTTCTCACGGTTGGGCCAGGCTGCCCAGGCGACTCCCGTCGCGGCCCGTCGGGAGTGGAGAGGTGGATCTCGACCCCAGATGCCCGGGCCCAACCGCAGAACCTTGCTACGTCGCCACGCTGGGCGAACGCCGCTCAGGCAGCACCCAGCCGTCGCGGGGGAAGTGGCAGGTGTAGCCGTTCGGATACTTCTCCAGGTAGTCCTGGTGCTCGGGCTCCGCCTCCCAGAACGGACCGACAGGCTCGATACTGGTGGCTGCCTTGCCCGGCCACAGACCCGACGCGTTGACATCCGCGATCGTGTCGTGGGCGATCCGCTCCTGCTCCGGCGTGACCGGGAAGATCGCGGACCGGTAACTCGTGCCCCGGTCGTTCCCCTGACGATTCAACGTCGAGGGATCATGGATCTGGAAGAACAGCGCCAGGATGTCGCGATAGCTCGTCCTCGAAGGGTCGAAGACGACCTCGATCGCCTCCGCATGGCCTGGGTGGTCGCGGTAGGTCGGGTGTTCGTTCTGCCCGCCCGTGTACCCGACGCGGGTTTCGAGGACGCCGGGCCGGCGGCGGATCAGGTCCTGCATGCCCCAGAAGCACCCGCCCGCCAGAACGGCTGTCTCCGCTCCCGAGACTTGCGTGATCTCCCCGCTGTCGTTGGTCCCGCTGGTCATGCGGTGGCTCCCTTCGTAGAGTCCTGGTCGGTGTCGAACAGTGCACTGAATTGGCCGTAGCCCTCCTCGACGAGCTTGGAGGCAGGAACGAAGCGCATCGCGGCCGAGTTCATGCAGTACCTCTGGCCCCCGGCGGCGGGTCCGTCGTGGAACAGGTGCCCGAGATGACTGTCGGCGCCCGCCGAGCGCACCTCTGTGCGGATCATGCCGTGCGTCCGATCCGCCTTGGTCGCGACAGCGTCGGCGGCGATGGGCGCCGTGAAACTCGGCCATCCCGTGCCGCTGTCGTACTTGTCGGTGGACGAGAACAGCGGCTGACCCGAGACGATGTCGACGTAGATGCCAGGCTCGTGGTTGTCCCAGTACTCGTTCCGATAGGCCGGCTCTGTGCCGTCCTGTTGCGTCACCCGATGCTGCTCGTCGCTCAGGCGGCTGAGCGACTCAGGGGTCTTGCGGTAGTCGTTGGTGGTCACTTTGGCTCCTCCTAGCAGGTGACGCGGCCGCGCCATCACATGCTGTAACGGACCCGGCGGTCCAACTATTCCACATGTCCTGCGGTAGAGTCGAGGCCAGACGATGCGTCGCCCCCGAGGCGGGGCGGCTGGTCTCGCGACGACCGACAAGACCGATGTAACCAGGCTATCAAGGGCTGAAACAAGACTCTTCGGCGATGCAGTTCCGGCGACAGAGGTCGGAGAGGAAGCGACATGAACGAACCCGAGGACCTGGGTCAGGTGACAGAAACTGTGGACTCACAGGACCAGAATCAGGCTGGTGGCGCCTTCACGGACGCAGGCGAACGGCATCACGAGCCCGGTGCCAGGTCGACGAACCTCGAGAACGGCTCGTCGTTCTCGATCGCGGTGGATGCTCAGGCCAGCACCTTCGTCGCAATCAAGGATGGTGTCGAGTTCGGAGCCGTCCCGTTCGCGGAGAAGAACGGCAGAGTGACGCTGCTGGCGACCTCGATCCTGCCGGACTACCGAGGACAGGGCTTGGCGACCGAACTCACCCGCAGGGTGCTGGACAGCATCCGCGCGGAGGGCAAGAGCGCGACCGTGAGGTGTCCCGTGTTCCGGTCCTTCATCGAGCGCAACCCCGAGTACGCCGCCATGGTGGACATTCCGGGCGTTGGACGGGACGGTCGGGGCGATGTCTGAGCCCGGCACCGAAAACCCGAAGCCGGTACTCGGGAGTCTCCGGTTCGAGAACACTCGCTTCGACCCAGACCTCACGCCGTTCCACGAACTCGCCAAAGACATGGCCACGCAGTTCGGCTACGCCGCAGAGCTGTCGGGAGACCGTGTCCTGCTACAGCTCCTCCGTCTGCGCGTCGCACAGCTCAACCCCTGCTCGTACTGCCTGATTCTCCACGCCGAGGTGGCGGCCAGGATCGGGATCCGGCCCGAACAAGCCGCACACCTGGCGTCGTGGCGTGAGAGCACCATGTACTCGCCCAGGCAGAGAGCCGCGCTCGCCTACTGCGAAGGTCTCACCTCGTTCCGTCACGAGGAGATTCCGGCCCTGCACGAAGAACTGCGGCTTCACTTCACGGAGCGCGAAGTCGCAGAGATCGCCGCGGTCGTCATCAACATGAACGTGTGGACCCGCCTGAAGCTGGCTCAGGGTGCCACTCCGAGCCTGGCGTCAAAGGAGTCGCCATGAGCCACGCACCAGTCAACGCGACCGAGCTGTCATGCGCCGAGTACACCGAGGAACTCACCCAGTTCCGAATGGGTCTTCTGGATGAAGCCGACGCCGAGGTAGCCCAGCAGCATCTCTACGCATGCCCGGACTGCCGGCTGTTCACGCACCAGGTCGAGACCGTCACTGATCTCGTGGCTGATGCCGAACCGCATGATCTGCCCCATCTGCCCGACAGTGTCTCGCTCCTACTTCACGACATCGTCGACGGCGAGACCGAGAGGCCCAGCGATCCCAGTGAGATCACTCGCCTCCTCTTTGGACTCGCCCGGAGTCTCGCCCCACACGTTGCGGAAGACCTGGTCCAAGAGACTCTGCTCTCAGCATTCGAGGAAAGCCCAAGGGGGTTGGACCCTCTGGCGCTCGCCCGGGACCTAGCCGATCGAGCATTCGCTGAGCCTGAGCCAACGGTACGGAGCCTCGACGACTATCGAACAAGAGCCGAGAACCAGACCGCCGAGCTGGATCCCGACGCTGATACTGCGGAGTTCTTCTACCCCGACTTCTACGACATTGGACCCGATGCTGGACGCCACATTGACGCACCGAACCGCTGGGGCCAGACCAATACCCTGAGCCCGGACGACGAGGTGTTCACCACCGATCTGTATCGAGTGGTGGACGGCGCCGTCGCACGTTTGGCCGATCCGCTCGGCCAGTTGGTACAACTCGTCGACATCGATGACGTATCACTGGCGGACGCGGCCTACGTGCTTCGCCTCGACAAGGTCGATGCCGTCGACGCTCTGCATCGCGCTCGGATACACCTCCGCGGCGTCGTCAACGAGTACATGGCTGTCAGAGCGTGACTGCGTCCTGCCGATCCAGCCGCCGTATCGAGGGCACTGGCGTGGTGACTGGCACCTATGTCCAGCGGATCACGCGCCGGTGGCCACGCCGCTCGGTCGGCTCTCTGCCAGGACACTCCGGCGACGAACTGCCGGCAGTGGCTCAAGACCATCGACACCAAGAAACGGGAGGTTTCACAATGACCCTCGCCGTCTTCCGGTGCTACGTCGCGCCCGAGCAGCGGGCCGAACACGACCGGCTCTACAACCAGATGCACATCCTCATCCAACAGAGTCCTAACCACATCGAGCACAAGATGTTCACCGCTGAGGACGGGGAGTCGGCACTGGTCGTCGAGTTCGACGACCTGCAGAGCCTTGAAGAATGGGGCGAAAACCCCGACCACAGGATCGCCAAGGCGTCGGGCAAGCGGTACGTGTTCACGAGTTACGACGTCGCAGTCCGCGAAGTCGTCGAACGCCATGTCAAGAGCGATGTTCGTCCGGAACACCTACCCAGCATCGCTCCCTCGTCAGCGACGCCGACCGTTCGCGCAGGCCACAGTAGCGAGTTCCCGCAGGAGGGGCAGTCATGGGAGTGATCAACGGCGGGTTCGGAGGACGGCATGGCTCCAGCGACCCGCGACTGCCTCCTGGGCAGACCCACGTCTACGACTGGCCGGTGCTCTCGACGGGACCCACGCCCAATGTCGACGAGGGCCGATGGAGCTTCACGATCACGACCGAAGACGAGGTCACGCACCGGTGGAACTGGGGTGAGCTTCAGGAGGTAGGCGTCGAAGACGTCGTCACCGATATCCACTGCGTCACCCACTGGTCGAAACTGGACATGGCTTGGCGTGGCGTGCCCATGGACCGGCTGTTCGAGGATGTCGAGACCAGTTACGACTACGTGATGGTCCGTAGCTACGGCGGATACACCACCAACCTCCCACTCGAAGACCTCCTCGATGGGCAGGCATGGCTAGCCACCGAGGCGGAGGGCGAACCCCTTACTCCCGAGCACGGAGGTCCGGCCCGGCTCCTCGTGCCCCACCTCTACTTCTGGAAGAGCGCGAAGTGGGTTCGAGGAATGGAAATGATGCCCTCGGACGACCCGGGGTTCTGGGAACAGAACGGCTACCACCTCCGTGGCGACCCATGGCGAGAGGAACGCTACTGGTGATGACTCCTAGCCGAGTCCGGTGGCACCTCGGGCGGGTGCTCAGTCGGCAGTTTGAGACCGAGGCGGCCATCCGCCTTGAGCTGGATGTTCCGACCTGGCCTGGAAACGTCGCCGGAGCTCATCTCGACATCCGGCTCACGGCACCGGACGGGTACCAGGCGTCCCGGTCTTACTCGCTGGCGTCCTCGGGTGAGTCGACACGGGTTGTACTGGTGATCCAGGAGCTGCCCGGGGGCGAGGTGTCGCCCTTTCTCGTGCGCCAACTCGCAGAAGGTGAAGAAGTCGAAGTACAAGGACCGCTCGGACGCTTCTTCGTCTGGATCCCCGCTGAGCCCGAGCAGTCACCGGTTCAGCTCATCGCAGGCGGATCGGGGGTTGTGCCGTTGTTCTCAATGGCCTCAGCACGTGAACGTGAGCCGAAAGGCGCTGACTTTCGGCTGCTGTACTCGGTCCGCAGTCCGCGCGATGAGTTCTTCGCTGACGAACTGGCAGAACTCTCACGAACCATCGTCGAGATTGTCCACACGCGCGAATCAGCGCCCGGAGCGGGCCGGCCACCTAGACGATTGACGCGCGAGGCGCTCGCCGCGTCGACCTTTCCCGCATCGTTGTCGCCACGCATCTTCGTCTGCGGACCAACGCCGTTCGTCGAGGCCGTCGCGGGTTGGCTTGTCGAACTCGGTCACGACCCCGCACAGATTCGTACGGAACGATTCGGAGGCAGTCCATGACGCACGTCGACGGAAACGCCCTCGCAGGTGCCTTCGCGACTACTCTCGGTATCGAGATCACTGTGACGGTCGGTAGGTGCCGGAGCTGCGGCAGCTCTTTCAACCTCGCTTGCGCGCATGTCTTCATCACAGCCATGGGTGCAGTCATGCGGTGCGGCCATTGTCAGGCGGTGCTGGGCGTCATCGTCCGCGGTTTCCGAGAGACGCTAGTGAACCTCTCGGGCCTGGACTACATCAGGGTGCCCCACCTATGACTGGTCCGCTCGCCGCGATCGCGGCTTCTACCAGGCAGGGGGCTGCGGACTGATGCTTCGCATCTACGACAGTGCTGTCCGGAAGCTACGCAACTTCGTCCCGCTGAACCCAGGACGAGTCTCAATCTATGTGTGCGGGCCAACCGTGCAGTCCGCGCCTCACATCGGGCACCTTCGTAGCGCCCTCGTCTACGATCTCTGGCGACGCTGGCTCACCCACCGCGGCTACGCGGTCACCCTCGTTCGCAACGTCACCGACGTCGACGACAAGGTTCTGGACCTGGCAACCGAGACTGAACCATGGTGGGCACGCGCCTACCGTGTCGAGACGGAGTTCGCGCGCTCGTACGCCGCGCTGGGTGTTCTCCCGCCAACCCATGAGCCCCGAACTTCCGGTCACATCCCGCAGGCACTGACCCTGATCGAACGACTCCTTCGCCGCGGACACGCCTACGTCGCCAGCGACGGCTCCGGCGACGTCTACTTCGATGTCAGCAGCTGGCGGGCATACGGCAAGCTCACCAGGCAGACCCCCGGCGCCGTAGCGGACCCTGATAAAGGGCCTGGCGGGGCAAAGATCGATCCCCGCGACTTCGCGCTTTGGAAGGGAGCCAAGCCCAGCGACCCAGAATCCGCGCGTTGGCGCTCACCGTGGGGAACCGGCAGGCCGGGATGGCACATACAGTGCTCAGCGATGTCCCAGCACTACCTCGGACGTGCGTTCGACATCCACGGAGGCGGCCTCGACCTGCGATTCCCGCACCATGAGAACGAGCTTGCCCAGTCCACCGCAGCAGGCGACGAGTTCGCCAAGTACTGGATACACAACGGCCTCGTCACGATCGACGGGCAGAAGATGGCCAAGTCGCTGAACAACTCTCTGTATGCCGATGAACTCCTCCGCCGTGTCGGCCCGGCGACGCTGCGTTACTACCTGCTCAGCGCGCACTACCGCAGTGCCTTGGACTATCAGGAGAAGGATCTCACGCACACCGAGGCTGCAGTCACGAGAATCGCGACGTTCCAGCACCGAGCACGCACACGACTCGCGAACACAGCATCCGACGCCCCGACGCCGCCCATTGCCTTCGCGGCCGCGCTCGACGACGACCTGAATGTCCCAGCGGCGCTCGCAGTCCTGCACGACCACGTGCGCGCGGGCAACATCGCTCTGGATAACGGCGATCCAGCTGCCGCCATGTCTACGTACGAATCGGTGCTCGCGATGACCGAAGTGTTAGGGATCGAGCCCGGCGGCTTCACGACCGCCCCGCGAGCCGACGTTCATGGCAGCACGATCTCTACCCTCGTCGAGGTTCTACTCGCGAATCGCTCTCATGCGCGGGACGCAGGAGATTTCTCCACCGCCGACCGCATCCGGAACGAACTGGCTAGCGCTGGGATCGCCATCCAGGACCACACCTCAGGCACCACCTGGACGCAGGCGTAGCCAACTCGTGCACGATGGTCGAATACTTCCGTTCCGGGGTGATCCGATCAGAGCAAGAGACCGAGTGAGGCGTCCGCCAGACGTCGAACCGTCATAGGGGCAGAGCTGTCTCGCTTGTCTGCCACTGTGTCGGTACCAAGCGAGGCGTCAACCCACTCCTGCAAAATGGTGACTGCGGCCGGAGCGTCAAGGTCGGCGGCTAGTGCCGAGAGCACGGCCTGCTCGACCGGTGCTGCCGGCGCCCCGCTACCGAGAGCCAGGGCACGACGCCACTGCTTCAATGTGTCGAGTGCGGCCGAGATTTCGGCGTCTGTCCACTCCCAGCTTGATCGATAGTGGTGCCGCATGAGGGCGAGGCGGATGGCCGCAGGGTCCACTCCTTGCTTTCGCAGAGAGGAGACGAAGACCAGGTTTCCGCGCGACTTCGACATCTTCTCGCCGTCGTACGCAACCATCCCGGCATGGACGAAGGTCTGCGCGAACCGATGCTGTGGATGAATGACATGACCGAGTCCTGCGGACATCTCGTGGTGCGGGAATGCCAGGTCTCGTCCTCCGCCCTGTACGTCGAAGGATGATCCCAGATGTTCCTGGGCGATTGTGGTGCATCCGATGTGCCAACCGGGTCGTCCCGGCCCCCACGGACTGGGCCAGGACGGCTCCCCTTGCCGCTCGCCGCGCCAAACCAGGCAGTCGAGCGGGTCGCGCTTGCCTCTCCGATCGGGGTCACCGCCACGCTCGGCGAAGTCCTTCAACATCACATCGCGGTCGAGTGACGATACGCGGCCGAAGGATGGGTCGGCAGACACCTCGAAGTAGAGGTCGGTTCCCACTCGGTAGATAGAGCCGCGCTCCTTCAACATCTCGATGCGAGAGATGATCTTGGTGACGGCCTCGGAGACTCCGACGAAGTGTGCGGGTGGCAGGACGCGTAAGGCTGTCATGTCCTGTCGGAATCGCTCGGTCTCGCGTTGTGCGAGATCACTCCAGGGAATGCCTCGCGCGTGGGCGCGTTCCAGCAGCGGGTCATCGATGTCGGTGACGTTCTGAACATAGATGACATCGTGCCCGGCGTTTCGAAGGGCGCGGTTGAGTAGGTCAAAGCCGACGTAGGTTGCCGCATGGCCGAGATGAGTGGAGTCGTAGGGTGTGATGCCGCAGACGTACATCCGCGCGGCGTCATTCGGCGGCAACGTCACCAAGGATCGGTTCTCAGTGTCATAGACCGAGACTGCGGGCCCGTGTACATCCAAGCGTGGAATCTCTAGACGGGGCCATGCCAACATGTCGTGGTCCTCGTAGTCGATGAAGCCACACCAGAGGATTCGGCGTGGATTCCTGATCCTGCTGACAGAGTGTCGCGAGGGCTCATGCGGGCGTCCATCCGCGCAGGAATGCCAGCACCTTGGCTTCGGATACCTCACAGGGCCGTAGGTGCTCTGCTTTGCGAGTGCGGTACACGTTGGCGCTGATCAGGTCGTCCCCTCCTAGCTCCTCGGCCGAGATGCTGATGCTCTGGCCATGCACTCGCGTGGTACGGGTCAATCCGTATGAGCGACCTTCGTATGCGACGACGGTCCAGCCTTCAGGAACCCGATCGACCATTGCCTGCAAGCTGGCTGTGGCCTGACTCGCACCATCATGCTCGGGAGGCATCGAGTGGATAGAGCTCGAACTGTGAGAGTCGGGGGCACAACTCCTCACCATGGCATGGCTCGTGGAATCGCGCGCGAGCTCTGGAACTCGTGCTTCAGAAGGCATGTGCCCTCCCCCGCAGTTCACTCTGCGGCGCTCAGCGCGACGCGGATGGAATCGAGAGCCATGTCGAGCGCGATCGCCATGCTGCGCTCGTCCCGTGTGGTCTTGACGAGGAGGTACCCGCCTTGGACAGCGGCCATCAGACCGACGGCTAGCTCTTCAGGGTCTGCGTCCGGCCGTAGCTCGCCTGAGTCCTGCATGCGCTCCAGTCCGAGACGGAACCAGTGCTGCCAGACGCTGAATCCTCGTTGGAGATTCTCACGCGCAGTTTCACACCGGCCAGCGATCTCGCCCGCCAGCGACCCCATCGGACAGCCGTGAGCACCTCGCCAACCACGCACTCCTACCACGATCGCATCCCGCCAACGCTCGAAGCCGCGCATCGTGCGCAGGTCGTCGAGGAATGGTGCCTGCTCGCCAAGCACCCGTTCAATCTGGGCCCTCACGACTGCCTCAACCAACTCGGTCTTGTCCGAGAAGTAGTGGTAAACCTGAGACTTGCCCGTTCCGCTGGCCTCTATGACATCGTCAACGCTGGTGGCCTCAACGCCCTGCGTGTACATGAGATCGGCGGCTGCCGCGACGATACGCAGACGGGTGGCCTCGCCCTTGGCGGTCAGCCGTCGCGGCTTCTTCTCACTCACCGTGCCCCCAATCTGGACTGGAGCCGCCAGCCTCGGGGGTCACGATGAGTCCTGCGATCGAGTCGCTCCCGTCCGTGGTTTCTCAGGCGCACCGCTACCTCCCGGTGCGTCAACGGCACCTGACGACCGGTCGCGTTCCCACTGCTCAAGAACCGAGTTGATGGCATGACTGATCGAGTGCAGATCGGCTTCGGTGTTCTGAGAGATGTGGAACGTCTCGATGTCTCGCGCACGGTCCCGGTCGGACTCCCGTCGCTGAGTGAGCAGAATCAGCGGTCCCTGCAGAGCAGCGACGATCGCCAGAGCCGTTCCTAGATAGTCCAGCATGGCCGTCGGGTGGGGATAGAAGAGCGGCAAGATGGTGTTCACGACAAACCACGCGAGAATCGCCACCACCAGGATCAGCAGGAACGGCCATGAGCCCGCGACGCTCGCCACCCAGGCAGCGGCCTTGTCTCCAGGGCTCGACCGCGCTTCTCTGAACATGCTGAGTTGGTGCCCGCAGTGCGGGCAAGCGAACATCTCGCGGCCTACGATGTCGCTGAAGTGGCCGTCCATCTCGGGCTCGGAATGGTGTCGAGAAGCGCGGTGCAAACCGGCGCCACTTCCCTTTCCAGACTCTGGTGACTGCTCTGTTTGCTCGTCGCGCTCCGGCTTGGTCATCGCTCTCGCTCTCCCCGGGTGCTCTCCCCGGCACTGGCGCGTTCCTGCGCGATCTGCTCGCGGAAGTGCGCGTCCTCCTGCTTGACCGCTATGGCACCGAGCAGGATCTCGTCGATCTCTGCAGCGGGGATGATGACCGCACCCGACCCGTCGGCGAAAACATAGTCGCCCGGCATGACGCCGACACCGCGCAGCACCACGGGAACATTCGCCCGGTGTGGAGTGATCAGCGCACCGCCAGCCTCCACCGCCTCACCAGCGCAGTACGAGGTGAACCCGTACGTTCGGAGCTCAGTGAAGTCCCGGAGTCGGCCATCTGTCAGCACTCCGTCGAGCCCGTAGTGGTGCACGCGACCCAGCTTCGTTCCACCGCCTACCGAGACGCCTGGATGGCCATTGGTCGCGAGCACAAGAACTTTTCCCTCAGAGTCGTCCCCAACTGCCTCACGGAACAGCGATCGGAAATCGTGCACTGCGGGGTCGACGCTTGCAGCGCAACTGGGGAAGAAGGCGATCGTCACGGCTGGTCCGAAGAGGACCCTGCCGGGGGTGGGGCTCTCCAGCCCCAGGATGTGCGCGCCGTGGCGGTGGCGACGACCCAACGCATCGACTATGTCGGCACAACCGATCTGCTCGGCCTGCGCCCGCCGGTCCTTGGCGCTTGCGCGGTTGGTCGCACGAGGTTCTCCACTCACAGGACATCACGATGCCAGAGCCTTTTATGTACTGTCAAGTACGAAATACTGGTGCGCTGATGCACCCAGGGACTCCGGGGTCTCGAAGCCTGCAATACCGCCGGACGTGTTCACGGCGGAGGTCAGGACACGTCCCAATACGCGTGAACAGCACTCTTGACCACGGAGTGTCCACCTGCAGCGGTTCGGGACAGTCACGTTCCCTTCGCCCGAGGCTGACACCGACGCGGTCGACGCGGACCAATCCGTGGTAGTAGATTGTACTATCTGCTACATTTTTACACGCGCCGCGAGTCAGCACCGCTGCGGCGGAAGCCAGATCAAGCCCTCGGGGCGGGGATGCGAGCGCCTTGCCGCCGTGCGAGAGGACCAAGAACGCCGACCATGACTGCCCGACCTCACCACTGTGCGACCTCTCGGCCAGAGGGCTGCGCGCCGCAACACGCTGGGGTAGGGCCTCGCGACTCACACCCGCCTAGAGGTCGGCCGGACGTCGATGTCCATAGACCTCGGGGCGCCCCACCAGCGTTCGCGATGAGAGGGGCGCACGTCATGACCCAGTCCATACCTGGCGCGGGTCGGCAGTAGCGGGCGTGTATGCCTTCAGTGCGCTTTCAACCGATCGTCGCTCGTACTCGCAGCATCCGTGTGCCTATCGCGCCCGTGGCGCATGACTGCGTCAAGCTGATCTTCGTCCGCGCAGGGTCCGCGATCGTACTCAGCGAGTTCGGCGAGAGGCCAGTATGCGCCGGTGACGTCGTGGCCCTGGGCGCCAACACCCTGTGCGGAAGCGAACCTGAGGATCTAGTCACCGTCACCACGCTCTGCCTGGACCAAGACTACGTCGTCGACCAGATCTTCTGGCAGCATGCCGAGCTGCTTGCAGACCGGTTCGAGGCGCATGACTTCACCGACGAGCTCTACTCCGAGTCGGCCCAGATACTCCGCCTTGGAGAGGACCGCGCTCGGATATTTACACCACTCCTGGACGAGTTGGTCGCGCTCAGTGTCGATGGGCCGTGCACCGAGAGTTTCTATCGGATGCAGGCGCTGCTCTTTGGCGTGCTCGATATCGTAAGCCCATACGTGAAGACGTCGCCGGTGCGACGGACTTCGAACCTGCGGAGGACGGGTCGCCCTGGTACGCCACGCCACCGGCGGTTCACGCCTCTACGGGACGAGGCTCGCGAAGCGCTCCACCTGCTTCGCGACGCGCCGGCCGACGACTGGACACTTGGTCGACTCGCGGCCGCAATAAATCTATCGCCCTCGCAGCTCGGGCGGATCTTCGTGGACGCTTACGGCAAGACCCCCATGACGTACCTCACGACCGTACGAGCCGAGCATCTGGCTCGGCTGCTGCGCGAGACAGACCTGCCGATTGAGGCAGCGATGCGCGAAGTGGGGTGGTGCAGTCGCGGCCATGCTGCACGGATGTTTCGTCACGCCGTAGGTGTGACACCAACTCGCTATCGGATGATGATCCGGAAGAGAGCTGCCGCCTGATCCTGAAGGTACAGATCGCGGCATCGACGATACGGATCACCGCAGCCTTCCCGCCTCCCGGTACGGAAGGCGTCAAGTGCTGGTAGTCCGGTGGGGACTCGTCGGGTTGACCGCCGTACCTGACGGTCACATCGCCTGTTTCGTTGTCCGTCTGTCGTTGCTGGTTTTCGCGGCGTACCTAATGGTCACCGGGCCTGGTCGGCCGGGTGCTCAGAGTATCGGGAGGACACGCCGATGGCGACGACACGAGAGCGAGCGCAGGCGGCGCGGGAGGCGAAGCTCGATGAGCTGCACAAGCGCCTGACCGGGGCGGTCGAACACCTCGTCTCCGGTGAGGACTGGTCGCGCGCGCTCGCATTCGCGGCACAGTTCAGGGCCAGATCGTTCTCAAACACCCTGCTGATCTGGGACCAACATCAGGGTGCCTACGAGCAGGGTCGGGTTCCGGGGCCGTTCCCGTCGTATGTGGCCGGCTACAAGCAGTGGCAGACACTCGGCCGGCAGGTGGAGAAGGGCCAGCCCGGCTATCAGATTCTCGCTCCCGTGACGGGCCGGTTTGCCTCGGCGAACCCTGCGGATGCGGAGTCTTGGCGGCGTCTTGGGAAGGGTGAGAAGCCGCGTGCCGGTGAGGTGGTGCGCTCCAAGATGGTGGGCGTCCGCCCGGCCTATGTGTGGGACGCCTCGCAGACCTCTGGTGACCCGATCCCCGAGCCCCCAGCACCAAACTTGCTGGAAGGCGAGGCGCCCGCGGGGTTGTGGGACGGCCTCTCTGAGCAGGTGGAGGCGGCCGGGTTCGCGGTGCTGCGGGTGCCGCATGCGGGGATGATCGACGGTGCGAACGGGATGACCGACTACTCCGCGAACACGGTCGCGGTGCGGGAGGACATGGACCCCGCCGCGCAGGTCAAGACCCTCGCTCATGAACTCGGCCATGTCCTGCTCCACGGTCCCGACCAGGAGGAGGCGCGGCAGCATCGCGGGATCGGTGAGGTCGAGGCCGAGTCCGTCGCTTTGATGGTCGGCGCCGCCCACGGGATGGACACCTCCGGTTACACGATCCCGTACGTCTCCACCTGGGCCGCTCGGGTGGATGGCAAGGAGCCGGTGGAGGTGGTCAAGGCCACCGGGGAGCGGGTCCGCAAGACCGCCCTGGCGATCCTGGACCGACTCGACACCGCGCAGGTCGGTGACGGCACTCCACCTGGCTTGGAGCGGGACACGGCCCACCGCGAGGTAGCCGTACATGCGCGACCGGCAGCCGAGCCGACTTCGCCGCGGCGGGTGGCGTCGTTGCCTGAACCAGGTGCACGCTCCGTACCGGTGCCGGCGTTCGAGGCGCGGGGGCTGTGATGGCCGAGCACGGCGCCGTCTCCTCGGTCCTGCTTCGGATGAACGGGTCATGGCCGCTGTCGGCAGCCGCGCGCGAGTTCGCGGCTGCGGGCGTGCCGGTCTTCCCATGCACCTCGTATGGGAAGCGGCCGGCGACCGAGCACGGCTTCCACGACGCCACCACCAACCTGGATCAGATTGAGGCGTGGTGGCGGCAGTCGCCGGGGGCGAACATCGGCGTCCCGACCGGCGCCGCCTCGGGCGCGGTCGTGGTGGATGTCGATGTGCACGGCCCGGTCGATGGTCGCGCCAGCTTCGACCGTGCCCACCGCGCCGGGCTGGTGC
The DNA here is from genome assembly GCA_018055925.1 of Micropruina sp. Classification (GTDB taxonomy): domain Bacteria; phylum Actinomycetota; class Actinomycetes; order Propionibacteriales; family Propionibacteriaceae; genus Micropruina. Next base: position 15,033 of record JAGPGQ010000010.1, read on the forward strand.
ACGGGTGGGAGCTGCTGGTGCGCACGCCCACCGGCGGGATGCACGCCTACTACCCGGCCACGCCCGGCTCGGAGCAGCGGTCGTGGCAGGCGGCTCGCGCGGGGATCGACTTCCGCGGCGACGGCGGCTACATCATCGTCCCGCCCTCGACCTGCTCCATCGAGGGCACCACAAGCGGGTACCAGGTCGAGCAGGTCAACACCGGCCCCGCCCGCGTCCTAGACGCGCAGCGGCTGCGGGACTTCCTCGACCCCCACCCCACACCGAGCCGTCCTGCGTCTGGCGGTGTGGATCGGGACGCCGATGTGGACGTGTCCCGGTTGGCGGCGTGGGTCGCCGCCCGTGGTGAAGGTGAGCGGAACCGTGGCCTGTTCTGGGCCGCGTGCCGCCTCGCGGAGAACGGGCTCCCCGCCTCGGATGCGCTGGATGTGCTGACCGCGGCCGCCAGTCACGCTGGGCTCGCCGAGCGCGAGATCGTCACCACGGTCCGTTCCGCCTACCGCACCGTCCACCCCGCACCTGCCCGGCGTGGCGCGCGCGATGGGTCGTCACCGGTGCGGGGTTCGTCGCCGCTGGCCGCGGACGGCTGGTTCAACCGTGATCCCGCTCGCCCGTCAACCGAGTCATCAAGGGTGTGGGGGTTGTGATGACCACCCCGATCGCGAGCAGGGCAGCGGGTCGCCGGTGGGCGGTGGTGACGGCGGTGTCCGGGACGGTGTTCATCGCCGCCGGCGCGTTCTGGCTCTCCTTCACCGCACTGGTGGACCTGGCCGCCAGGTCCGGGGTGGGTGCGGGGCAGGCGTGGGCGTGGCCGCTGATCGTGGACGGCATCATCGTCGTCGCCACCGTCGCCGTCGTTGCTCTCGCTGGGCAGAAGACGGCGTGGTATCCGTGGGCGCTGCTGATCGGCGGCGCCGCGGTCTCGGTGGCCGCCAACGCGATCCACGCTGTGGTCGCCGCCGATGCCGACGTGCCCGGCGTGCTGGCCGCCAGCGTGGCGGCGGTGCCGCCGGTGGTGCTGCTGGCGATCACCCACCTGACCGTCATTCTCACCCGTCCCGCACCCGGCACCGCCGGTCCCGAGGCCGCGGTCTCCGACCCCACGGCCTCGTCCCCCGCGGTCCTCGACGCACCGTCAACGTCACAGCCGCGAGAGCTGACCACGCCGCGCACCGCGGGCGAGCCAGCCCATCGGGCGGGCAGGAACGTGCCCGACACGTCTACGTCCGCACCGGCACTGGAGCGCAGGGACCGGGCGGCGGACCTGCGGGGCGCGGGGTGGTCGAACAAGCGGATCGCCCGCGAACTCGGTGTGCATCCGTCCACGGTCGGCCGCTGGTTCGCCCGTGCGCACCTTCCTGACACGAGCACCCCTGAGATGACCGATGGTGAGGAGGCGACCCGATGAACGGGAACCCGCACGATCAGCACGAGAAGCAGCACGAGACACCCGACCGGCGGCATGAGCAGTCGGAGCCGGTCGAGAAGACCGGCACGCCGGATGCGGTGGAGGCCGCCCACGTCCGCCGCGACGGCGACCTGGGCACGCCCATCGCCAGAAGGCGGGCGCGGGGTGTGGAGTGGGTGCGACCCACCGATTTGATCGCTCGGCACTCCGCGTCGCTGTCGGGGCGGGGTATCGACTTCGAGGCAGAGCTGGCCCGCCGCGCCCGCGCCCCGATCGCGAACCGGATGCACGACCTCGCCGACCGGGCGCGCCGGTTGCCGCCGCTGTCCGCCTTCGGCCGCAGCGGTGCTACTCACGAGTCTCCGGTGCGCTCGGGTGTCGGGATGAACAGGTGACCGACCATGACCACCACAACCGACCACCACGACGAGGCAGACTTCACCACCGGTGAGGGCTTGCGCACCCTGCTGACTCGACTGCACGAGGCAGGCGAGGGAGCATGGACCTCCGACCCCGTGGCGCGGGAGCTGATGGCCTACGCCGCGCAGAAGTACACCCCATTAGCGCGCAAGCACGGCCTGGACCCTTGGGAAGCCGCGTCGGCGGCGTTCGACGCGATGCAGTACGCCTCCACCCGGCGCGCGGACGATCCGTGGGCGATGGTCACTCACGGGGTGCGGATCACCTGCATCTTCGAGGAACGCGCCCAAGGACTGCTCTGCTCGGTCCACCAGGCCCGCCGCCCCCACGTGTCCGCGTTCCATGACCCGGAGCGGTTCGGCGATCGCGACAACGCCTTGATGGACTATGACCCGGCCTTCCACGTCACCGACCCCAGTGCCGTAGACACCGAGACCGACACCAGCGCCGATGCGGGCGATAGTGGTTCCGGCGGTTCGGATCAGGCGTGCATGTCCGCTGCGTCGGCGAGCGAGGACGCGATCGGGTTGCTGTGCCTGCTGGGCTGGGCACCGGAGACCGCGCGGGCGTCGGTGGAGCATGTCTGTGGGGCGCTGATGCGGGCCGGTACCCGGCAGAGCGCTTACGAGGCGTTGCGGCGAGACCGGCACGCCCGCGCCCTACTCGACCTGCCCCGCGCCTCGTGGACCGTGCTGCTACGGGCACTGCTCGGCAACCCCCACCCCGCCTACGCCGCCACCAGTGCCGGCAAGGGGGTGCTGTTGCGGCTGCTGATCGGCGAGACGCTGCCGGTGCTGCTGCGCGACGACGACCTCGTGCTCTCCCTCTCCCTGGCCGCCCCACGGCGCCGTCCCGCCGGGGGTGAGGCGCAGTGAGTTTCGATCCGGGACACATCGAGCTGGAGTGGACGGTCGAGTCCATCCGGGTCGGCCGGCGGCACCGCACCGAGCTGGGCGACATCGACGAACTCGCCGCCTCCATCGAACGCGACGGACTGCTGCAACCCATCACCGTCACCCCGGACGGCGTGCTCGTCTGCGGAGCGCGTCGGCTCGCGGCGATCAAGCGGCTTGGGGAGAAGAAGGTCAACGTGTGGGTCCGTTCCGGACTCTCCGACCGACTCGGACAGCTCCTGGCCGAACAGGACGACAACATGCTCCACAAACCGCTCACCCAGCGCGAGGCCGCCGCCCTGTACCGGGAGCTGAAGCAGGTCATGGCCGAAGACGCCGCCCGCCGCAAGGTCTCCACGCAGTTCAGCAGCGACTACCAGCCGGGGAGTGACGGTCCCGCAAATTTTGCGGGACCGTCAACCGCTTTGGGGGACTCGCGTGAACAGGCGGCGGCGATGGTCCCCGGCGGCGCCTCGCACACGACCCTAGAGAAGATCGGCTACCTCGAACATCTCGCCGCCGACCCCGCCCAACCCGAGAGCCTGCGCGCTGAGGCACAGGCGGGGCTGGAGCGGATCGAGGCCGGAGCCCCGGTGCATCCCATCTACCTGGCGGTTCGCGACGCGGCGATCGCTGCGCAGGGCGCGCGGGAGGCCGATCTACATCAGATGGCCGACGAGGCCGTCGCCCGCGCCACTGCCGCCAAGAAGCAGAAGGGCAAGCAGCCGGTGCCGCGCCCGGTGCCGCTGACCGGTGTCGATGGGGAGCCGGTGCGGTATCCGGTGCGGGCGTTCATCCACACCTGGGGCGAGCTGACCGAGTGGTGGACCCACTACGACCCCGACCAGCTCGCCGCCGAACTCACCGACGAGCAGATCGCGGGCTTCCTGGACACCGCCGAAGGCACCAGCCGGTTCGCCGAGGAGCTGCGCGCCGCCCGCGACCGCCGGGCAGCCGACGATGCCCCCGCGGCGCGGGGGCATCTGCGCGCCCTCTGACCGGGCCGTGCGCCATCGCCGTCCTCGGGTTCCTCCGTCTGGTCAGGGTGGGCGCACCTGCCGGGTATGAAGACCCCATTCGCCTCGTCTGATCCTCGTTCCCGTCACCGACTCATCGCACTCATCGCCGCGCTCGTGGCGATCGTGGTGCTCGCCGGGATCGGGGTCTACGGCCTGCTGGCCGGGCGACCGAAGCCCGATACACCCGGCGGGGACAGCGGGACGCGGCCGGGGCCGGTGGTCACCTCACCTGGCGAACCCGGCCCGACCGGAACACCGACTCTGCCTGCGCTGCCGGAGGTCGAGGCGTCCGATGACCCGGAGACCTTCGCCGGCAACGTCGCCGAGGCGTTGTTCGCCTGGGACACCGGCAGCGGGTTGATGCCGCTGGACTACAGCTCGGTGATCCTCGCCGTGGGCGACCCCTCGGGTGCGGAGCAGGCCGGGCTCGCCTCCGACGTCGCCGCATACCTCCCGTCGCGGGAAGCCTGGCTGGAGCTTCGTCAGTACACCACCGCCCAGCACCTGACCATCGAGGACGCCTATGTGCCGGAGGCGTGGGGTGAGGCGGTCGAGCAGGCCCAGCCGGGCCAGCTCGCGCCCGGCACCATCGCGTACACGATCGAGGGCACCCGCCACCGCACCGGGGTCTGGAACGACGAGCAAGTCGCCTCGGAGCATGCGGTGGCGTTCACGGTGTTCATCGTCTGCGCACCGACCTACGACACCTGCCACCTGCTGCGGCTGTCCCAGCTCGACAACCCCCTCCAGTAGCCAGGGGGTTGATCGGTCGTGTTGAAGAAGCTCGCCATCGCCACCCTCGCGGTGCTCTTCCTCGCCCCCTCCCTGATCCTGGTCGGGATCGGCGTGGTGATGAACCCCGCCCTCACCGCCACCGGCGCCTGCGTCGTCCCCGGCGGGACGAACCTCACCGTTGGCGACGTCCCCGACGAGCTGGAGGTCACCACCGCGAACGGTGAGACCTTCACCCTGAACCGGACCCAGCTCACCCACGCCGCGACGATCATCGAGACCGGCTCCGGGATCGACGGCGTGAGTCGCGACGGGCTGGTCATCGCGTTGATGGCCGCACTCACCGAATCCACCCTGCGGATGCTCTCCAACACCAGCGCCTACCCCGAGAGCGCGAACTACCCCAACGACGGCGACGGCGGAGACCACGACTCGTTGGGCCTGTTCCAGATGCGGCCACAGTCCGGGTGGGGAACCGTCGCCGAGCTGATGGACCCCGTCTATCAGGCGGAGGCGTTCTTCGGCGGACCCACCGGTCCGAACCACCCCTCGCCGCGGGGCCTGTTGGACATTCCCGGCTGGGAGGACATGGACAAGGGCGAGGCCGCCCAAGCCGTCGAAGTCTCCGCCTACCCCGACCGGTACCGCAACTACGAGCCGGTCGCGGAGGCCATCCTGTCCACCCTCACCACCACGACGGCCGCGGGTGGCGACGCGGTTCCGGTCGTACAGGCTGCCCGGCCGGAGTCCTCGCGGGTGGTGTTCCCGGTCCCGGAGGGCACCTGGGTCCTCACCTCCGAGTACGGGCCGCGGGTGCACCCGATCACCGGCGAGGACTCCTTCCACACCGGGACCGACTTCGCCGCCCCGGACGGCACCCCGCTGCTCGCGGCAGCCGATGGCGCCGTCACGGTGGCGGAGTTCTCCGGCGGCTACGGCGGGCTCATCGTCATCGAGCACACCATCGGCGGTCAGACGGTCGCGACCGCGTATGCGCACATGTGGGAGCACGGCATCCACGTCGCGCCCGGAGACCAGGTGGTCGCCGGGCAGCACATCGGCGACATCGGCAGTTCCGGCAACTCCACGGGTCCGCACTTGCATTTCGAGGTCCGCATCGGCGGCACGAACGGTGAGCACACCGACCCCGCCGCCTGGCTCAACTCCCATGACGCGGCCGACCTGCCCGAACCTGAGACCGGCCCCGGCACCCCCGGCGAGGACTGCGACCCTGAGAATGGCAGCGCTCCCGGTGGGTCGCCGGAGCCGTTCGAGGGCGACCCGAACCGCATGGTCGACGACCCCACGTCGGATGGGCAGATCACCGCGCGGATGCTGCACCTGTATCAGCAGACGATCGTCGCGTTCCCCGACACGAGCTGGGCCTGCTACTCACCCCGCCCCGGCTCCGTCTCCGAACACCCCCTCGGCCGCGCCTGTGACGGCACGTTCGGCAACGCCATCGGCCAGCGCCCGACCCCGGCGCAGCGCGAGCTCGGCTGGGACGTGACGAACTGGATGAAGACCCATGCCGAAGCCCTGGGCGTGGAGTACCTGATCTGGGACGGAAAAATCTGGTCTCTCGCCCGCGACGCCGAGGGCTGGCGTCCCTACGACGGCGGCGGCATGCACGACCCCGACAGCATCACCGGATCGCACGCCGACCACGTCCATGTCTCCGTACGAGCCGGGAGCTGAGCGGTCATGGACGTGTTCCCGGACTTCGACGGGCTCGGCGGCATCGGTGACCTCCGTGCGGTGATCGGTGCGCTGTTGACGTTCGTGCTGATCGTCGCGGTGCTCATGCTGATCGTGTCCGCGATCGTGTGGGCGATCGCCGCCGCAAACGGCAACCACGCCATCGCGAGCAAGGGCCGCACCGGTGTCCTCGTCGCCCTGGGCGCCGCGGTACTGGCCGGCGGCGGGGTCGCGTGGATGAACTGGCTCATCGCCCTCGGCGACCAGCTCTGACACCCCGCACGCCGCCGCCGTCATCCATCGTCGCGCCACGGATGCCGTCTCGCCCTGCCGGGGTGGGGCGGCATCCGTCTGTTGCGCCTCTCGGTGGTCGGACTCGGACACGTGGAGGTGGGGCGCACCTGATGCGTGAACCCCGTCCGTGTTCCCCGCCGTCTCTGGCGGGCTGTTCCTGTCAGGAGCCCATCGTGTTCGACCTCGCCACCACCGTCCTCGCCGCACCGCTCGTGGTGCCGATGGACATCAACATCGACCCCAACAGCGACGGCCTGCCCGGCATCGCGCAGCTGCGCACCATCGTCGGCGCCGTCATGACCGTCGGCCTGATCCTCTCCGTCCTGGCACTCATCATCAGCGCGATCGTGTGGGGCTTCGGCGCCAACTCCTCCAACCCCCACCTCGCGGGCAGGGGCAAGATCGGCGTCCTCGTCTCCTGCGGCGCCGCGGTGATCTGCGGGGCGTCGGTCACGCTCATCAACTTCTTCTGGAACGTCGGCCAGCAGGTCTGACCGCCCTACTCGACCCTGGCGTGAAGGAGTGATCTGCGGTGGGTGTGTGCGATATCCCCCTCGTCTCGACCGTCTGCGACACCGCCGGTGAGGCCGCTGCCAGTCTGGTGTCGGCGCCGTTCGACTGGCTCGCCGGTGCGATGGGCGCCGCCGCCGGGTGGCTGTTCGAGGCCGTCTGGGCGGTGTTCGACACCACCACGCTCGTGGACGTCACCAGCCCGGAGTACGTGAGCGTCTACAACATCCTGTTCGGCATCGCGGTGTTCGTGATGCTGATCTTCTTCTGCCTCCAGCTCATCACCGGCCTCATCCGACGCGACCCCACCGCCTTGTCCCGTGCCGCACTCGGGCTCGCCAAGAGCGTGCTCGGCAGCTTCGTCGTCATCACCCTGACCGCATTGCTGCTGGAGATCGTCGACCAGCTCTGCATCGGGATCATCCAGGCCGCCGGGGAGACCACCGAGAGCATGGGCGACAAGATCGCCCTGCTCGCCGCCGGCCTGGTCGGCATCAACATCGCCGCCCCCGGCGTGGGCGCGATCATCACCATCTTCCTCGCCGGCCTCGCGATCGCCGCCGCCGCCATCGTCTGGCTCTCCCTGCTGGTCAGGAAGGCGCTGCTGCTGGTGGCCATCGTGTTCGCACCCCTCGCCTTCTCCGGGGCGTCGTGGGATGCCAGTCGGGGATGGATCAGCAAGTGGGCGATGTTCGTCATCGCACTGATCTGCTCCAAGCTCGTCCTGGTCGTGATGTTCCTCGTCGCCATCACCCAAGTCAGCGCACCCATCGACGGCGACCTGGCCTCGGTGGCCGATCCGATCGCCGGGATCGTGCTGATGGCGATGGCCGCGTTCGCCCCGTATCTGACCTACAAGTTCATCGCGTTCGTCGGGTTCGACATGTACCACGCCATCGGCTCCGAACAGGACGCAAAGAACGCCCTCAACAGTCCCGTCCCGGTCCCCTCCAAGCCCGGCGGCAACGGCGGCGGTGAGCCGAAGAAGGTCCTCGACGACAACGACGGTGGCGGTGGTGGCGGTGGGAAGAAGCCGCCGGAGCCGAAGAACCCCACACCAGCCTCTTCCAGCGGCACCGCTGGCGCGGGCAGCAAGGCGGCCGCCAGCAGCTCCGCAGGAGCAGGTGCGGGCGGTGGGGCTGGCGCGGGTGCGGCGGCTGGTCCGGCCGCAGCCGCTGTCGTGGCGGCGAAGGTCGCCAAGGACGCCGCCACCGCCGGACCCAAGGCGGGCGAGGCCATCGGCAACCAAGCCGACTCCACCGCCGACTCCGCGGGCCAGACGGGCACCACCCCGCCGCCCGCGCAGGCGCCCCCGCCGTCGACCCCGGCACCCAAGACGCCCGGCGCGGGACCCACGGCGGGGCCGTCCCAGCCGGAGGCACGTCCGCCGAAGCAGCCCCCGCCGCCGGCGCCGAAGCCGACCGGGAAGGAGTGAGCCGCCATGTCCGCGAAGCAGACCGAGCCCGCTGGGTCGTCGGGTGAGCTGGTGCCGGTGAAGTTCTCCCGCCTCACCCGCCGCGGCGTGTTGTTGGGACTGTCGTTGGCGCAGCTCATCACCCTCGCCACCGGCGTCCTCTCGGTCGTCGGTGCCCTCTACGCCGGGGGTGGCATCCTGCTCGCCTACACCGCCCCCATCTGGGTCATCGCCGCCGCCCTGACCTGGATACCGGTCGCCGGACGGCCGGCGGTGGAATGGCTGCCGGTCGCGTGCTGGTGGCTCTGGCGCACCACCGGCGGCCAACTCCTCTACCGCCGCCACGTCGTCAAGCCCCGACCAGTGGGAACACTCGCGTTGCCCGGCGACATGGCGCGACTCCGCGAGTACACCGACCCCGAAACGAACGCGGGGATGATCCACGACCCCACCGCCGCCACGCTGACGGTGGTCTGCGAGGTCACGCATCCGGCGTTCGTGCTCCTCGATCCGGGCGAGCAGGAACGGCGCGTCACCTCCTGGGGCCGTGTCCTGGCGACCGTGTGCCGCTCCGGCCGCATCGCCACCCTGCAAGTCCTGGAACGCACCCTGCCGGACTCCGGTACCGGCCTCGCGGAATGGTGGGAAGCGCACGGCACCGCCGACGACACCTGGGCCGCACAGACGTACGCCGAGCTGATCGACCGCGCAGGTCCCGCAGGCGAGAGGCACGCGACGACGCTGTCGCTGGCGTTGGACATGAACACGGCCGCGCGGCAGATCAGGACCGCCGGCGGCGGCCTGCGCGGCGCGGCCGCGGTCCTGCGCCAAGAGATGAACACCCTCGTCGCGGCGCTGCGCTCGGCCGACCTGGCACCCTCGGGATGGCTCACCCCAGGACAGATCGCAGTGATCCTCCGCTCGGCCTATGACCCGGCGATCGCCGCCACCCTCGAACGCCACGGACAGCTCGGCCAGTCCCTCGCCACCGCCGGGCCGGTCGCGGTCAACGAGTCCTGGTCGCGGCTGCGCACCGACTCGGCGCACCACGCGGTGCTGTGGGTCTCGGAGTGGCCCCGCTCGCTGGTCTATCCCGGCTTCCTGTCCCCGGTGCTGCTCTCGACCGGGATTCAGCGGAGCTTCTCGTTGCTGTGCACGCCGCTGCGCTCCGATGCCGCGGCCCGCGACATCCGGAAGAAGAAGGTCGAGCACATCTCCGACCAGGCTCAACGGGCGAAGATCGGGCAGATCGAGGACGCGGCGCAGACCGCGGAGTACCACGACGTGCTCCAACAGGAAGCCGACCTCACCGCCGGCCACGGCATCCTCCGCTACACCGGCCTCATCGCCGTCTCCGCACCCACCGTCGAGGAGCTGGACGCCGGGGTGGCGGCGATCGAGCAGGCCGCGATCCAAGCCTCCTGCGAGACCCGCCTCCTGGTCGGGCAGCAGGCCGCCGCGTTCACCGCCGCCGCCCTTCCACTCTGCCGCCGCGTATGAGCACGCCCGCAGTCAGGTCCGCTGGTCTGGGAGGGTGCCGTAGCTGTTGGCGTAGGTCTTGCCGGGCTTGGGGTGGGTGAACTTCAGTCCCGACCAGACCTCGTCGATACGCAGGCAGGTGCTCTCGACCATGTTCAGTTCGTAACCGATCGCGATCACCGACTTGATGGTCAGGTCGGTGCCGAGCTTGCCGCCCTTGGGCCACGAAACCCACAGCATCCCGCCCGGACGGAGTCGGTCACGCAGCTCGCCGAACTGCTCACGCAGCCGGTCCTGGGTAACGACGAACAGATGCAGGTAGTCCAACTCGCCCGTCAACGTCTCAGGAACGTCGAGGTCAGGAAGGCCCATCGCCGTGACAGCCGTCGCCGGCGCGTCGCGCAGATACGCACGCAGGCCGGGCTTGACGCCCATCTTCTGCGCGACAGTCCGCGTCTGCTGAATGCTCGTCATGTCATCGACCGTAGACGCCACCACGGACACCTCCTGTCCGCTATCAGTGGCTTCCGTCGATAAGGGACACCCCGCGCACCTGAGAGCACACGCCCTCAATCAGTCTGGGAGACCCCATCATGCCGACGTTCCGCGACCCGCTCACCGATGCCGCCGAGGCGTCCGAAGCGATGCGGGGTCTCGCCCACGCCTCCCGTGTGTTCGATGACCCGGCCGACACCTACACCGTGTTCGGTGACCTCACCGCGACCATGCGATCGCTGCGGCAGGTGCTAGACCAGCTCGCCAATACTCACCTCGCCCACCGGGACCGGGCACAGCACGATGACGGCGACCACCTCGCCGGGGACCGCTCCGCGCTCGCTGCCGCCGACGAGCTGCACCGAGCCGGGACCCTGCTCGACCAGGCCCACGACCACCTCAACACCGCGTTCTCCCACTCCGGGCGAATCGCGTGGCACCCCGAGCCAGTCGTGGATCGAGACGCTGCCCGTGAACGACTGGCCGCGCGCCTCGATGGCGACCCCGCGACCACGACCGTGCAGGCCGGGACACTCACGTTGACGGTGTGGCCCGATACGCCGGCGGGTGAGCATCAGCGCTATGCCTACCGGATCATCGACACCACTACGGGGCGGGAGCTGGAGGGTCGGGACCTGTTCACCGGCGCCGGCCAGCCCGTCGACCCCGACCATGCGATCCGCGACCTCGCCACGTTCCTTGGCGCCGCCGGCGAGGCCCGCCAGTACGCCCTCGACCATCCCGACAGCACGCCCGAGCACACAGGGTTGTTCCCGGAATGGGTGGCCGAGGCAGCCCGCACCAACGCCGACGCGCTCACCGAGCTGACCGAGCCCGCCGAGCCGGCCCCGGCAAGCGAAGCGTCCGGGACGGGCCGGCAGTGGATCAGCGTGGTGTTCCTCCAAGGCGAGGAAGCCGACCAGGTACTCGACGTGATCGACCGGGACGGCACCGCCGCGGCGCTCGAACACCTCGCTGGCTATGACTACGGGGACGAGACCACCCAGGCCGCACTGGAGAACGGCTACGTCTACGACAAGCCCCCGACCGGGCCGCTGGACCGGGTGATCACTGGCGAGGACGGCTACACCCTCACCTACAACCCGTTCGCCGGCCACGTCAGCCTTCTCCGCGAACACCACACCCCGCCCGCCGACGTCCTCGAAGACTCTGGTGTGGTGCCGGCGCGGGAGGCAATCGCCGGGATCGGCGCCCCCGAGCCGGAAGCGAGACAGGCGGCGTCCGTGCCGTCGCGGAGGGCGCCCGATCCGTCGTGGTTCGAGCATCCCGGTGTGGCTGCGGTGAAGCAGTCCCGAGGACTCTCGCTGTGAGCGCGAGTGAGCCCGAGCGGCTGCACACCTCGGTCTTGGTCGCTCCTGCCGCCGAGCGACGCCGGCTGCGCAAGCAACGCCGCCAGGCCGCCGCCCGCCTCCAGGCCGAGCAACGTCGGGCCGAGAAGCAGGCGGCGCGGGCGAAGGCCGAAGCTGAGAAGGCCGAGCGCCGGGCGACGACCTACCTGCCTGCCGTCGGCGAACCCGGACCCGCTGCGCTGAGGTCGCCGGGCCGGTTCCGGCTGCCCCGCCATCAGGACACGTCCGCGACGTTGGCGGGGGCGTATCCGTTCGTCGCCGAAGGCGGCCTCGGCTCCGATGGCGTGTTCGTCGGGCAAGACCTCTACTCCGGCGGGTCATTCGTGTACGACCCCTGGGTGTTGTATGCCCGCGGCATCATCACCGCGCCCAACATCGTCCTGGCCGGGATCGTCGGCTCCGGCAAGTCATCCCTCGCCAAGAGCCTCTACACCCGGTCCCTGCCGTTCGGCCGCCGCGTCTACGTGCCTGGCGACCCCAAGGGCGAGCACACCGCGGTCGCCGAAGCGGTCGGCGGCAGGGCGATCGTCCTCGGTCACGGGCTGCACACGAGACTGAACCCGCTCGATGAAGGCCACCGGCCCTCCGGCCTGTCGGATGAGCAGTGGGCCTCCACGGTCGCCTCCCGGCGTCGCGATCTGATCGGCGCCCTCGCCGAAACCGTGCTGGCGCGCGGGCTGACGCCGCTGGAGCACACCGCCATCGACCTCGCCTTGACCGCGACGGTGCGGGAGAACACGGTGCCGATCCTGCCGATGGTCGTGGACCGCATCCTGTCCCCATCCCAAGACAACGATGGGCGCCTCGGGGAGGATGGCCGGCTCGTCGGGCATGCCCTGCGTCGCCTGGTTGCCGGGGACCTCGGCGGGCTCTTCGACGGCCCCTCCACTGTGGCGTTCGATCCGTCGCTGCCGATGATCAGCCTCGACCTGTCGCGGGTGACGGAGAACTCCACCCTCATCTCGGTGCTGATGACGTGCTCCAGCGCATGGATGGAGTCCGCGCTCCTGGACCCGGCCGGCGGGCAACGGTGGGTGATCTACGACGAGGCCTGGCGGCTCATGTCCCACCCCGCGCTGCTGCGGCGGATGGACGCGCACTGGCGGCTGGCGCGCCATTACGGGATCGCGAACATGCTGATCTTCCACAAGCTCACCGACCTCGACAACGTCGGCGACCAAGGTTCCGCGATGCGGTCCCTCGCCAACTCCTTGTTGGCGAACGCCGAGACCCGGATCGTCTACCGGCAGGAGTCCGACCAGCTCGGCCCGACCGCCGCCGCGCTCGGGCTGACCGGGACCGAGCAGAAGCTCCTCCCCACCCTCGGCGTCGGACAGGGGCTGTGGAAGATCAAGTCCAGAAGCTTCATCTCGCAGCACCAGCTCCATCCCGTCGAGCTGGAACTGTTCCGGACCGATGCCCGCTACCTGGGCGGTCAGTCATGAAGGGCCGCAACCCGCTGCACCACACCCCGTCCCAGCAGCCCGACGAGACACCGGTGGCGCTGCCACACGTCGTCATCACTGTCACTGAGAACGGCGCCCTGAACGTCACCGTCGACGGCACGCCGTTCCCGTCACCTTCCGCGGGTTCGGAGTGGACACGGGGCACCTTCGGGCCGCTGCTGGACGCGGTAACCCACGATCGCACCGTAGCGGTGCGGATCGAGGTCCGCGAGGTCGACGGGACCGTGTTCACCGACCTCATCCGCGCCCGCAAACCCACCCCACCACCACCCGACGACGAACCGGCCGGGCCGGGGACGCAGCGTTCACGCCGCGCCAAGCACACCACGCAGCACGAGCCTCCGGTGCTGATTGAGGTCACCGGGGACGGGTTCGTGCCCGGTGAGGACATCGCCGTCGCCGTGATCGTCGCCCACACCGACGCCACCGGCACCGGGGCCGCCCGAGCCCTGCTCGACCAGCAACAGCTCGACGCCGCGCTGCCTGAGGGCGACGACGCGGGCGAGGCGGTGCTCTACGGGCGTATCTCCGGCACGATCGTGGTCAGGCGGGTGCCGTGAGCAGCCCGCAGGGCCGGCAGGCCGGGTCGTTCGGGGACGAGCTGACCAACGCCGCCCTGATCGGGCTGGTCGGCATGTTCGGCGTCGCGCTCATCCTGCGCGCATCAGGCAGCGTGGCCGCGTTCCTCACCGGCACCAACCAGCCCGCCGCGGGACCGGCGTCGGGGCTCGGGGTGCTGTTCAACCCCGCCGACCCCGCCGCCGCGCTCGACGCCGCAGGGTTGAACCCGGTCGTCTACTGGATCGTCACCGGCCTCCTGCTCGCGGGCCTGTGCGTCGGTGGCGGGTGGGTGTGGGTGTGGCTGCGCCGTCACACCCGCAAGACCGAGACCGACCCCCGCCGCCTGGCCGGCACCGCCACCGGCCACGAAGTCAGTCAAACCGCCTCCGGCAAGGCACTGCTGCGCCGCGCCGGCACACTGCGCCCCTCCGTGGAGCAACCCTCACCAGGCGATGTCGGGTACCTGCTCGGCACCAGCCACGGCAAACAGGTGTGGGCATCGGTGGAGGACTCGATCCTGCTGCTCGGCCCACCCCGGTCAGGCAAGGGCCTGCACGTGGTCATCAATGCCATCTTGGATGCGCCGGGAGCGGTCGTGACCACGTCAACGCGGCCGGACAACCTCACCGCCACCCTGAAAGCCCGAGCGCGGGACGGGCGGCCGGTGGGAGTGTTCGACCCCCAGCACCTCGCCGAAGGCGTCCCCGCCGGCCTGCGGTGGTCCCCGGTGCGGGGGTGTGAGGACCCGTTGACGGCGATGATCCGCGCCACCGGCCTCGCCGCCTCCACCGGCCTGTCTTACGGCGGTGTCGAGTCGGGCGGGTTCTGGGAAGGCAAGACCCGCACCGCTCTCCAAGCCCTGCTGCACGCCGCCGCTCTGGACGGCCGGCCGCCGGCCGAGCTGTTCCGGTGGACCCTGGACCCCTCCATCGCGGCCGAAGCCGTCGCCGTCCTCACGAACCACCCCGGCGCAGCCACCGGATGGGCCGACTCCCTCGGCGCGATGATCGACTCCGACCCCAAGACGCGCGACTCCATCTGGCAAGGCGTCTCCCTCGCCCTCTCAGCATTGGCCGACCCGCGCGTCCTCGACGCGGTGACTGCTCGCGAGGGCGAGGACTTCGACCCCGAAGCCTTCCTCCAACAGCGCGGGACCCTGTTTCTCTTGGCGACGGGTGCGGGTGCCGGGGCGTCCGCGTCCCTCGTGGCCGCGTTCGTGGAAGACCTCGTGGAAGCCGCCCGCCGCCTCGCCGCCCGCTCACCGGGTGCCCGGCTCGACCCGCCCCTGCTGCTCGCCCTGGACGAGATCGCCAACCTCTCACCGTTGCCGTCGCTGCCGACGCTGATGGCCGAGGGCGGCGGCACCGGCATCACCTGCCTCCCCGTCTTGCAGTCCCTCGCACAAGCGCGGGAGAAGTGGGGCGACAACGCCGCCGGCGCGATCTGGGATGCCTCCATCGTCAAGATCATCCTCGGCGGCGCCTCCAACTCCCGCGACCTCCAAGACCTCTCCTCGCTGATCGGCGAACGGGACGAGTACACCGATTCGGTGACCCTCGGCGACCACGGCACCAGATCGAACCAACGCTCCATCAGAAGGGTGCCGATCCTCCCGCCCGACCGCATCCGCACCCTGCCCTTTGGCACCGGCGTCACCCTGCTGCGGTCCGCCCCGCCGATCGTGACCGGCCTGCGGCCCTGGCCGACACGCCCCAACTCCGCCCAGCTCGGCACGGACGGCGCGGCCATCGAGGCGCTGCTGCGTCGCCCCGCCGACACCTGACCTCCCTTGTCATCTGTGGGGCGCGTGGGTGCACCTGCCTGACACGAGCGGTTCCTAACGGGGGTCGCGTGAGTGTCAGGAGGAGAGTCCGATGGCTATCCAGACTCAGCAGTCGTTCTCGGGGTTTGTCGCGTCCGACCCGCAGCTCAGTCGCACGGAGAACGGTGATGCCCGGCTGTATATGAAGGTCGGCAAGGAGCACTACCGGCAAGAGCAGGACGGGTCGTTCACGCAGTTGGAGACCACCTTCCACAACCTGGTCGCGTTCAAGGCCGCCGCTGAGCAGGGCCACGAACGACTGGCCAAGGGCGACAAGGTCATTGCCGACGGCTATGTCCGCGAGTACAGCTATCAGCGCGACGGGCAGAACGTCGAAGGTGAGGAGTTCGTCGCCCGCCGCCTCGGCCACGACATGGCCCGCACCCGTTACGACGTCGACCGCACACCCCGCCGCAGCCCGCCCGAGCGCGACGCGACCGCGTTCACCGCACCTGAGCACCGCCCGGCCACCGCATCGCCCGCGGCCGTGAGCCTGTGACCGGAAGGGGCTGACGACGATGGATGAGTACACCCCTGAGCCTGACGAGCCCGACCACTTCGACCCGGACGACGGGCCCGACGCCGGAGCGGACGATGTGGCCGAGCCGCCGCACCCGGTGAACTGGAACCTGCTGTCCGCCGACGATCTGGAAGTCGAGTGGCTCGCGCTCAACGACTGGGTGGCGTGGCTGCGCCGCACCTACGGACTACCCGCCAGCGTGGTGCCTCCGTTCTGGCACCGCCACCCCGAGCTGGTGTGGGAGCTGTCGGCTCTGCATCTGCATTGGCTGGGCGCCTATGACCCCGAGCAGGCCGGGTCCGCGCCGTTCGGCTGGCATCGTGACTTCGCCGACGCCCGGAACCGGCTCCGCGAATGGGTCGCCGCCTCCGGCACCCGCCTGGACCGCGACCGACCCACCCGCCAGACCACCTGGCCCGGCGAAGACCCCGCACCGCCTGTGGAGGACGTGATCATCGCCGACCGCGGGGAGGACTTCGTACAGTTCGTCTTCGATCAGGTCGAAGCCCGCCGCGAGGCCGAGGAGGCGTTCTTCCGCAGCCTCGATGAGCGCACCGGAGAAGTCCCGTGACCGGCCGGGCTTCCCGCGACAGGGATGAGCGGCTGCCGGAGAGGATGCGGGATTACCGGATCGAGGCCGAGCCGCGGCAGAGCCCAGACCTGCACAAGCTCGTCCAACTGTTCATCGGCATGGCCCGCTCCCGCGCCGAGCAGGACCGCACCACGCCCGCGACGGACGCCGACACCGTCCTGCCGGCCTCAGAGCAATGTCGGGACGGCGAGGTAGAATCAGAAGCGCAAGAAGCCAACGGCTGAGCTTTCGGGCTTGGTCGTGGTGCGCAGTCCTGTTTGGCCTTCGTGGCTTACCCGGCCGGCTCCTTCGGAGCTGCCGGGTCGTGTTTCCCCATTACGAGTCGCACCGCACCAGCGGTAGCCGCCGCTCGTGCTGGCCCCGACCACCGGGGAAGGGAACACGACCCATGACCGCCACGACCACTGCACAGCAGCCACCCGCCGCCACCGCGCTCGATCGCATCGGCGAGACCACCACACTCGCCGTCTCCTACCTGCGCGTGTCAACCAAAGAGCAGGCCTCCAAGGGCGGACGGGACGAGGGCTTCTCGATCCCCGCTCAGCGCGAGGCGAACCTGCGCAAGGCCCGCGAGCTGAACGCGATCATCACCGAGGAGTTCGTCGACGCCGGCGAGTCCGCCCGCAAGGCCGACCGGCCCGAGCTGATGCGGATGATCGAGTACGTCAAGACCCACCAGGTCGCCTACTGCATTGTTCACAAGGTCGACCGGCTCGCCCGCAACCGCGCCGACGACGTGACCATCCACCTCGCCCTCAAAGAGGCCGGGGTCATGCTCGTCTCCGCGACCGAGAACATCGACGAGACCCCGTCCGGGATGCTGCTGCACGGCATCATGTCCACCATCGCGGAGTTCTACTCCCGGAACCTCGCCGGCGAGGTCTCCAAGGGCATGAACCAGAAAGCCCAGGGTGGCGGGACCAACGGCAAGGCCCCGATGGGCTACCTCAACGTCACCAAGCGTGACGAACTCGGCCGCGAGGTCCGCACCGTCGAAGTCGACCCCGACCGGGCACCACTGATCACGTGGGCCTTCGAGGCCTACGCCACCGGGAACTACTCCACGATCAGCCTGCGCGAGGAACTCATCGACCGGGGCCTGACCACCGTGCCGACCCCGAAGCGGCCCTCCAAGCCGCCGGTGCTGTCCACGATCCACAAGATGCTCACCAACCCCTACTACAAGGGCAGCGTCCGCTTCCGCGGTGCCAGCTACGACGGCCTGCACGAACCGCTGGTCGCGCCCGAGGTCTGGTACCGCGTCCAGGCGGTGCTCACCGCGCACCAGACCTCCGGGGAGAAGACCCAGTCCCATGACCACTACCTGAAAGGCAGCCTGTACTGCGGGCAGTGCGGGTCCCGGCTGACGCTGACCAACGCCAAGAGCCGCCGCGGCGTCATCTACCCGTACTTCATGTGCACCGGCCGGCACGCCCGCCGCACCAACTGCGAACGCAAGTCCATGTTCGTGCCCGACATCGAAGCCGCCGTCGAGGACTACTACCGCCACGTCCAGATACCCGAACACGTCGTCACCGCGCTGCGCGAGCTGGTCACCAGTGAGTTCGACCGACTGCACCAGGTCGCCAAGCACGAGGCCCAGGGGTACAAGGCAGAACGCGACGCGCTCCGTGACGAGCGCACCAAGCTCATGCAGGCTCATTACGCCGGAGCCGTGCCCCTCGACCTGCTCGGCACCGAGCAGGACCGCATCGCGCGGCGGCTCGCGTTCCTCGACGCGCAGATCAACGCCGGCGACATCGAGTACGACCAAGCCAAAGCCCACCTGGACGACTGCCTCGCCCTCGCCGGGGACATGCACGCCATCTACATGAGCATCGACGATTCGCTCCGCAGGATCGCCAACCAAGCCTTCTTCGACAAGCTCATCGTCACTGATGACGACGCCATCCACGGCGAACCCGGCGTCCCGTTCAACGTGTTCCTCGACCGCGACGTCCAGACCCTCGCCGTCCGCCAACAGGGACGGACGGCGGAATCTGGAACTCAAACCGGTGATGTCGTTGGTTTGAACAACGACCTTCTGGTGGAGCTAAGGGGATTCGAACCCCTGACCTTCTCATTGCGAACGAGACGCGCTACCAACTGCGCCATAGCCCCATGCCCGAAAGCGAAGATGAGCATACCACCGCCCCGGCAGCCCCAAGAAATCGAGAAATCACGACAGGGAGGATGTATCACCCCCTCCCCCTGTTGGCTCCTGTCGCCGTGGTGTTGGATCAGATCATGCACGGGCAGCCCCCCGCCGAAGCGTCGGCGACCCTGTGGAACCGCGCGGCCGAGGCGCACTCCCGCTGGCGCGGGGGTGACCGTTCCGCGCTCGACGACCTCGTCCGCACGCTGACGCCGGCCCTGTGGCACACGGCGCGCAGCTACGGCCTCAGCGAGGACGCCGCGAAGGACGTCCTCCAGAACGCCTGGGTG
>JAGPGQ010000341.1 GCA_018055925.1 Micropruina sp.
GTTCGCCAAGGTCGCCTGCTTCGACGCCGCGGTACCGCTGCGCGAGGTGGCCGCCCAGCTGGCGCCCGAGGTGGGTTTCGTCCCGAGTTCGCTCGCCATCCTCGGCGACCGGGCCGGGGAGTTCCACCTGGCCTCGATCACCAAGGCGGCCGGCATCGCCGCGGTCGAGGAACACTTCGGGATCGAGCACAGCGACACCGTCGCGATCGGCGACGGCTTCAACGACCTCGAGATGCTCGACTACGCCGGCACCGCCTTGGCGATCGAAGGGTCGCCCGAGCCCGTCCTGCGCCGCGCGGACGTGGTGGTCCCGCCGCCGGCACGGCACGGAATCGTGGCCGCGTTCGCGGCCCTCGGGCTGATCGCCCAGCCGGCCCTGCAGCACTGATCCGCCGCTCGGCGCCGAGTGCCCCCGGCGGCACGCCTCAGCGGGCCAGCCCGGCCAACCGGGCGACGGCCTCGTCCAGCACCTCGTCGCGCTTGCAGTAGGCGAATCTCACCAGGCTGGACGCGCCGCCGACCGGTTCGTCGTAGAACACCTGCATCGGCACCGCGACCACCCCGCACAGCCGGGGTAGGTCGAGGCACAGCCGGTAGCCGTCGTCGTAGCCCAGGCCACGGCCGTCCGCGACGACGAAGTACGTCCCGGACGGGCGGAACACGGTGAACCCGGCGGCCCGCAGGCCCGTCATCAGCCGGTCGCGCTTGCGCTGCAGCGAGTCCCGGAAGCCGGCGAAGACCGAGTCGGGCAGCCGGAGTGCCTCGGCGATCGCCGGCTGGAACGGTGCGCCGTTGACGTAGGTGAGGTACTGCTTGGCCGCCCGGACGGCCGCGACCAGCTCGGCCGGGCCGGTCACCCAGCCGATCTTCCACCCGGTCGCCGAGAACGTCTTGCCGGCCGACGAGATGGTCACGGTGCGCTCGGCCATGCCGGGCAGGGTGCACAGGGGACGATGCGTGCGGCCGTCGAAGGTGAGGTGCTCGTACACCTCGTCGGTGACCACGATCAGGTCGTTCGCCCGGGCCAGGTCGGCGACGAACGCCAGGTCGTCGGCGGTGAGCACCATGCCGGTCGGGTTGTGCGGCGAGTTCAGCAGGAGCAACCGGGTGTGTGGTCCGATCGCCTCGGCGAGGGCCGCGCGCGGCAGCGCGAAATCGGGCGGTTCGAGCCGGACCGGACGCCGCACTCCCCCGGCCATCGCGACCGTGGCCGCGTACAGGTCGAAGTACGGCTCGAGCATGACCACCTCGTCGCCCGGCTCCAGCAGGCCCAGCATGGCCGCGGCCAGGCCCTCGCTCGCCCCGGCGGTCACCAGCACCTCGGTGTCGGGGTCGAGGGTGAGTCCGTAGAACCGGTGCTGGTGTTCGGCGATCGCGGCTCGCAGCTCGGGCGTCCCGGGGCCGGGCGGGTACTGGTTCAGGCCCTCGGCGATCGCCCGCTGGGCCCGCCGCAGCATGCTCGGCGGCCCGTCGAAGTCGGGAAATCCCTGGCCGAGGTTGATCGACCCGGTCCCGACGGCGAGCGCGGACATCTCGGCGAAGATCGTTGAGGTGAATCCGGCCAACGCCCGGTTCATCGCTGGCCGTGACATGAGCGCCAGCATAACGGCGGAGATCGCGCGGTCGTGGCCTGCCTTCGTGTGGCGGCTGCGGGCGGACGGTCCTCGCCCCGGACGATCACGCGAAGGTGGGCCACGCCGGGTGAAGACGGGTGTGGGCGCCATCGACAAGGTGGTCCGGTCCCCCCGAATCGGATACCAGCCAACGGCGCCCTCAGTTCCCCCCGTTGTGGACACGACAGTAATGCGCGGTCAGGCCGCACGTCAGTCACCCGTGCGAGTGACTGGACCGCCGAGGAGCTTCCACCCATCGAGACTCTCCGTGATGAAACCCCGTTCGACAAGGTGATCCAGAATGCCGAGGCAGACCGGAATCGCCACCCCGGCCCGCAGGGAGAGTTCGCCGGCGGTCATCGTCCCGCGGGCGGGAAAGGCCTCGTAGACGGCAAGTTCGTCGGCGGTCAGGTCGTCCAGCGGGCGGTGCTGATCGGGCCGGGTGGCGACCCGGCTGCCGACGGGCCGGATCACCTCGAGCACGTCCTCGACACCGGTGCAGAGCACCGCCTCGGCGTCCCGGATCAGCCGGTGCGGCGTCGTCGAGGTCGCGCTGTGCACCGGCCCCGGTACCGCCAGCACCACGCGGTTGCACGCCCCCGCCCAGGTCACGGTGTTGCGGGCACCGCTGCGGTGCGCCGCCTCGACCAGGACGGTGACCGGCGAGAGCGCGGCGATCAGGCGGTTCCGGGTGAGAAAGCGTGCCCGCGTCGGATGCTGCCCGGGCGGCAGTTCGGCGATCAGCAGTCCCCGGTCGGCGACCCGTCGCAGCAGGCCGCCGTTGCCGCTCGGGTAGGGCTTGTCGAGCCCACCCGCCATCACCGCGACGGTGGGCGCGTCAGCCGCCAGCGCGCCGGCGTGGGCGGCGGCGTCGATCCCGTAGGCACCCCCGCTGACCACGCTCACCCCATGGGTGCCCAAGCCGGCCGCCAGGTCGGTGGCGACCGATTGGCCGTACGGGGTGGCGGCCCGGGAGCCGACGATCGCCACAGATCGGTCGACCACCTCGGCGAGCGGCGGTTTCCCCTTGACCCACAGCCCGAACGGCACTCCGCCCATCTCGTTCACCGCCTCGATGGCGGCCAGGTCGTTCAGTGCCGCCGGCCACTCGTCGTCGCCCGGGATCACGAACCGGAGCCGGTAGAGAGTGGTGGCGCGACGCACCAGGTCGAGGTCGAGGCTGCGGGCCCGCTGCCGCCAGCGGGAACGCGATCCCTGCTTGGTCAGGCCGGCGAACACCTCGGCCGGCCCATGTTCGGCGACCAGTGCCGCCATCTCGATGCTGCCGGGCTCGACCACGCAGCACAGCGCCATCCGGGCGTCCCGCTCATCCATGGCGGCCCTCCGGCACGTGCTCTCCCCGTCGCATGGCGAGCGCCGTCCGCAGCTGGTCCCGGCCGGGACGATCCAGCCCGGCCAGGTCGGCGACGCTCCACGACAGCCGCAGCACCTTGTCGACCCCGCGGGCGGACAGCCGTCCCCTGGCCACCGCCTCGTCGAGCAGCTCGGCGCCTCGCGGCAGCGGGAGGGTGCGGCGCAGCGCCGGCCCGGGCACCTCGCCGTTGGTTCGCCAGCCGAGCGGTGCCAGCCGCCTGAGCTGGCGTTCGCGAGCCTCGGCGACCCGGGCGGCGACCACCGCCGACGCCTCGCCGGCCGC
>JAGPGQ010000107.1 GCA_018055925.1 Micropruina sp.
GCACACAGCTGATGCCGCTCGACCGACTTCGCCACCGTGATCGGAGAGCCGGACAGGTTGGCCAGCACCGTCGCCCCGGCCAGCGCCGCCTCGGCGCTCGGCGGGATCGGCACCCACATGTCCTCGCAGATCTCGACGTGCAGCACGAAGTGCGGGACGTCGTCCGCGGCGAACAGCAGGTCCGGGCCGAACGGGACGTCCACCCCGGCCACCCGGATCTCCCCGGTGACGTCGTCGCCGGGCGCGATCTGCCGCCGTTCGTAGAACTCGCGGTAGGTGGGCAGGTACGACTTGGGCACCACCCCGAGGATCCGCCCGCGGTGGACGACGATCGCGCAGTTGTAGACGCGGTGCAGGCTGCGCAGGGGAGCGCCGATGACCAGCACCGTGCCCAGCTCGGCCGAGCCCTCGACGACGGACGCCACCGCGGCGTCCGCGGCGTCCAGGACGGTGTCCTGCAGCACCAGGTCCTCGATCGAGTAGCCGGTCAGGCACAGCTCCGGGAAGACCGCCAGGGCGACCCCGTCCGCGGCCAATGCCCGGGCCTGCACCAGGACCGCCTGCGCGTTGACCTCGGGCTGCACCATCGCGATCGGCAACGTGGCAGCGGCCACCCGCACGAAGCCGTGGGCGTACAGGTTGTGGAAGTCCATCGGCGCCATGGGGTCAGCATGTCAGACCGGGCTCCCCGGACCGGGCCTCGGGCGGATCCGACCCTCTCGGCTGCCAGGCGATCTCGACATCGCGCGCCGATGGAGGCAAAGCCCGCCGATGTCGGGTCAGGACGCGAAATCGGAGCGGACTTTCCTCCATCGGACGGCGATGTCGAGATCGCCGATCCTCCGATCGGGGCGGCTACGCCTGACGCCAGCCCGGCGATCCGGGGAGCGGGATCAGCCCGGCGGCGGTGCCGCTGCGGCCGTAGACCCGAACCTGGCCGTGCCGACCCTGGATCTGGGCGCGGAAGACCTCGGCGAAACTGAAGGTGTCGTCGTCATGGTCGGACGCCTCGCAGGCGTCGATGAAGACCGACCCCGCGTAGCCGGGGGGAAACAGGTTCCCGGCGACCAGAGCGTCGAACAGCTGCACCGCATTGACCCAGAAGTCGTCCGCGGCTCCGCCGATGGTGGGATTGCCGTCGTCGCCGTCCTTCACGCCGTGACTGATCAGGAACAGGTTCTCGTTGACACCCAGTTGCGGAATCTGATTGCCGAACACCTGATGGACGGCGCCGAACACACCGGGATTGCCCTGCCGCGACAGGTTCGCGATGGCCACGAGGCCGGGATCGTCCCGGCAGACCACGATGATCATGATTGTTCTCCTTCGAGTGGTGGGGTGGGTTTCCGGCTCACTTGACCGGCGGGTAGAGGCGGGCGTCGACGAAGTGCCACACGATCGTCCAGTTGTAGCCGCGGTCGTAGTCGCTCTTGACGTAGACGGCGGCGGACGTCCGGCCGATGACCTGGTCGGAGTCCTTGCGCCAGTCGCCGCCGGTGCCGTCGGTCCAGTTGCAGATGACGTCGAAGCCGACGAGCAGCTTGGTCGCGTCCGCTCGGGTGAAGGTGTGCTCGCGCCAGCCGATGTGCCAGTCCTGCTGCACCGACTCCGACAGGCTGGAGATGTCGACGCCCGCCATCGGCGACTGCGAGAAGCCGTAGTTCCAGCGCACCCGGCCCTTGTCGGCGTCGATCAGCTGGCCCCTCGGCGGCTCGGTCGCGGCCGCGGCGGGCAGTTGGCTGGCGAAGGCCGCCCGGTTGTTCACCGCGCGCAGCGAGTCGAGGACGTCCTGGCACTGCACGGTGAGGGTGGCGATCAGGTCGGGCTCCTCGGCGAGGGTGGCCTGCTGGGCCTCGACCTGCGCCTGGAGCTTCTTGAACGCGGGCTCGACGCCGACCCGTCCGAAGTCGGGGCAGGTCAGGAACAGCGACCGGCACAGCCAGTAGCGGTCGTACAGCAGCGAGAGGTCGGCGAACACCTTCGGCGCGATCGGCACGGTGCCGGGGATGCTCGGGTCGATCAGCCGGTAGTGCATCAGGTACACCTCGAACGGATCGGGCGCCTGCGACTTCTCGAACCAGGGCAGCAGCGTCTTCACCACCTGGCTCGGGCTCCAGCCCTGGTCGGCCGGCGGGGTCGGGATCGCGCTGTTCACCCCCTGGGCGCTGATGAAGATGCTGATGCTCGCGCTGTTCTCCTTGGCGGTCTTCTCGAACTCGGTGCTGCCCTCGGCGGTCATCACCTCGGGCACCTTCGCCGCCAGGGTGGCGGTGAACTTGGACCGCTCCTCGGTGGTGCGGAACGAGCACTGGTAGACCGCGTACAGCGAGGACGCCGCCCGGTACCCCGCGACGAAGTAGTCGCCGTACTTGTCCCGGAAGTCCGACCCGGGACTCACCGCGAGTTCGTAGGAGTCGGCCAGCGAGTGCTGGGTGCGCTGGACGTGGATCTGCGCCACCAGCGTGACCGACAGCTCGTTGACCTTGACCGAGTTGAGGAAGCTGGTGCCCGCGGTCACCGTGACGCCCTCGATGTTGTACGAGCCCTTCGCCGAGCCCGAGATCAGGGTGGACAGGTCGCTCTCGTTCTGGACCAGCGAATAGCTGTAGGTCGCAGCCAGGGGACTGGTGTCCTTGACCGTGAAGGGCTTGACGCCGGAGGCCCGGAGCTGGCCGGTGACGGCGTCCACCCCGAGGCCGAGGCGGTACTCGCGACGCCACGGGTCGTTGGCCTCGGTGGTGTCCAGGGTGGTGGTGTCGGCGGCGGCGCCGACAACGGTGGTAAGCATGGGATGCCTGCTTTCTTCGGCTCTTGAATGAGCGCGGATGGGGGGTGTGCAGATTCGAATCCGGGTTCATCATCGTCGCGGCGCCAGCGTGTGCGCATCGCCAAAATGAGTGAAGTGCAGGTGTTCGGGGGATATCGGAATGGCGCCCGCCCGGTGGGCGATCGCCACGGCCACCAGCTGCGAATCGATCTGGAGTTTGGCCAGCACCGAGCGGATCTGGCTGCGGACGGTGTGCTCGGACCGGTTCGTGCGGTCCGCGATCACGCGGGCCGTGCTGCCCTCGGCGAGCATGCCCAGCACCCGTCGCTCGGACGGCGTCAGCCGGGCCAGTCCCGCGGCCTCGGCGCGCCGCCGGTGGAGCGCCAGGAGCTGCAGCGGGTCGCCGGCAGAGGCCGTCTGGGCGCGGGCCAGGATCCAGGACGCCCGCAGCACCAGCGGGACGAACGGCGCGTCCTGATTGAGCGGCACGGCCCCCAGCCGGACGAGCGGCAGCAGCGCGTCCAGGGATCGTCCCGTGCCCAGGCAGACCGCCACCCGCAGGTTGCCGGCGTCAGGGTGCGGCGGGCACGGCTCGCCCTCGTTGTTCTCGACCACGACCACCAGCAGCGGGCGCCGGGCCGGGACCGGGGCGGCGGTCGCGTTCCAGCCGAGCCCGCGCAGCGCGGCCGTCAGGGCTGCCCCCAGCACGGATCCGGGTGGGGCCAGGATCCGGACGGGCGGTGTCTCGGTCGGCGGCGTGCTCACGGTTGGCGTCGGCCACCCGGGCTCCGTCCAGCGCGGAACGGCGGGACCGCCCTAACGGGAAAGCGGACGAAGGGGGGTGGTGCAGGGGGGTGGGTGCCGGCGCGGGGTGACCGGTTCCGTGATTGTGCCCAACAGGTGTCGGAGCCGTCAGGAATACCGGCCGAAATGGGACGTCAAACCGCACGTCGGCCGCCGGAATGGCCGGCCCGGGAGGCCCGTCCGGCCGCCGTGCTCAGTCGCCGCCACCGCCGAAGTCGCCGAAGCCGCCGAAATCGCCCCAGCCGCCACCGGTGTCCATGCCGCCACCGGCGTCGAAGCCGCCCGCGTCGCCGAAGCCGCCGGCGTCCGCGCCCACCGTGTCGATCGCGCCGTCGTCGAACATGCCGCCCGCGTCCCCGAAGGCGTCCCCGAAGCCGCCGTCCATGCCGTCGAAGCCGTCCAGGGCAGAGAACATGGCGAGCGAGAACATCGCGTCGTGCACACCCCAACCCAGGACGCCCAGCCAGACCAGGTCGAAGCCGTCGTCGTAGCCCTCGGCACGGGCCTGCGCGGCCAGGTCGCCGAAGACCTTCACCCAGTGCGCGGCCACACCGAGGGCGATCGCCCAGGGCAGGTACTTGGAGAAGATGCCGGCGGCCTCCTCGTAGGAGAACTGCTCGGTCTCGGCCGTCTCCAGGTAGCGCTTGAACCCGAGGGTCTGGACGCGCAGGGCGGTGCCCTCCGCCGTCCTGACCGGACGCTGGGTGGTGCGCGCGCCGATCAGGGCTCCGCCCAATGCCGCCACCGCGCCGGCGGCCATCAGGGCGCCCGTGCCGGTGCCGAAGCCGATCAACAGCAGCAGGCCGGCGGCGATCCAGACCACCCGCACCGGGTGCATGCCGCTGACCTGCCGGAAGTAGCCCTGCTCGTAGGACTCGTTGGCCAGGATGTACTGCTGGTCGCCGAACGCCCGGTTGCCCTGCCTGGGCAGTTCGGAGAGCCGCACCTGCGGGGAGGAGACGAACAGGTCCTGAAGCAGACTGCGTTCGGCGGGGTCGAGGGCGTCGTTCGGTGCCGCCGAGGCGGCCAGCAACTCCCAGTCGCGGCCGCCGCGGGCCCGCGGATCCTCCACCACGGTGACCTTCAGGTGTCCGCGGGCGGCCAGGTCGACGATGGTGGCCATCACGTCGCGGGTCTCCGGCTTGCCGTCCACCACCGTGCCGGCCAGGCCCGGGCGCACCCCGCGCGGGGGATTGAACGCAACCGCCATCTCGCCGTTGTACTCGGCCCCGCCCGGCACGGGTCCGCGCAGTTCGGGCTGACCCGCGACCGGAGTCAACCCCGGAATGACACCGCCGAACATCTCGTCGGCGAACATCCGATGTTGAGCCCGCCACGCCCAGGCCAGCAGCGCGATCACACCGATGCCGGCAAACACCCACAACCCGTTCATGCCCTCCATAGTGACAGGTGCGTCACACCCACCCGGCGGGTGACAATGCGGCATGACCCCGGTGATCATCGACACGCCGCTGGGACCCTCGCGGATCCGGGTGCATGCGGCGGCGGAACCGCGGGCCGTGCTGCTGCTCGGGCATGGGGCGGGTGGGCAGCGCGACGCCTTCGAGGTGGCCCTGTTGGCGACGGAACTGCCCGGGCGCGGCATCACCGTCGTGCTGCACGACCAGCCCTGGCGGATGGCCGGCAAGCGGGTTGCCACCCCGCCGCCGACGCTGGATGTCGGCTGGCGACCCGCGCTCGACCGGATGCTCGCGCAGCATCCGGACCTGCCGCTGTGGGTAGGCGGCCGGAGCGCCGGCGCCCGGGTCGCCTGCCGCTGCTTCGACGAGCGGCAGGCGGGCGTGGTGTGCCTGTCGTTCCCGTTGCATCCGCCCGGCCGGCCCGAGGCGTCGCGGATCGCCGAACTGGCCGGCGTCCCGGGGCCGGTGCTGGTGGTGCAGGGCGAGCGGGACCCGTTCGGTTCCCCGGGTGACGTGCGCGACGCGGCCGAGTCGGCCGGCGGAGCGCGACCACGGGTGCTGGCCGTGCCGGGCAGCCACACGGTCAACCGCGGCGCCGGCCCTCAGATCGTGGCCGCCGTTGCGGAGTTCGTGTCCTGACGTCCCGAAATCCACCACTCCCGCGGAACGCGCCCGAATCGGGACGTGTGTCCGGGGTCATGCGGGTGGCACATTCACCGTCCGGCGACGGCTGTACGAAGCGTCACCAACCGGCGCCGTAGCACTGGAACGTCGACAGCAGGTCCGGGTGGGCGGCGATCGCCGCGGCCAGGGCGTCCGCCGGTGGCAGGCCCCTGGCGAGCCCGGCGTGCATGTCGGGCAGGATCGCCGCGGCCACGTCGTCCGACACGCTGGCCGGGGAGGCGATCACGCAGCGGGCGCCGGCGTGCAGCCAGGCGGTGGTCAGGCCCAGCAGTTCGTCGCCGCGGCGAATGGTGGTGGCGCCCAGTTCGCAGGCCGACAGCACCACGGTTTCGGGCACCTGCGGCAGCTGGTCCAGGTCGTAGCCGAACCACGGGCCGTCCACGAGCTCGAGGTTCGAGAACAACGGGTTGTCGGTCACGTGGTGGCCGTGCGCCGCCAGGTGCAGCAGGTCGACCCGGCCGGCGAGTTCGCTCACCCGGGTCGCCACCGCGTCCGCTCCGGTCAGCGTGGTGGCACCGGGCCAGTGCCGCGAAGCGGTGGCGACCTCGTCGGTGGACCGGGCGAGCCGGGGCCCGGCGACGAAGCCGGCGGTGGCGTACTCGTGCTCCCGGGCCCGCTGCGCGACCCATTCGGAGGCGCTTCGCGGAATGGTGACCGCCCGCCCGTGCAGGGTCGGAAGCAGACTCCAGGCGATCCCCGAGAACAACCCGGTCGGGTTGATCACCACTCGTCCGGTGGTGATCGACCCGGCCGCGGGTGCCAGGACCAGCCGGTCGAGCCGGGCGAGCCGCTCCCGCAGCGCCGCCTGGACGCTCGACACGATGGACGGCGGCAGGTCGGCGGCGGCCATGTCCAGGTCGGCGGCCAGGCCCGACAGCGCCGACCTGATGTCGGCGGTGTCGCCCAGCTGGACGAGTTCGGCCCGCCCGGCGGTGACCACCAGCCCCCAGGCGGTGGCCCCCACGGCGAGCAGCGACAGCAGGGTGGCGTCGGTGGCAGCCAGTTCCGACTGCAGCCGGTCCAGCCCGACGATCGGCTGCACCGTGGCCGAGCCCCGGTCGGTCCAGGCACGCCGGCGCACCCGGTCGAGCAACTCGGCCTGCCGCTCGGCGGCCGGCGTCCCGGGTTCGGGACGGCGCTGGGCGAGCACCCGCAGCTCGGTCAGATCCGCCGCCGCCTCGGGATCGGCCGGTGGTCGAAGCGGGACGATCCGGGTGGACACCGCGTCCAGCCACTCGACCCACTCGTAGACCAGTCGCGGTCGTCCGGTCAGCATCGCCAACTCGAGCCCGAGTTCGGCGAGCCGTTCGCCGTGACTGACGGTGGCGGTCTGCAGATCGAGGCTGCCGAAGGTGGCCTGCCATTGGTGGAGTTCGTCCAGTCCGGCCCGGAGTACCCGCAACGCCTCGCCCGGGCGTCGCCGAGCGCGGGCCCGCACCTCATAGGCGAGCAGCCGGGTGCTCAGCCCCGCCCCCGTGGGCACTCGCAACCGCACGGCCGCCCCTTCGGCCAGCGCCGCCCGGGCGGCGTAGACCCGCATCAGGGTGGAATCGCGGCGCAGCCCCTGCCGGGCCAGCCGATCCGCCAGCCGGGACGCCTCGCTGGACGAGCCCCGGCCGCGTTCGATGTTGCTCGCCATCTCGACGGCCTCGCACTGGAGCGTCCTGGCCGGTGCCCCGGTCTGGACGAAGCGGCGTCCTGCCCGTCGCGCCAGCCGAGTGGCGGTGGCCGGGTCGTCCACCACCCAGGTGCCGGCGAGCACCAGCTCGGCTTCGGCCTGGGCGCGACGCCAGCCGGTGCGGCCGAACAGCTCCGCCGCCCGTTCGAGACTGCGGCGGCCGTCCTCGTGCATGCCGGCGGCCAACAGCGCCTCGCCGCGGTCCTGGTCGGAGATCGCGGCGAGCTGGAGCGAGATGGCCCGCAACGGGGCCGCTTCGGCGTCCATCACCTGCAACCCGCGCGCCAGCTGGCCGCTCATCATCACCGCGTACCCCAGGTTGTGCCGGGTCTTGGTGGCCATGATCTCCTGGCCGGTCGCCTCGAGGGCGGCCGCCGCGGCCTCGAAGTCGTTCAGGGCCGCGCGGATCGATCCCTGCTGCAAGTGGACGTTGCCCCGGTTCATCCGGGCCCGGCCGGTCTCCTCGACGCTGTCGTCCAGCATCGGGATCGCCTGGGTGAAGTCGACCAGCGCCTGCCGCATCTCACCCAGCCGGGTGTGGATCAGCGCCCGCTGGGCCAGCATCTTTCCGACCTCGACCGGCGGCAACGACTCGCTCCTGGCGAGGGCCTCGTCGACCAGGGTGAGACCGGCCCGGGGATCGCCCAACTCCGCCTCCACGAACGCGAGCGTGCCGTGGATGATCGCCCGAAGGGACACGTCGTCGGTGCGTTGCAGGGCCTTCAGCAGCAGGTGCCGAGCCTGTTTGAAACGCCAGGCAGTGTTGGCGGCCCGGGCGCGCTCATGCAGCTCCAGTGCCGTCAGCATCCCCTCATGGTGCCACGATGTCGGAGACCTGGGACACCGCCTTCCAAGCACGCGGAAGAACTGTCGCGCGATGATCGTCCTCGGTCGTGGGCATGGTGTCGAGCAGATGCTTGGCGATCCGGCCGGCCACGAGGGGGGCCGAGAACGAGGTTCCACTCCACACGGCGAACTGTCCGGTGAAGTCATCCGGATCGATGCTCTCCCGGATGTGGCCGTCGTACTTGATCCTGGCCAACGGCAGGTAACCGCCCTGCAACTTGGGCATGGTGCTGAGTACCGATGCGCCGCTGGACCAGGCGCGCACCCATGGCCCGGTGTTGCTGAACAGGGCCTCGGTGTTGTTGGGGTTGAGCGCTCCGACCGACACGATCGGCAGCCGGAAGGCGTCCACTTTCTCGGGCTGACCCTCCGCCGGGCGCCACGGCCCGAGCGCGGCCGGGTACTGCGGACGGGCGGTCGACTCGTTGCCTGCCGCGCAGACCACGGTGGTGCCCATCACGCCCAGTGCGCCCAGCAGCCCGCCGAGCAGATGCTCGGTGAGGGTGTCCTCGTCGGACTCGTGGAAGAACCCCAGCGACAGGCTGAGCACGTCGATCCGGAGCCCGCCCTCCTGCCGGTCGTAGTACTTCTGCACCAGGCCCACCACACCGATCAAGGCGGTCAGCACCCGGGTCTCCGGCACCGGACCCTCGGAATCCACGATCCGCCAGGAGTAGATGTCGGCGTCGGGGCAGGCCTGGTGGATCAGGCCGGCGATGAACGTGCCGTGCCCGGAGTTGGCGTCCAGGGCCCCGTCGAGTGGGCCGGCGAGGTCACCGAACTCCTCCGGGTCTGTGCTGGGGTCGAGGGGCACCAGCAGCGGGGCGTCCTCGGTGACGGCCCGGTCGAGCCACGGATGAGTGCCGACCCCGGTGTCCAGGATCGCCACATGGGGCCGCACCTGGCAGTCCTGGTGCCGGGTGGGCGGTTGGCCCACGTGCATCACCGGCTGCCGTCCGCCCGTGCCCTGGCGGGCGTAGCTGGACGGAGCACCGTGTGGATCCCAGATGGGTTTCTGGGGCTCGAATGCACCATGGGGATCCCAGATCGGGTGTGGGTCCCAGATCGGTGAGGTCATCATCAGGTGGTCCAGGCCGACACCGATCATCGACTCGATGCCGGCTTCGGCGCGCGCCAGCTGCAGCAGCACCCAGGCGTCCGGCGACGAGGCGGCCACACCGGGCTGCACCTCGAGGATCAGCCGGGCCAGGCCGAGCCTGATCCGGCGCTCCGGGTTGGCCGGGTCGGGCACCGTCACCTGCGGCGAGGAGAACTTCTCGTCGATCCTGACGGCCCATCCCTTGAGGGCGGCCACCTTCTCGAGGATCGGAAGAACGGTGTCCAGCCGGTCGAGCGCCACCATCAGCGACGTCCCGACGTAGACCGTCGGCCGCGGGCTGATCCCCTCCACCGTCATGGCGGTCCCAGGGTCGAGCACGCGCCCGGAGAGCGGCTCGATGACCGACCGCGGCGGCACGACCGGGTCGCGGTCCATGGGGTCGCGGCGCTTCTGCGGCTCCTGGGGCTGGACGGGTTCAGGCTTGGTGTAGTCGGTCACGATGCTTCCTCGGGGTGGCGGGGGTCAGATCTCGAAGAGTGTGGTCCGGAAGGCGCTTTCGCCGTCGGACGAGGTGAGTTCGAGGCGGCTCAGCCCGGCGGGGGCGGCGGCGAACTCGAACCGGCCGTGGGCTCCGACCGGCGAGCTGTGACTGCCGGCCTCCTGCCACAGCGACGCGGTCAACTCGCTCTGACCGGCGGAGCCTTCGGTGTTGCGGGTCACCCAGCCGTCGATGCGCCGGTGTCCCTTGTCGGCGGGACTGACCCGCAGCAGGACCGTGACTCCCGGGCCGGTGAACTCCATCACCAGCTTCTGGTCGTCGCCGCCGCGCACCCCGGCCAACTGCTGGGAGCGGTGGACCAGCGTGAGCAGTTCGTACTCCAGCTCGAGATCGTCCACCGCGAGCGCGACCAGCACGCGCTCGGTGAGGCCGTCCGGTACCGGGTCGAGTTCGGAATACATCCGTTTGATAGCGACCAGCAGGGGGTCACGTTCCTCGGCGTTCACAGTTGGCCACCTTTCTCCAGCGAGCTGCGCAGTTTGTCGAGGCAGCGGCGCCGGGTCGGGCCGATGCTGCCGATGGGCATGCCCATGGTCCGGGCGAGACCCGCGTAATCGGGACGGTCGTCGAACGCGACGATGCGCAGCAGCCGCTGGCACCGTTCGTCGAGTCTCTGAACGTGCTCCCACAACGCGGAGTCGGCCAGCTCCTCCAGGGCGCTGGTCTCGGCCGCGTCGGTGGTGGGCAGGCCGGCGGCCAGCTGGACGTCCTCCACGGCCAGCGTCCGTCCATCGGTCGACCGGGCGCGCCAGGCGGTCCGGCGGGCGGTGGTCAGCAGCCACCCGCCGATCGCTGCCGGCTCGGACACCTGGTGGCCGCTGCGGACCAGCGCCAGCCAGGTGTTCTGGACGGCGTCCTCGGCGGCGGCCTGGCTCAACCCGTAGGCCCGCACCGTGTGCCACAGCACCGGTGTCATCAGCCGCACGAGCTCGTCCAGGGCCCCCGATTCACCGGCTCGCCAGCGGGTGAAGCATCTGGCCGCCCGCACCCAGACCGAGGCACCCGCCTCGTCCGCGGGGACCGTGACTTCAGATGCCGCCATGAGCGTCCTCGTTGTTCCCACGGTGGTCAAGAGCACCCCCGTGGCCCATTGATACTGCGCAGAGATGGTGACTTCTGCCGACACCCGTAGGTGCTTTCAGAAACCTATCGCTTCGGACCACTTCGGGGGCAGGGCAAACTGGCTGACATGACCGATAACGCCCGGATTCGCCTGACATCGATCAGTTCACGCGCCTGGGAGCATCCCGCCGACCGCGGGGCGCTGGTGGCATTGCGCAAACTGCGCGGCTTCGACACCGTGCTGCGGCAGCTGTCGGGACTGATCAACGAACGCGCGGTGCGCATGTTGCTGCTGGGCTCGGCCGTCCGGGTCGACGACCGGCAGTTCGCACGTGTGCACCGGCTCTACCGGGAGGCCGCCGACGCTCTCGACCTGGACGAACTGCCCGAGCTGTTCATCCGCGCCGACCCGGTGATCAACGCCATGGCCATCGGCCTGGACAAGCCGGTGGTGGTGGTCAACTCCGGCCTGCTGGACGCGATGGGCGACGACGAGCTCCGGTTCGTGCTCGCCCACGAACTGGGCCATGTGCTCAGCGGGCACGCCGTCTACCGGACGTTGCTCAGCGTGCTCGTCGCATTGTCGTCCAGCTTCCTCGGAATCCCGTTCGGGGTGCTCGGGGTGCGGGCCCTGATCGCCGCCCTGCTCGAATGGCAACGCAAGTCGGAGCTGTCGGCCGACCGGGCCGGGCTGCTCGCGGTGCAGGACCCGGCGGTGGCATTGCGGGCCCACATGACGATGGCCTCGGGCGGACGCGCCGACGAGTTGAACGCGGAGGCGTTCCTCGCCCAGGCCCGGGAGTACCAGGCGAACGACGACCTGCGCGACGTCGTGCTGCGGGTGTTGATCGTCGAGACCATGACGCATCCGTTCGCGGTCGTCCGGGCCGGCGAGTTGGATCGCTGGGTCGCCTCGGGCGCCTATGCCGCGATCCTCGCCGGTGACTATCCGCAGCGTGCCGACGACGCCTCGGCCAGCATGTCGGCCGAGGCGTCCGCCGCCGCCCGGTCCTATGCGGAGGAGTTCGCCAGGTTCGACGA
>JAGPGQ010000108.1 GCA_018055925.1 Micropruina sp.
TGATCGGGAACGGCTGGTCTGCGCTCGTCGTGGCCGGCGTGTGGCTGATCATCGCACTCGTGCTCGCCCTGGCGGGCAAACGTGAGTTCGAGCGGATCCGCGGACTGGAACAGACTGCCGACACGCTCGGCAAGGTACCGAACGCCCTCAAGGGCCATGAAGAGGAGAACAACCGATGACCGAGACCAACGATCCCGACCGGATCCGCGCCGAGATAGCCCGGACCCGCGCCGAACTCAGCGACAACGTCGATTCGCTGGCCGATGCGGCGAATCCCGCTCATATCGCCGGCCGGCAGGTCGACAAGGTCAAGGACGCCGCCCGCTCCGTGCGGGACCGGATCATGGGATCCGTCGAGCATGACCAGGGACGTCTGGGCGAGGTCGCCGGGCGGGCGGATCGGGCCGTGTCCGCGGTCGGCGACGCGGTCACCGACGCCCCGGCCCGAGTCCGGCGGGGAACCCGGGGGAACCCGCTCGCCGCGGGGCTGGTGGTCTTCGGCGCCGGGTTCCTGCTGGCCTCGTTGATTCCTGCGTCGCAGGCCGAGCGGCAGGCGGTCGCACGTTTGCGGGAGCGGCTGGAGCCGGTGGGCCGGCAGGTGACCGAGACCGCGAAGCAAATGGCCGAGGAGTTGCGTGAACCCGCGCAGCGGGCGGCCGAATCGGTGAAGGCCGCCGCCGGCGAGGCCGCGAACCGGGTCAAGGACGAAGGCGAACGGGCCGGCGACGAGATCAGCACCCAGGCCCGGGAGTCGGCGGACACCGTACGGCGAACCGGGGCCGAGTAGGCTCGGGAGTTTGGTGCCGGCGCGCGGTCATCTCCGCGCGCCGGCGCAGCATCCGATCGAGACCGACCACGTACCTACCCGACGAGAGGAACGACGCCATGACACCTGCGCGATCGACAACCACCGACGATCAAGCGGAGGGTGTGCCCGGTGAACGGGCCGAGAAGCCGACCGAGATCCCGGCGGGAGGCTGGTGGCAGATCGTGAGTCGCGGGCTGGCCGAGGCCAAGAAGGACCAGGTCCCGCTGCTCGGGGCCGGGGTCGCGTTCTACGCGTTCCTGGCGCTGTTCCCGGGGATCATCGCACTGGTCACGATCTATGGCTTCTTCGCCGATCCGTCGGTGATCGCCGGACAGGTCCAGTCGCTCGCGGCGCTGCCCGAGGAGGTCCGACAGCTGATCGTCGACCAGGTGGAGAACCGCGACCGGTCGGCACTCGGCTGGGGTGCCGTGATCTCGGTCGCGGTGGCGCTGTTCAGCGCGTCCGGAGGGGTCAGCCAGCTGATGCTGGCGATCAACGCCGCCTATGACGAGGAGGAGTCCCGCAACTTCGTCATGCAGCGGGCGATCGCGCTCGCCGTGACCGTCGGAGCCATCGTGTTCCTCTCGCTCATGCTGGGCATCGTCGCGGTCCTGCCCGCCGTGCTCCGCGGCCTGTTCGGTGACAGCCCGGTGCTCGGGTTCCTGTTGCAGATCGGCAGTTGGCTGGTGCTCGTGGTGCTGGTCATGGCCGCCCTGGCGGTGCTCTACCGGGTTGCTCCGCAGCGCGACGCACCGAAGGTCCGGTGGGTGTCGGTCGGTGCTGCCGTCGCGACCGCCCTGTGGCTCGTGGGATCGATCGGGTTCTCGCTGTACGTCACGTTCTTCGGCAACTACGCCGCGACCTACGGGGTCCTCGCCGGCATCGTGATCCTGTTGTTCTGGCTGTGGCTGACCTCGTACGCCGTCCTGCTCGGTGCCGAGATCAATGCCGAGGCCGAGCAGCAGACCGCGGCCGACACGACCCGGGGGACCCCGAAGCCGGCCGGGACCCGGGACGCGGTCAAGGCCGACGCGGGCCCGGGCGAGGATCCGCGCGGTGAGCGGGAGCGCACCGAAGGCTGACGGCGCGCTACCCCGAACCGGGGCGCCTCCAATGGCGCCCCGGTGGGGCCGGGTTCAGCCGACGGTCCAGGTGTCCGAACCGTTCAGCAGCCCTTGGAGGGACGCCAGCCGCTGCGCGGGTTCGGGCAGATTCACCTGGGCACGCACCCCGTCGTCGAAGGACGGGCGCTCGACCTGCCGGAAGATGCCGATCGGCGACTGCTGCAGCACCCCGGTGTCGGTCAGCCGGGAGAGGGCGAAGGCCGCGGTGGGATCGTCGGCGTAGGCGTCATGGACGACCACCTGTGCGGAGTCGGCGCCGTCGGTGTCGACCACGTCCAACGAGCCGTCCGGACGCCGGATCACCGAACGCGACCCCTCCGGCCCGAAGGTCACCGGCTCGCCGTGGACCAGCCGGATCACCCCCGGGGCCGTCGGTCCCTTGAGTTCGGCGAACGCGTCGTCGTTGAAGATCGGGCAGTTCTGGTAGATCTCGACGACGGCGGCCCCGCGATGGCCGATCGCCTCGGTCAGCACCGAGGTCAGATGCGCCCGGTCGGAGTCGATCGTGCGGGCGACGAAGCTGGCCTCGGCACCGAGCGCCAGGGAGAGCGCGTTGAACGGATAGTCCACCGAGCCGGCCGGTGTCGACTTGGTCACCTTGCCGAGTTCGGAGGTGGGTGAGTACTGCCCCTTCGTGAGTCCGTAGATCCGGTTGTTGAACAGCAGGATGGTGATGTTCACGTTGCGCCGGAGCGCGTGGATCAGGTGGTTGCCGCCGATGCTGAGCGCGTCCCCGTCCCCGGTGATCACCCAGACGGACAGGTCGGGACGCGAGGTGGCCACCCCGGTCGCGATCGCCGGCGCGCGGCCGTGGATCGAATGCAGGCCGTAGGAGTCGACGTAGTACGGGAACCGGGACGAGCAGCCGATCCCCGAGATGATCACCGTGTTCTCCCGGCGGATGCCGA
Source organism: Micropruina sp. (assembly GCA_018055925.1). Lineage (GTDB taxonomy): Bacteria > Actinomycetota > Actinomycetes > Propionibacteriales > Propionibacteriaceae > Micropruina. The sequence goes on from JAGPGQ010000108.1 coordinate 2,841, forward strand.
GTTGCGGCATCAGCCCCTGGAACGCCGCCAGCACGGCGTAATCGCCGCAGCCGGGGCACCAGCGCACCTCCTGGTCGGAGGTGAAGTCCTTGCGGTTCAGCGGGGTCAATGCCAGCGGGACGCCGGCCAGCCCGGACGCGGTCATCGTCCGTCCTTTCCGTCGATGATGGCGATCAGGTCCTCGGCCAGCTCGGACAGCGAGATCGGCAGGCCGCGCACCCGAGAGTAGCTCTCGCAGTCGACCAGGTATTTCGCGCGCAGGATCATCGCCAGTTGGCCAAGGTTCATCTCGGGGACGATCACCCGGTCGTAGGAACGCAGGATGTCGCCCAGGTCGGTCGGCAGCGGGTTCAGGTGCCGCAGATGGACGGTGGCCACGTGCCGTCCGCTGAGCCGGACGCGGCGGGCGGCCGCCGAGATCGGACCGTAGGTGGAGCCCCAGCCGACGACCAGGACCCGCGCCCGGCCGCTCGGGTCGTCCACCGGCAGCGGCGGCAGGTCGGTTGCCACGCCGTCCACCTTCGCCTGCCGCAGCCGGACCATGAACTCGTGGTTGTCCGGGTCGTAGGACACGTTGCCGGTTCCGGCCTGCTTCTCGATGCCACCGATCCGGTGTTCCAGCCCTGGCGTGCCCGGGATCGCCAGCGGGCGGGCCAGCTTGTCGTCGCGGCTGTAGGGCAGGAACACCCCGTCGGCCGGCGGTTCGGTGACGAAGCCCGGGTCGATCTCGGGCAGGTCGGCCAGGTCCGGCACCGCCCACGGCTCCGCTCCGTTGCCCAGGTAGCCGTCCGACAGCAGGATCACCGGGGTGCGGTAGGTCAGCGCGATCCGGGTGGCCTCCACGGCGGCGTCGAAGCAGTCGCCGGGCGACTGCGGGGCGACCACCGGCAGCGGTGCCTCGCCGTGCCGTCCGAAGATCGCCTGGTGCAGGTCGGCCTGCTCGGTCTTGGTCGGCATGCCGGTGGCCGGGCCGGCCCGCTGCACGTCGCAGATCACCAGCGGCAACTCCAGCATCACCGCCAGCGAGATGGTCTCCATCTTCAGCGCCATGCCGGGGCCGGACGTCGTGGTCACGCCAAGCGCGCCGGCGTACGAGGCGCCCAGGGCGGCCCCGACGGCGGCGATCTCATCCTCGGCCTGGAAGGTGATCACGCCGTGATCCTTCGCCCGCGACAGGATGTGCAGCACGTCGGAGGCGGGCGTGATCGGGTAGGCGCCCAGGAACAGCTGCAGCCCGGCCTTCGCCGCCCCGGCCATCAGACCGTAGGCGAGCGCGGTGTTGCCGGTGATCTGCCGGTAGGTGCCCTGCGGCATCGGGGCCGGCGCGATCTCGTAGCGAACGGTGAACACCTCGGTGGTCTCGCCGTAGGCGTAGCCGGCCTTGAACGCGGCGCTGTTGGCGTCCCGGATCGCGGGCCGGGCGGCGAACTTGCGGGCCAGGAAGTCCAGCGTGCCCTGTTCCGGCCGGCTGTAGAGCCAGGTCAGCACGCCGAGGGCGAACATGTTCTTGGTGCGGGCGGCGTCCTTGCGTCCGAGGCCGAACTCCGCCACCGAGCCGACCGCCAGCCCGGTCAGGTCGACCGCGTGCACCTCGTAGGCGTCCAGGCTGCCGTCGGTGAGCGGGTTGGCGGCGTAGCCGACCTTGTTCAGGTTGCGGGGGGTGAAGTCGGCGGTGTCGGCCAGGATCACCCCGCCGCGCGGCAGGTCGGCCAGGTTCGCCTTGAGCGCCGCCGGGTTCATCGCCACCAGCACGTCCGGACGGTCGCCCGGCGTACGGATGTCGAAGTCGGCGAAGTGCACCTGGAAGCTGGACACGCCGGCGACCGTTCCGGCGGGCGCCCGGATCTCGGCCGGGAAGTTCGGCAGGGTGGAGAAGTCGTTGCCCAACTGTGCCGTGTCGGAGGTGAACCGGTCGCCGGTCAACTGCATGCCGTCGCCGGAGTCTCCGGCGAAACGAATCACGACCCGGTCGATGTTGCGGACCTCGCTCATGCGGGCGTGGGCCTCCCTATGTTCAGACAACCCGAGCCAGCTTACTGGTTGGTTCAGCAGATCAGTCATTCACGGCTCTCGGTCGGGACGGGGTCAGTGGACGGTCGAGGGCGGTTCGCCAGCGTTCCGCGATCAGGTCGATCAGCAGCGGATGCAGCCCGATCGGCTCGGCCACCGCGTCGGCCCCGGCCAGTGCCAGGTTGCGGCTGAACAGCCCCGGGGCGAGCAGGTAGGGCGCGATCGCGACCCGCCGGTGGCCGTCGGCCCGCAGCCGGGCGACGGTCTCGGGCACGGACGGGGTGGCCGAGGTGACGAACCCGGCCAGGGTCGGACGGCCGATGGCGCGGCCCACCCGACGGGCGGCGGTGTGCACCTCGGCGACGGCGCGGGGACGCAACGACCCGGCGCCGGCCAGCACCACGGCGTCCGCCTCGCCGACGGCGCGCAGCCGGTCCAGCACCGCCGGCAGCACGTCGCCGCCGATCAGGTCGGTGGCGGTGGCCCGGCCACCCGCGGCGGCGATGGCGGCCGGGATGTCCGAGGTGACGTGGTAGCCGCCGGTCAGGAAGATCGGCACCACGATCGCCTCGCCCAGCGAGCGCAGGGTGTCGGCCAGGGTCGGGGTGTGGATGTCCACCCAGCCGATGTGCACCTCGGCGTCCAGGTGGTCGGCGACCAGCCGGGCCAGGGCCAACGAGGTCTCGGTGCCCTCGGCGGCCCGGGTGCCGTGCACGGCCAGCACCAGCGGCGGGGTCATCGGGTCACCTCCGAGACCGGATCCTCCGCGACGGGGTCCTCCGAGGCCGGCTCCGCGGCCGATTCGGCGGCCTCGCGGCGGGCCTGGGCGCGATGCTGCACCGTCGTCCAGATCACCAGGCCGATCCACAGGGCGAGCACCACCGCCACGCCGATGACGGCCTGTACGCCGGTGATGTTGCCGGCGACGAAGACGGTGTTGACGTTGGTCAGCACGATCAGCCCGCCGACTGCGACCCCCATGATCCGGGCCGGGATGCGGCTCACCAGCCACGCCGCGATCGGGGCGGCGATCACGCCGCCGATCAGCAGGGCCGCGACGATTCCGAAGTCGATCCCGGCGGCGCCCAGGGCGAGCAGGAAGCCGATCGAGGCGGCCGTCGACACCATGAACTCGGAGGTGTCCACCGAGCCGATCACGGTGCGCGGCGCCGTCCGTCCGGCGCTCAGCAGCGAGGTGGTCGACACCGGACCCCAGCCGCCGCCACCGGTGGCGTCGACGAAGCCGCCGGCCAGCCCGAGCGGCACCAGGAACCGGGCGCGGTGCGGCGAGACCCTGGCCTCGGCCACCTTGGGCGCCCGGAACGCGAACCGGAACAGGATGTACAGGCCGAGGCCGCCCAGGATGTGCGCCATCACCGGCTTGGCCCAGTCGGTGGCCAGGTTCGACAGGAAGGTGGCGCCGGCGAAGGCGCCGACCGCGCCCGGCACGCCGAGCTTCCAGACCAGCTTCCAGTCGACGTTGCCGAGCCGCCAGTGGGACAGCCCGGAGGCGATGTTGGTGCCCATCTCGGCCAGGTGCACCGAGGCGCTGGCCAGTGCCGGCGACAGCCCGACGAGCAGCAGCAGCGAGGTGGAGGTGACCCCGTAGCCCATGCCGAGGGCGCCGTCGACGATCTGGGCGGCCAGTCCGACCAGCCCGAGCAGTAGCAGCCGTTGCATCAGATCGACCAGTTCAGGGTCTCGACCTCGAACTCGTCCGGTCCCAGGGACGAGCGGATCATGCCGGCCGCCAGGGTGCTGCCCATCTGCGGGTCGATCAGCAGGAAGGCGCCGGTGCGCCGCGACACCGTATAGTCCTCGGCGACGATCGGCGAGGCCAGCCGGATGCTGAGCCGGCCGATGTCGTTCAGGGTGAGCGCCTCGGCCTCGACCGGGACGAGCGTGTCCAGGTCGAGCCGCCCCCGGATCTCGCGGACGATGCCCTGCACGGTCCGGGTGGTGTGCTTCACCAGCACCTTCGAGCCCGGCCGGAGCGCCCGGTCGGACAGCCAGCAGACCAGGCCGTCGATGTCCTGGGTCGGCGAGGGTGCGTCGGCGGCCGAGGCGATCAGTTCGCCGCGGGCGATGTCGACGTCGTCGGCCAGCCGCAGCGTGACCGACATCGGGGCGAACGCCTCGTCCAGTTCCTCGCCGGCGGCGTCGATGCCGGTCACCGTGGTGGTCCGGCCGGCGGGCAGCACGGTGACCGGGTCGCCGACCCGGACCACGCCCGAGGCGATCTGCCCGGCGTAGCCGCGGTACTCGGCGTGGGCGGCGTCGCGGGCGGCCGCCTGCGGCCGGATGGTGAGTTGGACGGGGAACCGGAACGGTTCGTCCTCGACGGCGGTGCCGGCGGGCAGCTGCTCCAGCAGGTCGAGCAGGCTGGGGCCGGTGTACCAGGGGGTCCGCTCGGAGCGGTCCACGATGTTGTCGCCGAGCAGCGCCGAGACCGGCACGCTGGTGACGTCCGAGATGCCCAGCCCGGCGGCGACCTCGGCGATCTCGGCGGCGACCCGCTCGAACCGGGCGGCGTCGAAGTCGACCAGGTCGATCTTGTTCACCGCGAACACCAGATGTGGCACCCGCAGCAGGGCGGCCACCGCGAGGTGCCGGCGGGTCTGCTCCAGGACGCCCTTGCGGACGTCGACCAGCAGCACCAGCACGTCGGCGGTGGACGAGCCGGTGACCGTGTTGCGGGTGTACTGGACGTGCCCGGGGCAGTCGGCCAGCACGAACGTCCGATTGGGGGTGGCGAAGTAGCGGTAGGCGACGTCGATGGTGATGCCCTGCTCGCGCTCGGCGCGCAGGCCGTCGGTGAGCAGCGCCAGGTCGACGATGCCCAGGCCCTTCTCCTTGCTGACCCGCTCGACCGCGGCCAGCTGGTCGGCCAGCACCGACTTGGAGTCGTGCAGCAGGCGGCCGACCAGGGTGGACTTGCCGTCGTCCACGCTGCCGGCGGTGGCCATCCGCAACAGGGTGCCGGTGGTGCTCGCCGATGCGGTGGTGCCGAGAACGGTGCTGCTCATCAGAAGTAGCCCTCCTTCTTGCGGTCCTCCATGGCGGCCTCGGTGAGCCGGTCGTCGGCGCGGGTGGCGCCGCGTTCGGTGATCCGGGTGGCGGCCACCTCGGCCAGCACCGCGGCCACGTCGGCCGCGTCCGATTCGACGGCCCCGGTACAGGACATGTCGCCGACGGTCCGGTAGCGGACGGTCTTGGTCACCACCTCCTCGCCGGCACGCGGCTGGGCGTGCTCGCCGACGGCCAGCCACATGCCGTCCCGGTCGAACACCTCGCGGGAGTGCGCGTAGTAGAGGGTGGGCAGCTCGATGCCCTCCGCGGCGATGTAGCGCCACACGTCCAGCTCGGTCCAGTTGCTCAGCGGGAACACCCGGACGTGCTCGCCGGGCCGGTGCCGCGGGTTGTACAGGTTCCACAGCTCGGGCCGCTGGTTGCGCGGATCCCACTGCCCGAACTCGTCGCGCAGGCTGACCACCCGCTCCTTGGCGCGGGCCTTCTCCTCGTCGCGGCGGCCGCCGCCGAAGACGGCGTCGAACCGGTTCTCGGTGATCGCGTCCAGCAGCGGCTGGGTCTGCAGCGGGTTGCGGGTGCCGTCTGGACGCTCCAGCAGCCGGCCGTCGTCGATGTAGTCCTGCACCTTGGCGACCAGCAGCCGCACGCCGAGCCGCTCGGCGGTGGCGTCGCGGTAGGCGAGCACCTCGGGAAAGTTGTGCCCGGTGTCGACGTGCAGCAGCGGGAACGGCACCGGGGCAGGCCAGAACGCCTTCGCCGCCAGGTGCAGCATCACCACCGAGTCCTTGCCGCCCGAGAACAGCAGCGCCGGGCGCTCCAGTTCACCGACGGTCTCGCGGATGATGTGGATCGCCTCGGCCTCCAGCTCCCGCAACTGCGACAGCCGCCGGAGGGCCGCGCCCGCCTGCCCGTCGGTCCGGTTCGCCACCGCGTCGGTCGAGCGTGTCGCGGCCCCGCTGTCGATGGGCCCGAGCGGCGAGGCGGTCTCGACGGGTTCGGCCAGCGGGGTCAGCTGCAGGTCCTGCAGGGCAGTCATGTACGGGGCCTCCACGATTTCGGCGGTCTCGGACGGCTGCACGTGCAGGCCGCATTCGGTCTTGGCGAGCCCGGCCCAGCGGCCCGAGCGGGGATCCTCGCCGGGCGCCACCATCCGGGTGCACGGCTCGCAGCCGATGGACGGGTAACCGCGCTCCAGCAGCGGGTTCACCGGCACCGCATGGTCGCGGGCGTAGGCCTGAAGCTCGTCGGCGGTCCAGGCGGCGATCGGGTTGATCTTCACCATTTGGTGGGCGTCGTCCCACTCGACCAGCGGCGTGTGGGCGCGCAGCGCGTTGTCCTCCCGCCGCACGCCGGTCACCCAGGCCTCGTAGCCGGCCAGGGCGGCGTTGATCGGCTCCACCTTGCGCATGTGGCAGCAGCGGGCGGCGTCCCGGTCGTGCAGCCGGGGGCCGTATTCGGCGTCCTGCTCGACCACGGTCAGCTTCGGCAGCACGTCCACGATCCGCACCGGCGCCGCCGCGGCCAGGGCGTCGCGGGTCTGGACGGTCTCGGCGAAGTGGTAGCCGGTCTCGAGGAAGAGCACATGGACGCCGGGCAGATGTTGCGCCACCAGGTGCGGCACCACGGTGTCGCCGGCCATCGAGCAGGCCACGGCCACGCGTCCCCCGAAGTGCTCCGCGGTCCAGGCGGCCACATCGTCGGCGTCCCAGGCGGACGAGCGCCGCTGGGCCTCGGCCACCAGCGCCTTGAGCTCCGCCGGGCTGCGGCGCAGGTGCGCGACCTGGGCGGTCATCGCAGGGCCTCCTCGTCGCTGCGCTTGGCCCAGGCCGAGAACGTCTCGCCGTCCTCGTGGTCGTCGGCGAACCGGCGGACCACCCGCTCCACGTAGCCGGGAAGCTCGTCGGCGCTCACCTTCAACCCGCGGACGGTCCGGCCCAGGCCGGGCTCCGCGCGGTCGGACGAGGCCAGCCCGCCGCCCAGATGCACCTGGAAGCCGAACTCGGGTTCGCCGTCCGCGCCGGTGAGGATCTGCCCCTTGAGCCCGATGTCGGCGGTCTGGATCCGGGCGCAGGAGTTCGGGCAGCCGTTCAGGTTGAGCGTGATCGGCAGCTCCAGCTTCACGTCGCTCAGCCGGGTCTCGAGCTCCGCGATCGTCGCGGTCGCGGTGTCCTTGGTGTCGACGAACGCCAGCTTGCAGAACTCGATGCCGGTGCAGGCCATGGTGTGCCGGCGGAACGGGCTTGGGTCGGCGTACAGGCCGATCTCGCGCAGTCCGTCCACCAGGCCGGTGACCTCGTCGCCCGGCACGTCCAGCACCAGCAGCTTCTGGTGCGGGGTGAACCGCACCCGCCGCGACCCGACCGACTCGGCCAGCTCGGCGACCCGGGTCAGCAGGGTGCCCGAGGAGCGTCCGACGGTGGGGGCGACGCCGACGTAGTGCCGGCCGTCCTTCTGGGCGTGCACGCCGACGTGGTCCCCGGCCGAGGTGGGCGTCGCGGGCGCCGGGCCGTCCGGCAGCTCGTAGCCGAGGTACTCGTCCTGGAGCACCTGGCGGAACTTCTCGGGACCCCACTCGGCCAGCAGGAACTTCAGCCGGGCCTTGTTGCGCAGCCGCCGGTAGCCGTAGTCCCGGAAGATCTGCACCACGCCGTACCAGACCTCGGCGGCGCGCTCCTCGGAGACGAAGACGCCGAGCCGCTCGGCCAGCCGGGGCGCCACGCTCAGCCCGCCGCCGACCCACAGGTCGTAGCCGGGGCCGAGTTCGGGATGCACCACGCCGACCAGTGAGATGTCGTTGATCTCGTGCACCACATCGAGGCTCGGGTGTCCGGTGACCGCCGACTTGAACTTGCGCGGCAGGTTCGACAGCTCGGGATCGCCGATGTAGGTCTCGACGATCTGGGCGATCACCGGGGTCGGGTCGATGATCTCGTCGGCGGCGATGCCGGCCACCGGAGACCCCAGGATCACCCGCGGGCAGTCGCCGCAGGCCTCGGTGGTCTGCAGCCCGACCGACTCGAGCCGGCGCCAGATCTCGGGCACGTCCTCGATCCGGATCCAGTGCAGCTGGACGTTCTGCCGGTCGGAGATGTCGGCGGTGTCCCGGGCGAACTCGGTGGAGATGCCGGCGATCACCCGGAGCTGGTCGGTGGTGACCGCGCCGCCGTCGATCCGGACGCGCATCATGAAGTAGCGGTCGGAGAGCTCATCGGGGCCGAGCGAGGCCGTCCGGCTGCCGGAGATGTCCTGCCGGCGCTGCGTGTACAGGCCCATCCAGCGGAACCGGCCGTGCAGGTCGTCGTTGGGGATCGAGTCGAAGCCGTCCCGGGCGTACACGGTCTCGATCCGCTCGCGCACGTTGAGCGGGTTGTCCTCGGCCTTGAACTCCTCGTTGGCGTTCAGTGGCGCGGTGCCGTCGACCAGCCACTGGCCGTTGCTCCGGCCGACCCTGGGGGGCCGGACCCGGGCGGGCGCAGGTGTGCTCATGTGAACTCCTCGTGGACGGGGGACGGTGGCTGACGCGGCACCGGGGAGGCGCCGACTCAGGCGCAACACATAGCGGCGCCGCACACGGCGCAGCTCGGCATTCGCGAACCGGCAACGCGACGATCGGTCACGGGCCACGAGGTGCAGAACATGGCGGTGAACCTACACAGCGGTTCCGCGACCGACGGAATCGAGCCGGTAAAACCGGGTTATTGGTACTACCTTTGGTGCCCAGGTTCGGTCCGAAGCTGGACGCGGCCACGCCGTGGCGGGAGCGTCGTGACCCTCCGTGCGGGCTCCCGGATCCGCCGGATCCGCGCGTGCGAGCCCCGACGGGGCTCAGGCTCAGTACAGCCCCAGTTCGACGGCGCGCACCGCCAGCGTGACCCGGTTGTTGGCCCCGAGCTTGGTACACAGACTGTCGATGTGCTTGTAGATCATCGACCGGGACAGGTGGTGCCGCGCGCCGATCTCGGCCGCGGTCTGCCCGTCGCACAGCCCGATCAGCACGACCCGCTCGGTGCGGGTGAGGCGGAC
>JAGPGQ010000342.1 GCA_018055925.1 Micropruina sp.
GTCTCGGGCACTGCACCTCCGGGCTCTGGGATGCTCCGACGTTATCGGTAACCCGGCACAGAATGGATCATGGCTCAGCGCTATCCGCAGATCACCGACCGCATCCGGCGGTTCATCGAGGCGCAGCAGATGTTCTTCGTGGGAACGGCGGCCCGCACCGGACGGGTCAACGTGTCGCCCAAGGGGCTGGACACCCTGCGCATCCTCGGCCCCGACCGGGTGGCCTGGCTCAACCTCACGGGGTCGGGCAACGAGACCGCGGCCCATGTCCTGGACCTGCCGCGGATGACCCTGATGTTCTGCGCGTTCGAGGGCAACCCGTGGATCGTCCGGCTGTTCGGCACGCCGACGATGGTGCAGCCCGGCGAGGACGGCTGGGACGACCTGGTCGGGCTCTTCCCGCCGCAGCGTGGCTCGCGGCAGGTGTTCGTCCTGGACGTCGACCTGGTGCTCACCTCGTGCGGGTTCGGGGTGCCGCTGTACGGCTATGAGGGGCAGCGCGACGTGCTGGACGCGTGGGCGGCCAAGAAGGGCGACGACGGCCTACTGGCGTACCAGCGGGAGAAGAACGTGGAATCGCTGGACGGGCTGCCGGCCGGCCTGGTGCAGGATGGACGCCATGTCTGACGTCTTCGGCACCCTGGACGCCGTCCCCGCCACCAGCCGGCCGGATCTGCTGGCGGAACCCGTGCTTGCCGCGATCGGCGCGATCCCCGAGGCATTGGTGGCGGCGATCGACCCGGCCTACGCCGACACCGAGAACCTGTGCGCCCAGTACGGCGTGCCGATGGAGGCCTCGGCGAACGCCGTGATCGTGCGCGGCACCCGGGCCGGCGTCGACTCGCACGCCTGCTGCATGACCCTGGCCCATCGCCGGGTGGACGTGAACAACGTGGTGCGCCGCCGGCTGAACGCACGCAAGGCGTCCTTCGCGCCGATGGATTTCGCGGTCGAGGCGACCGGCATGGAGTACGGCGGGATCAACCCGATCGGGCTGCCCGACGGCTGGCCGGTCTGGGTGGACGGCGCGGTGGCCGACCGCGACTGGGTCTGCATCGGCTCGGGCGTGCGGCACTCGAAGCTGTTCATCCCGGTCGCCGGCCTGCTCGGCCTGCCCGGTGCCGAGCGGGTGGACGACCTGGCCCGCGAGGTCGGCTGACGGTCCCAGGACCACCCTGAACGGTAACGGGGACGGTTCCTTTCCGGTTCAGGGGACGGTTCCTTGAACCGAAAAGGAACCGTCCCCTGAACCGAAACAGGAACCGTCCCCATTCGGACCGCGGGCGTTAGGCGCCGCAGGCCGTCCGGATCAGGGCGGCGAAGGCGTCCACGTCGTCCTCGGTGGTGTCGAAGGAACACATCCAGCGCACCTCGCGCACCGAGGCGTCCCAGTCGTAGAAGAAGAACTCGGAGCGGACGGCGTCCGCGACGCCCGCGGGCAGCCGGACGAACACGCCGTTGGCCTGGGTGGGCTGGGAGAACGCGACGCCCGGGATGCCGCCGACCGCGGCGCGCAGCCGGGTGGCCATGGCGTTGGCGTGGCTCGCGTTGCGCAGCCACAGGTCGCCGTCGAACAGGGCCAGCAGCTGGGCCGACACGAACCGCATCTTGCTGGCCAGCTGCATGTTGGTCTTGCGCAGGAAGGTGATCCCGCGGCAGGCGTCGGGGTTCAGCACCACGATCGCCTCGGCGCCCAGCGCCCCGTTCTTGGTGCCGCCCAGGCTGAGCACGTCGATGCCCGCGTCGGTGGTGAACGCCCGGAACGGTACGCCCAGGGCCGCGGCCGCGTTCGACAACCGGGCGCCGTCGACGTGCACGACCATGCCGTGCGCGTGCGCGTGGGCGGCCAGGGTGGCGATCTCGTCCGGGGTGTACAGGGTGCCGAGCTCGGTGGACTGGGTGATCGACACCGCCAGAGGCTGCGCCCGGTGCTCGTCGCCGAACCCCCACGCCTCGACCTCCAGCAGCTCGGGGGTGAGCTTCCCGTCCGAGGTGGGGACGGGGTAGAGCTTCAGCCCGGCGACCTTCTCGGGCGCGCCGCCCTCGTCGACGTTGATGTGTGCGGTCTTGGCGCACACCACCGCCCCCCAGCGCGGCAGCGCCGACAGCAGCGCGGTGACGTTGGCGCCGGTCCCGTTGAACACCGGGAACGCCTCGGCGTGTTCGCCGAAGTGTCCGCGGACGACCTCCTGCAGCCGGGCGGTGTAGGCGTCGTTGCCGTAGGACGACTGGTGCCCCTCGTTCGCGGCGATGATCGCGGCCAGCACCTCGGGATGGACGCCGGAGTAGTTGTCGCTGGCGAACCCGCGTCGCTGCGTGTCGTGAAGCTGCACGTGGTCATCCTCCCCAGGTTTGCCGGGCTTTGTCGACGCGACGGTCGGCTCAGAGCGCTTCGAGCCGATTCGTGGTGGTTATGGCGACGGTGATGAACCCAGGTCCGGGGTGGAACCACTTTCCGGTTGAAATGGGGCGGCCGCCCCGGCTCCATATCAACCACCAATCGGTTCGAGGCCGGGTCGAGGATGAGCCTCCCGCTGGTATCCACCAGGAATCGGTTCGAGAACCCGGTGCCGGCCGATCGTCAGCCGAACAACGCGGCCAGCCGGCGCCCGAGTTCGGCGACGTGGGTGTGGCGGCCGAAGTCCTTGTCGGGGGATGCTGCCACGTCGCGGTCGGAGTACAGCGCCATCACCCGCTCGATGTGCACCGACGCCGGGGTGTCCTTCAGCGCGTCGCCGACGGCCAGCAGCCAGGTCTCGGCGGCGGCCTTGGCGGCCAGGTAGTTGGCGTTGCCGGCGGTCGGTTTGGCCACCCCGGTCTGGGAGACGATCGCGAACCGCCCGGCCGGCGAGGCCGCCACGGCGGGCAGGAACGCCCGGGTGGTGTTGCGCAGGGTGCCGACGATCATGGTCTGCAGCCAGTCCCAGTCCGCGTCGCTCTGGCCCGCCAGCCCGCCGCCGCCGCGCCAGCCGCCCACCAGGTGGATCACGCCGTCCACCGCGCCGAGCCGGTCGGCCAACGCCTGCACGGCGGCGAAGTCGCGCAGGTCGCACTCGTCGGGTCCGATCTCGATCACCTCATGGCCGCGCTCCCGCAACGCGGACGCCGTGGCGTCCCCGGCCGGGCTGCCGGAGCCGGCGATGACGACCCGCATCAGGCGTCCGTCCCGGTGATGCCCGAGGTGGAGGCGATGACGTCGCGCATCTTCTTCTCGAACGCCTCGTAGAACATGCTCAGCGGGAACTCGTCGTCCATCACC
>JAGPGQ010000343.1 GCA_018055925.1 Micropruina sp.
TGCGGCAGTGTCCGATCTTCGAGCGGATGCTGATGGAGGACGGCATCATGCTGCGCAAGTACTGGTTCTCGGTGTCGGACAAGATGCAGATGAAGCGGTTCAAGTCGCGGTTGACCGACCCGATGCGGCGCTGGAAGCTCTCGCCGACGGATCTGGAGTCGTTGACCCGGTGGGAGGCGTACTCGCGGGCCAAGGACGAGATGTTCGTGCATACCGACATCCCGGAGGCGCGCTGGAATGTGGTGGAGTCGGAGGACAAGAAGCGGGCCCGGCTCAACATGATCGCGCATCTGTTGTCGTCGGTGCCGTACAAGAAGGTCGAGATGCCGACGCTGAAGCTGCCGAAGCGGCCGCCGTCGACGGGCTACGAGCGCACCGACCGCAGCCTCCAATTCGAGGTCCCCGACACGACCGCCGGCCTGGTCCGCGGCAAGCGGAAGTAGGCCGAGGGCCGAATCACTGGATCCCGGCGTCCACCGTCATCCCGGCGGGCGCCGGGATCTCGCACGCGCACCACCGGGATCCACGATTGGGCGTGAAGATCCGGGGGCTGGGCCCGGGCTGACGGGTTGTTGGCCGGCGTGTCCACCGTCATCCGGGCGGACGCCGGGATCTTGCACGCGCACCACGAGGGATCCACGACTGGGCGCGAAGATCCGGGGGCTGGGCCCGGGCTGACGGGTTGTTGGCCGGCGTGTCCACCGTCATCCGGGCGGACGCCGGGATCTTGCACGCGCACCACGAGGGATCCACGACTGGGCGCGAAGATCCCGGGACGGGCCCGGAGTGACGGGTTGTTGCGCGGCGTGTCCATCCGTCATCCCGGCGGACGCCGGGATCTCCCGTCCACGCGGCATCGCGGGCCCGGCGTCCGCGTCCGATTCCGTCGATCCGGGGTCGCCGCGAAACCCCAGCGGATCGCAACCGCATCCCACTAGTCCCGCAAGCCGAACCGAAACCGGTAGTCAAAATGGAATCACGCGGTTGACGGAAACCTGAACAAACCGTGATCCTGGGACGACGTGCAAGTGTGGCACTCGGCGGGGCGACACGGATGTCGTCCATCGCCGGCACTGTCGATCGGCGAGCTGTACGCATTGATCGGCACAGAGCAAGAGCAAGGAGTCAAGGATGACAAAGCAGCAATACCTGTTGGGGGTCGACATCGGCACCGGCAGCAGCAAGGGCGCGCTCACCACGCTCGACGGCAAGGTGATCGCCATCGCCGAGCAGGCGCACATGGTGTCGCTGCCACATCCGGGTTGGGCAGAACTGGATGCCGAGGCGGTGTTCTGGCATGACTTCCGCGCCATTGTTGCCGAGTTGTTGCCGAAGGCCGCGGATGGCGTGATCGCGGGTGTCGGTGTGTCGGGTATCGGCCCGTGCATCGTGCCGGCGGACGGCTCGGGGCAGCCGCTGCGTCCGACCATCCTGTATGGCATCGACACGCGCTCGTCGGCGGAGGTTGCCGAGATCACGGAGCGGTACGGCGAGGACGCGATCATCGAGAAGTGCGGCAACCCGATGAACGCCCAGTCGGTGGGCGGTCGCATGCTGTGGATGCGCCGCAACGAGCCCGAACTCTGGGCACGCACGAAGTACTGGTTCATGGCGAGCAGCTACCTGACCTACAAGCTCACCGGCGCCTACGTGCTCGACCACGTGTCGGCGTCCTACTCGGAGCCGCTGTACAACCCCGGGACGGGCACCTGGATCGAGGAGTGGTGCGAGGACCTGGCCCCCGGGCTGAAGATGCCCGAACTGGTATGGCCGTCGCAGGTGGTCGGCACCGTGACCCCGGCGGCCGCGCAGATCACCGGCCTGCCGGTGGGCACCCCGGTCGTCCCGGGCACGATCGACGCGTTCTCGGACGCGATGAGCGTCGGCGTCCGCAAGCCCGGGGACTCCGTCCTGATCTACGGGTCGACCATGACGATCATCACGGTGACCGACCGGTTCATCCCGGGCCGGCCGCTGTGGGTGAACACGCACCTGTTCCCGAACACCTTCAACCAGGTGGCCGGCATGGCCACCAGCGGGTCGCTGACCAAGTGGCTGCGTGATCTGCTCGGTGGCGGGTTCCACTTCGGTGAGCTCAGCGCGGCCGCGAAGGAGGTTCCGCCGGGTTCGAACGGCCTGATCGCGCTGCCGTACTTCGCCGGCGAGCGCTCGCCGCTGCTCGACCCGGACGCCCGCGGCGTCATGCTCGGGCTGACCCTGAACCACGGCCGCGGGCACCTGTACCGGGCGCTCCTCGAGGCGACCGCGTTCGGCGTCGAGCACATCCTGGAGGGGATGCGCGCCGCCGGGGTCAAGACCGAGATGTCGTTCGCCACCGGTGGCGGCACGACGGGTGGACTGTGGCCGCAGATCGTCTCGGACGTCACCGGCATGACCCAGCAGCTCACCGAGCAGTCGGTCGGCGCCTGCTACGGCGACGCCATGTTCGCCGGCGTCGGCACCGGCTTGGTCAGCGAGGACACCGACTGGACGGAGCACAGCGGAACGATCGAACCCACGCCCGGGGCGCGGGAGATCTACCAGCCGTTCTACCAGGCGTTCCGCGAACTCCACCCGGCCACCGTCGATCTGCAGCACCGGATGGCCAAGGTGCAGCGTTCCGGCAAGTAGGAGGCTTCGCGATGCAGGGTCGCCGCCGCCCGCCACGGCGGCGGCGACCCTCGCCAGCACCGGGTTGCTCGGCTCCAAGGGCCGATGCGAGCGATACCTCGCACGTCGGTGATCAGTCCCATCCCCGGTCCCGCACCGATTGGCCAGCCGCCCCCTCGGGCCTATCGTGAACTGCCTGAGGCGACGGTCGGCCGGCAGCATCGGACGGCGCAGTGCTTCCACGCGTAACTGATCAGTACACACAATCAACCGGACGAGAAAGGGCATACATGTCGGATTCATGGCTTGGGCTTGAGGGTAAGCAGGTGATCGTGACCGGTGGTGCGTCGGGGATCGGTCGTCATGTGGTGGCTGGTCTTTGTGGTGCGGGTGCGGACGTGGCGTGTTTCGATCTGACCGTCGCCGATGGGGTGGATGCTGAGACCGGTGCCCGGTTGTATCGGGTGGATATCACCGATCCGGTGGCGGTGGAGGCTGCGGTGGCGCGGGTGTGTGTCGATCTGGGCGGGGTGACCACGTTGGTGAACAATGCGGGGGTGAATCTGCCGCGGTTGTTGGTGGATGCCCGGGGTGAGGCGCCGCAGTACGAGTTGGACGTGACGTCGTTCGACTTCATGATGGGG
>JAGPGQ010000344.1 GCA_018055925.1 Micropruina sp.
ACCGCGACCCGATGGTGGCGCCGGCGGCCGCCCGCGAACTGGTGGAGTTGCTGCGTCCGGTCTCGGCCGCCCCGGTCGCCTACGTCGAACTGCCGGGCGCGCATCACACCCTCGACCGCTTCGATTCGCTGCGCTGCTGCGGCGTCACCGACGGCATCGAGGAGTTCCTGCACCGGAGCGTGGACGACGCCCCCGCCGGCGGCGGCGCGCCGCAGATGCAATCGATGGACCGGTAGTCACGCAGGGACCACAGGCTCGACCAGCAGGCCGGTGCCTCAGGGCCGGTAGTCGTCGTGCAGCCGGACGCTGCTCAGCTCGATGGAGCCGTCCGCGCACACCCAGTAGTGCAGCCGCCGGGCGGACGGGGTCTTCACCTGCAGGCTCACCCGCCAACAGGTCTCGCCGCCGTTGCGCACCACCGGCGGATCGTCCCCGCCCAGCCCGGTGCGCAGCTGGTGCCGTTCGCGTGAGGCGAGCCCGGCGTCCAGACCGGTGAGCACCTGCACGACGACCTCGACGACCTTGCTGCGCCGGATGCCCTGCACGGCGTGCAGGGTGTCGAAGAAGTGCGGACCGTAGGTCCACGCGCGCAGCGGCAGCGACGCCTTCTCGGAGGCCTGGACGGTCCGCGCCCAGGCCAGTCGGATCTCGAAGTCGAACTGGTCCTTGTCGTTGTCGAACAGCGCGGTGTCGTCGACGAGATGACCGGAACCGTGACCCTTGCGCCGCATGGCCTCGCGCAGCTTGACCTTGGCGTCCTTCAACTCGGCCCGCAGCTGCTTGGACTCGGCGTCGCGCTGGGTGAGCGACTTGATCAGCTGTTCCTTCTCGCGCCGCAACGCGTCCACCAGTTCGGCGGTGGGTTCGTCCGTCACCTGCTCGGCGGGATGCGCGTCGTGCTCGTCGTCCGGGACGGGTTCCTGCTGCCGCGGCGGGTTCGGCACCAGCCACGGCGGTCCACCGGTCAGGACGCTCGGCGCCGGCACCGCGCGCTCCGGCTCGTCGGCGTCGTCCGGCGACAGCAGCCATTCGCCAGTGGTCTCGTCGCGTCCGCCGAACCAGGCGGCCAGCACGTCCCCCTCGGTCATGAGCTCCCGCAGGTCGGCGTCGCCGCCGCCCACGTTGGCGGCCGGGATCACGCAGGGCAGGCCCGGAAACGGCTCCACGGTGCACTTCTTGGCCGACACGGACTTCACCCGGACCAGGATCGTGTCGTCCGGACGGTAGCCGCTGACCGCCTCGTCGGGCGCCTGGCGCAGGCCACGGACGTCGATCCGCCGGCTGGCCGTGTCGAGCGTGCCGACGATCCGCATCCGCTTCGCGAACAGCCGTTCCGCGGGGATACCGGGAGCGATCAGTTCGGGCCAGACCATGCCGGGGAACTGGCCGGGCAGCTTCACCAGGGCGCGCTCGCCGACGATGCCCTCCACCTCACCCTCGACCTGGACGGTGGTGGTCGCCGTGGACGTGGTGTCGCCCACCGTCAGCGAACCGGCCGTCGCCATCCCCATCGCGTCCGCGATCAGCCGGCGGGTCACCGGGTCGCGGTCGGCTCGGCTGTAGGCGAACCGCAGCGGCGACAGGTAGGGATCCTTCTCCCACTCGGTGCCGAGCGGGTACACCCGGCTGGCGCCGCCGTACACCTGGCACATGTCGGGAACGGCGTCGCTGAACGCCCAACTGGCCTCGAGGGTGGCGATCTCGAACACGTCGGCCAGGCCGGCCAGGTCTTCGCGCAACTGGTCCACGTTCGCGAAGGCGGCCGGGCTGCCGGAGGCCCGGGTGACCACCACGGCCGGCAGCCGGCGGCGCGCGCTGTGCAGCTGGTCGGCCAGCGCGGCGGCATCCGCGGCGGTGAGGATCTCGGGCGGCACCCGGACCGGTTTCACGCCGGCCGGGCTCGCCTGGCGGACCGGTGACGGCGGTGATCCGGCGATGGGCTGCCCGGCCGGTGGACGGGCCTCGACGCCCGGTTTGGGCGGGGTCGCGGACGACCGTGCACTCCGCGGCGGCCCGGGGACGGGCCGGGCGGCCGTCCCGTTCGGGGGCCGCGGCACCGGACGCGCCGGTGCCTCCGGTTTGGCCGGCGTCGTGGACGACTGCGCCGGTTTCGGTGGGTGGGGGACGGGACGCGCCGCGCCGGTTCCGTTCGGTGGCGTGGGTTGCGGCGGCGTGGCCGGTCCGTGGCCGTTCGGTATGCGCGCGGTCTCGGTCACCGGGCCGGGCGGGCTCGCCGGGGGATGCGGGTGCGCGGCCAGCAGCGCCGGACTCGGTCGTGGCGTGGGGCTCGGGGCCGTCGCCGGGCCGCGCCTGGCGGCCAGCAGCGCCGGTGTCGGCCGGGCCGCCGGCTGCGCGGGGGAGTGCGGCACCGGGTGCGCGAGTGCGGTGCGGACGTCGTCCAGCAACCGGGTCGGCAGTTGGGCGATCTCGGTGGCGTTGCGGGCCATCCGCAGGGGCACGCCGAACGGGTCGGTCTGCCAGGCGTTGCCCGGCGGATACACCCGGCAGGCGCCCAGGAACGGCGCGTACGCGCGTCCACCCATCGCCTCGGAGAGGACCCAGGTGAGCTGATCTGGGACCGTGACCACATCGATCGCGCCGCCCCCGACCCGGACGATGTCGGTGGCATCGACGTGCGGTGCGGCAGCGCCCGGGGACACGGTCAGAACGGCCACGGGACGCTCCCGATCCTCCTGGTGCAGGTAGGCGACCAGCCGCGCCACGTCGTGCGCATCGAGAAGCGTTTCGGGCTTCGCGAGTGGAAAATCCATGGGGGTACCTCGCTCATCCTTGTGGTCCCTCCACTATGACCGATGGCCGAAGCACCCCCGCGTCAGGCGAGGCGCCGGGCCGGGGAGCGTCCCACTGGTCAGGACGGATCGGGCGCTTTCGGCCCGTAGTCCGCCTCTTCGGCGAGCTCCTCGACGCGTTCCATCAGCCGTCGCCAGCCGGGCGAGGAGTCCCTGCGGTAGTCCCGGACCAGCCGTTGGGCGGTGGCGTCGGCGTCCCAACCCACCGGATCGGGCGGCGGGACGTACGCCAGCACCCAGTCCATCGTCCGCTGCGCGACCTCTTCGATGCGCGGATCGTCCGGCTCCCAGTCGTAGGCCAGGTCGGTCTGCAGGTACACGTCCCGGTAGCCGGGGTCGTCCAGCATGGCGGCCTGGGTGTCCACCCACGGGTCGATCAGATGCGGGAACAACACCTGGACGAGCACCCAGGCGTCCCGCTCGAGCGCCAACGT
>JAGPGQ010000109.1 GCA_018055925.1 Micropruina sp.
ATCCGCCCGGGCCGCCCGGGTTGATGAACAGCGTGCCCAGCACCGGCGTCTTGGTCGCCTTCCGGCGGGCCAGCGCAAGCGTGATGGCCTGTTCGGACGGGTTGGCGTAGTCGAGCGGCACCAGCACGCGGGTGCATTCGAAGGTGCTGCAGGCCCGCCAGTCGACCCGCTGGTCGAGGTAGCCGGTCAGGCCCTCGCCGGAGGGCGCGTCGGCGAAACCGTCGGGCTCGGCGTTGGACGCCGGCAGCCGGAGCCGGTCGACCTCGAAGCCGGGGGATTCCGAAACCCGGATCAGTTCACCGGCGGGCGGCTGGGCCGTGGTCTGGTCGGGCACCGGCCCGGGAGTGCACGCGCTCAGCGTGACCAGGGCCGCCACCGCGGCCAGCAAGCGAACTCCCAGGCGCACCACGCCGCCAATCTAGCGCCGCGGCCAACCCGTCCGGCGCGCCCCGGCCTCAGTCGCGCTCGCGGCTCTTGCGGAAGCTGCGGTCGAGGCTGAAGCCGCCCGCGCCCACGCACAGCAGCAGCAGGCCGGTGGCAGCCAGCAACAGTTCGAAGTCGCCGACGAAACCCGACCGTCCGGGGACGAACGGGCTCCATTCGCCCCACTGGACGAAGGCCAGCGCGCCGCCGGCGATCAGGGCGACGCCCAGCCCGGCCAGCCGGGTGAGCAGCCCGAACACCAGCGCGACCGCGATCGCCAGCGCGGCGAACCCGGTGACCATCGCCATGATCCCCGGCTCGGGGATGATCGTGGTCGCGAACATGGCCTCCGCGGCCGGCAGGTTGGTGACGATCTCGAGGCCGCGGACGGCCATGATGGCGGCGATCACCAGCCGCAGCAGGAACAGTCCCAGGCCGCCGACGAACCGGTCGGTGGTGCGCCGGGTGACCACGATCGGTTCCGGTGCCACAACGGTCCGGACGTCGGGCGCGGCCAGCGCCTGCTCGCGGGCCTCGCGGCGCGCGGCCCGCTCGGCGATCAGCTTCTGCTCCTCGGCCGACGGTTGGGGCAGCACCGCCGTCTCGGACGTGGCCGGTTCGGCCGGCGCGGGCTCGGCGGGACGGAAGATCGACTCGTCGATGGCGGGCTGCACAAGGGTGGGGGTGTGGGCCGACTCGAAGCCGGGCGGCTCGGGCAGCCGCGGGACTCGGGTCGACGTGCGTTCGTCGCTAACCGTGTGGGTCATGGTCCTCCTCGAAGCGAGGAAACCATCGTGCCTCGCGGCCGCCCCCCACCGTTCGAGCGACACTCGCCGCGGCCGGATTCAGACCCGGACGGCCACCGCGATCATCAGCGACTCCATGGCCAGCAGCGGCGCCACATTGCCCTCCAGCGCGGTGCGGCATTCCAGGATCGCGTCGATCCGGCGCAGCGTCCGCTCCGGGGCGTCCCGGCGGGCGAACTCCTCGATCTCGGGCCGCAGTTCGGCGTTCACCAGCTCGCCGCCGGCCCGGGTCTGCACCACCAACACGTCGCGGTAGTAGGCGGTGAGTTCGGTGAGCACCCGGTCGAGGGCGTCGCGCTGCAACCGTTTCGCCCGCGCCTTCTGCTGGTCCTCCAGGTCGCGCAGCGCGGCCTGCGCGTTCCGCGGCCGGGCCCCCCGGGTGCCCACGCCGAGCGCCTCGGAGAGTTCGGCGCGCTCCCGGGCGTCCAGTTCGGTGGTGGTGGCCTGGGCCTCCTCGCCGGCCGCCTCGACCAGGTTGGCCGCGGCGGTCAGGCAGTCGGGCAGGCTGACCAGCCGCGCGGGCAGCTGCAACAGCTCGGCCCGGCGGATCCGGGCGGCCTCGTTGCGGGCCAGCATCCGGGCCCGTCCGATGTGTCCCTGAGCCACCCGGGCGGCGTAGGCGGCCAGCTCGGCCGGCACCTGGTCGCGGCGCACCAGCAGCTCGGCGACCGCGGTGTTGTTCGGGGTGCGCAGCTCCACCCGCCGGCAACGCGACCGGATGGTGACCACCACGTCGTCGGGCGTGGGTGCGCACAGCAGCCAGACGGTGCGGGCCGCCGGCTCCTCGATGCTCTTCAGCAGGGCGTCGGCGCCGCGTTCGGTGACCCGGTCGGCGTCCTCAACGACGATCACCTGGTAGCGGCCCAGGGTCGGCGACATCGCGGCCCGGCGGACCAGCTCGCGCACCTCGTCGACGCCGATCGACAGCTGCTCGGTGCGCACCAGCGTGACGTCGGGATGAGCCCCCGACAAGGAGGTACGGCAGGCGGTGCAGTCGCCGCAGCCGCCCCGTTCGCACTGCAGCCCGGCCGCGAACGCACGGGCGGCGTTCGACCGTCCCGAGCCGGGCGGCCCGGTGATCAGCCAGGCGTGGGTCATGGCGTGCGCCTCGCCGGCGACCGCGCGCCGCAGCACCCCGACCACCCGCTCCTGGCCGACCAGGTCCGCCCACACCGTCATGCGCCGATTGTGCCCTGCCGGTGTGACAACAGCTCACCCACCCGCTGCTGCACCCGCTCGGCGATCCACTCCCGGCCCTGCCGGGCGGGCAGCACCAGGTAGCGGTCGGGGTCCTGCCGGGCGAGCAGCAGGAACAGCTCCCGCGCGCGGCGGTGGAAGTCGGCCCCGGCGCCCTCGACCCGGTCCGGTTCGGCGATCCCGGTCATGGCCTGCTCCGGGTCCAGGTCGAGCAGCACGGTCAGGTCGGGACGCAGCCCGCCGGTCGCCCAATCGGCCAGCGCCGCGACCTCGGCCGGCTCGAGGGTGCGTCCCGCGCCCTGGTAGGCCAGCATCGAGTCGACGTACCGGTCACAGATCACCAGTTCGCCGCGGGCCAGCGCCGGACGGATCACCTCGTGCACGTGATGCGCCTTGTCGGCGGCGTACAGCAGGGCCTCCGCGCGGGCGTCCAGGTCACCGGTGGCCGGATCCAGCACGATCCGGCGGATCCTCCGCCCGGCCTCGGTGTCGCCCGGCTCGAAGGTTTGCCGGACGACCATCCCGCGGTTCTCGGCCCAGTCCGCCAGCCGTCGGGTCTGGGTGGACTTGCCCACCCCGTCGCCGCCCTCGAAGACGACGAACAGGCCGGTCATCAGCGCCGCTTGGTCGCGGTGCTGCGCCGGGTGGTGGTGCCGCTGCTGCGCCGGGTCGTCCGCTTGGGCGCCGGCCCCTTCGCGCGCTTCTCGGCCAGCAGATCGGCGGCCCGCTCGGCGGTGATCGCCTCGACGGTCTCCGACCGCGGCACGGTCACGTTGTATTCGCCGTCGGTGATGTAGGGCCCGAACCGACCCGACTTGATCACCATCGGCTTGCCGGTCGCCGGGTCGGCACCCAGCTCGCGCAGCGGCGGCGCCGCGACCCGCCCGCCGCGGGTCTTGGGCTGGGCGTAGATCTCCTCGGCCTCGGCCAGGGTGATCTCGAAGAGCTGCTCCTCGCCGGTCAGCGAACGACGGTCGGTGCCCTTCTGCAGGTAGGGGCCGAACCGGCCGTTCTGCGCGGTGATCTCGGTGCCGTCGGCGGCCGTGCCGACCACCCGGGGCAGGCTGAGCAGCATCAGGGCCTCGTCCAGCGTCACCGTGTGCAGGTCCATCGACGCGAACAGCGAGGCGGTGCGCGGCTTGGCCGACTTGGGTGAGCCCTCGGGCAGCACCTCGCTCACATAGGGACCGAAGCGTCCGTTCTTGGCGACCAGCTGGCGTCCGGTGGCCGGGTCGGCGCCCAGCTCCCGCTCCTCGCCGACCGGCTGCGACAGCAACTCCTTGGCCGTCTCGACGGTCAGCTCGTCCGGCGGCAGGTCCTCGGGGATGTTCGCCCGGCGCTCCTCGGCGTCCTCGACGTAAGCACCGTAGCGGCCCACCCGCACCGCGATCCCGGAGTCCCCCAGCGGGAACGTCGAGATCTCGCGGGCGTCGATGCCGCCGATGTCGCTGACCAGGGACTGCAGGCCCTCCTGCTTCGAGCCGTCCGGTCCGAAGTAGAAGTCGCTGAGCACCTGCAGCCGCGCCGCCTGGCCACCGGCGATGTCGTCCAGGGTGTCCTCGAGCGCCGCGGTGAACGTGTAGTCGACCAGCTTCGGGAAGTGCTCCTCCAACAGCCGGACGACGGCGAACGCCAGCCAGCTGGGCACCAGCGCCGACCCCTTCTTGAACACGTAGTCGCGGCTGATGATGGTGCGGATGATGGTGGCGTAGGTCGACGGCCGGCCGATCTCCAGCTCCTCCAGCTTCGCCACCAGGGACGGCTCGGTGTAGCGGGCGGGGGGCCGGGTGTCGTGCGCGGTCGCGGTGACCTCGTCGGCGGTCAGCGGCGCGCCGGCGCTCAGCTGCGGCAGCCGGGCCTGGGCGTCGTCGGCGGTCTGGTCGTCGTCCACCCCGACCACGTACGCCTTCAGGAAGCCGGGGAAGGTGATCGTGCGGCCGGAGGCGTTGAACGTGCAGCGGCCGGTCTCGGTGACCTCGCCGGTGGTGCCGTCGGTGACCTGCAGCCGTTCCGGCAGGGTGGCCCCGATCCGGACGCTGACGGTCTCGCCGACGGCGTCCTTCATCTGCGAGGCGAGGGTGCGCTTCCAGATCAGCTCGTAGAGCCGGAGCTCGTCGCCGGCCAGCCTGGTCTCGTTCGGGGTGGCGAAGCTCTCGCCGGCCGGACGGATGGCCTCGTGCGCCTCCTGGGCGTTCTTCACCTTCGAGGTGTAGACCCGGGGCTTCTCCGGTAGGTACTGGCCGCCGAACAGCCGCTTCACCTGCGCGCGGGCGGCCGCGATCGCGGTGCCCGACAGGGTCACCGAGTCGGTTCGCATATAGGTGATGAAGCCGCCCTCGTACAGCCGCTGGGCCACGCTCATGGTGCGTTCCGCGGTGAAGCCGAGCTTGCGTCCCGCGTCCTGCTGCAGGGTGGTGGTCCGGAACGGGGCGTAGGGACGCCGGGTGTACGGCTTCGCCTCGACGGAGGCGACCGCGAAGGTGGCGCTCCGCAGGGCCTCGGCCAGGGTGTCGGCCTGTTCGGTGCTCAGGTGCAGCAGGTTCTTTCCGGTCAATGCGCCCTGGGCGTCGAAGTCGCGGCCCTGGGCGACCCGCAGGTCGCTGACCGCGCTCAGGCTGGCGTTGAAGGTGGGCGGTTCGGCCTCGGCGCCGGCGTTCAGCACCGCCGTGATGCCGGCGTAGCTGGCCGACCGGAACCGCAGCCGCTCCCGTTCCCGGTCCACGATCAGCCGGGTGGCGACCGACTGGACGCGGCCGGCCGACAGCTTCGGCTTCACCTTCTTCCACAGCACCGGCGACACGTCGTAGCCGTAGAGCCGGTCGAGGATCCGCCGGGTCTCCTGGGCGTCCACCAGGTCGAGGTCGAGGTCGCGCGGATTGGCCACGGCGGCGGCGATCGCCTCGGGGGTGATCTCGTTGAACACCATCCGGCGCACCGGCACCGTCGGCTTCAGCAGCCGCTGCAGGTGCCAGGCGATGGCCTCGCCCTCGCGGTCCTCATCGGTGGCGAGCAGGAGTTCGTCGGCGCCGGCCAGCTTGGACTTGAGTTCGCGGATGACGCCCTTCTTGTCGGGCGAGACGATGTACAGCGGGCTGAAGTCGTCCTCGACGTTCACCCCGGTGCTGGCCCACTTCTGGCCCTTGTACTTCGCCGGCACCTCGGCTCCCCGCTTGGGCAGGTCGCACACGTGCCCACGGCTGGACTCCACGACATAGTCCTTGCCGAGGAAACTGGCGATCTTGTTCGCCTTCGCCGGTGATTCGACGATCACGAGGCGGTGCTTGCCTGCTGTTGTCACGTGGAACTTTCTGAGAGATCGGGGGGCTGGGACCGAGGACGGTCCTGTGGGGAATGGTAGCCATGAAGCCGCCGGCGTCCGCTACCGGTGTCCATCGGGGCGGACCTCACGATGGTGCGAGGCTTGATCCTCACACGGTGTCAGGTGGCAGAAAGGACTCATGAAGATCGGTGAACTGGCCCGGTTGGGGCAGGTGTCGGTGCGCATGCTGCGGCACTACGACGCGATCGGGTTGCTGACCCCGCGCGATGTGGATCCGTGGAGCGGGCATCGCTCCTACTCCCCCGACCAGCTCAGCGATCTGAACCGCATCATCGCCCTGAAGGAGCTGGGCTTCACTCTCGAGCAGGTCGGGCAGTTGATGTCCGAGCCGGTCGGCGTCGACCAATTGCGCGGCATGCTGCGGCTGCGGTTGGCCGAGCAGGCCGCGGCCGTCGAGGCGGCCAGGCAGCGCCTGGCGGCGGTGGAGTTCCGGTTGCTCATGATCGAGAAGGAGAACGACATGCCCACCGACTACGTGATCAAGACCCTGCCGGCGGTCCGATTGGCCGCGCTCACCGCGACCGTCGAACCGGCCGAGCTGTCCACGCTGATCGGACCGATGTTCGACCGGGTGGCCGCCCGGCTCAGCGAATGCGGCGACCTGAGCACGCCCATCGCCACCTACGAGATGCACGACGACGGCACCATGGACGTGGTGGTCGGCTATGCCGGAACCTCGTCCGTCCCGGACGGGCTGGAGAGCGTGGAGCTGCCGTCCGCGACCGCCGTGTGCGGCGTCCATCTCGGTGAGATGGCGACCATCGGGGTGTCCTGGCAGACGCTGCACCGCTGGCTGGCCGAGGAGGGCCGGGTGCCGGACGGACCCTGCCGGGAGCTCTACGTGAAGGCCGAGGGCGACCAGGCCGGCTGGGTCACCGAGCTGCAGCAGCCGGTCGCGGGCTGACGAAGCCCTGCTCGACCAGACGGCGGAGCCGGGGCAGCAGGTCCGCGGTCAGCGTCCCGGCGTCCACCTCGAGCAGGCCGGCGACCGCTCCGATGAGCACGCCGAGCGGCAGGTCGCCGTCGCACGCGCCGATGACCGCGGCCAGCGCGGCGTCGACCTCGTGGGCCCGGCCGAAGCCGCTGCGGCGGCGCAGCACGAGGTGCTCGGGGTGCTCGGCTCCCGGCCGTCCCAGGGTCTCGGCGGCCACCGCCGGGTCGCAGCTGAGGTGACTGGCCAGCAGCGCGGCGTCGGCCAGCCGCGCGGTCCGGGCCGCACCCGGGAACTCGGCGAACGCGTCTCCGACCGGCTGATGCACCTGGTGCGGCCACTCCTCGAAGCTCAGCACCGGGTCGGCGGCCTCGTTGCGGTACAGGGCGAGCCAGCCGAGCCCGACCGCCACGATGCCGAGCGAGTCGAAGTAGTCGACCCATTCGGCGTAGCGGCGGGCGTATTCGGGGGTGCCGGTCAGGCCGGCGTCGGCGAGCCAGATCTCGATGTACTCGTAGGCGTCGAGCCGTTCCCGCTGCAGCACCAGGGCGTCGCACCCGGTCGGCGCGATCCAGCCGGCGAGCCGCTCCGCCCAGGGCTGGTCGGCGGTGATCGCCCAGTTGCCCAGCACCTGCAGCGCGCCACCGGGGGCGAGCCGGGACGGGGCTCCGGCGACCACGGCCCGCATCAGGCCGTCGGCGGCCAGGCCACCCTCGCGGTACACCAGGCGTTCGCCGTCCGGAGGCGACATCACGTAGGGCGGGTTCGTGACGATCAGGTCGAAGGTCTCGTCGGCGACCGGTTCGTACAGCGACCCCTCGCGGACGTCCAGCCGGACGTCGTTGAGCGCCGCGGTCAGTTCGGTGACGGCGCAGGACCGCGGATTGAGGTCGGTGGCCACCACCGTGTCGCAGTGCCCGGCCAGGTGCAGCGACTGGATGCCGCAGCCGGTGCCGAGATCCAGCGCTCGGCCGCGCGGCGTCCGCATGGTCAGCTGGGCCAGGGTGATCGAGGCCGGCGACAGCCCGAGCACGAAGTCCGCCCGCGGGGCGGCCAGCCGGCCGTCCAGGTTGGGGGTGAGGTCGGAGGCGAGCCAGGCCGAGCGGGTGCCGGCGTCCTCCTCGAACGCGTACGGCCGGATCTCGATCCGCGCCCGGGCGATGTCACCGCTGACTTCGACGATCGGGGCGAGGGCGTCCAGGTCGCCGAAGGCCCGGCGCAAGGCCTCGGCCGGCACGTCGGCCTGCAGGGCGAACGCCCGGATCAGGGTCGCCTGTGGATCGTCCGCGTCGCGCAGCGCACGGGCGGCCGGGACGGTGGCGTTGCGCGCCAGGCCGTCCAGCCCGGCCGGGCCGATCCGCTCGGCGACCCCCGCGTAGGTGTAGTCGGCGGCTCGCAGCCGATCGGCGAGGCGGCGGGCGGCATCGGGAGGCAACACGTCCGGCAGCCTGCCACACCCGCGCGCCGTACCGATTCGCCGGACGATCGTGGCACCCTGGCGGCATGGCTGTGCCGGCGTGGATCGAGGGACGGAGCGAAGTCCGTCACATCCATCGGCGCGCTCCCCGTCCGGGGCTCACCGCGCCGTTCCCGGCCTGGGTGCCGCAACGGACGCGCGACGTCCTGGCCGGGCAGGGGATCGCGGCGCTGTGGCGGCATCAGGCGGTGGCGGCACAGGCCGCGTTCGAGGGCCGGCACGTCGCGATCAGCACCTCGACGGCGTCCGGCAAGTCGCTGGCCTACCTGTTGCCGGTGCACGCCGCGACGGTGGACGGCGCCCTCGGCCACCCGATCGAGGCTCCGCGCTGGAGCGTCGCGGCCCGGCAGCACACCGCGCTGTACCTGGCGCCCACCAAGGCGCTGGCCCACGATCAGGCCAGGCGGGCCGCCGAGTTCGGTGGCCGCGACTGGCGCATCGGCACCCTGGACGGCGACTCCGACCAGGCCGAACGCAGGTTCGCCCGCGAGTTCGCCACCCTCGTCCTGACCAACCCGGACATGCTGCACCGCTCGGTGCTGCCCGCCCACGACCGCTGGCAGGCACTGCTCCGGTCGTTGCGCTACGTCGTGATCGATGAGGCGCACCGCTACCGCGGCCTGTTCGGTGCGCACGTGGCCTGCGTGCTGCGCCGGTTGCGGCGGTTGTGCCGCCGCTACGGCTCCGACCCGGTGTTCGTCTCGGCCTCGGCGACCATCGCCGAGGCGGGCAGCCACCTGGAGCGCCTCACCGGGGTGCGCGAGGCCACGGTGGTCGACTCGGACACCGCCGCCCGGCCGGAGCTGGACTTCGTGGTCTGGCAGAGCAGCGAGGATCCGCACCGCGAGGCGGCGGAGATGCTGGCCCGGCTGGTGGCCGACGGTGCCCAGGGCCTGGCGTTCACCACCTCCCGGGTGCAGGCCGAACTGGTCGCCGAGCACACCCGGCGGCGCACGGGCCGCCCCGAGGAGATCGCGTCGTACCGGGCGGGCTACCTGGCCGGCGACCGCCGCGAGATCGAGGCCGGCCTGTCGTCCGGCGCGCTGCGCGGGGTGGCCTGCACCAACGCGCTCGAGCTCGGCGTCGACATCACCGGCATGGACGCGGTGCTCAGCGTCGGCTACCCCGGTTCGCGGGCGGCGCTGTGGCAGCAGGCCGGCCGGGCCGGACGGGACGGCCGCGACGCCCTGGCGGTGCTGCTGGCCCGTCCCGATCCGCTGGACAGCTGGCTGTGCGACCATCCCGAGGCGTTGTTCGAGGCGTCGCTGGAGGCGACCGTGCTGCACCCGGAGCAGCCGGCCGTGCTCGGCGCCCACCTGGCCGCGGCCGCGCAGGAGCAGCCCGTCACCGCCGCCGACGCGGAGTTCTTCGGTGCCGGCCTGGCCGGTCTGCTCGACCTGCTGGCCACGCGTCGCACGCTGCGCCGCCGTGGCGACGCCTGGTACTGGACGGCCGCGACCCGCGCGGTCGACGCGATCGACCTGCGCTCCATCGGCGGCACCCCGGTCGAGATCATCCAGGCCGGCACCGGACGGGTGATCGGCCAGGTGGACGCGGCCGCCGCCGACCGCACCGTGCACATCGGCGCCGTCTATCTGCACCAGGGTAAGCAGTGGCTGGTCGATGACTACGACCCGGACGCCGGGGTGGCGCTGTGCCGGCAGGTGCGGGCCGAATGGTTCACCCAGCCCCGCAGCCGGCTCGACGTGCGGGTGCTGGCCTCCGACGCGCATCGGGCGCTCGGCGAGGGCACCCTGTTCCGGGGCACCGTCGAACTCACCTCGCAGGTGACCGGCTACCTGCGCCGGGACGCCGCCAGCGGCACCGTGTGGGACCACACCGACCTCGACCTGCCGTCCCGGACGTTCCGCACCCGGGCGCTGTGGTGGACGCTGCCGGGCCGGGTCGCCCAGCGGCTGGCCCCGGGGGACCTCGCCGGCGGCCTGCATGCCGCCGAGCACGCCGCGATCGGGTTGTTGTCGGCGTTCGCGCCGTGCGACGCCGGCGACGTCGGCGGGTTGTCGATCGTGCATCACCCCGACACCGGGGCACCGACCGTCTTCGTCCATGACGCCCTCCCCGGCGGCTCGGGCTTCGCCGACGCCGGCTACGACCTGGCCCCACGCTGGCTGGGCGCCACCCGCGACCTGCTGGCCGTCTGCGGCTGCGACACCGGCTGCCCACGCTGTGTGGTGTCGCCGCGCTGCGGTTCGGGGAACGAGCCCCTCGACCGGCGGGCGGCGGTCGCGCTGCTCGGTGCCCTGACCGGTCATGGCGTTCCGGTCACGTTGCCGGCGTAGGAGATCGTCCGGACCCGCTCGGGAAGGCCCGGGAGCCGTACCCCGACCTGCCGGCTGACGTGCACCTCGACCACGAAGTCGATCGCGTCGCCGGTCACGACGCACTCGCCGACCTCGACGGTGTTCGCCCCGGCCACCCGATTCGCCTCGGCGCAGGCGTCGGCTCCGGCCGCGTGCGCCTGTGCGGCCGATACGGCCGTCAGGTCGGCGGCCGCCCGCACCGAGCGGGCGGCGGCGACGTAGGTCAGCACCAACGCTCCGACCGCGGCCACGGTCAGCAGGACGGCCGCCATCGCCGCCGCCAGCACCCCGGCCGCGCCGTGCTCGTCCATCTCAGGCCCCCTCCTTCGCCACCACGGCGCGGGCGCTCAGCGGCATCGCCGGGATCCAGCGGCCCCACGGCTGCGAGCGCAACTCGGCCACCACGACGACGTCGCCCCCGTCGCGCCCGACCTGCAGCCGCGTGCCGGACGGGGCGCCCCGCTCCGCCCGCTCGGCGGCGGCGACATCGCCCCGGGCCTGCTGCCGGGCCACCTCGCCGGCCACCGCGTGCAGTTCGCCCAGCTGGATCACCAGGGCGATCAGATAGGCCAGCCCGAGCGCCACCACCGCGGCGGCCATGACGGCGAACGCGATCTCGACGGTGACCATGCCCGCCTCGGGCCGGCCGGGGCGCCTGCGATTCATCTGAGCCTCCTCAGGTCGGGGGACGGCCGGGCCCCCGCCCGGCCGTCCCTGTTCGGGTCAGCCCTGGACGAAGGACAGGATCCAGCTGATGATCCGCTGGACGATCTCGACGATCTGGCGGTCGAAGGCGTCGCCGCTGAAGTAGGCGATCACGGCCGCGACCAGGGCGACGACGGCGATCGTGCCCAGGGCGTACTCGGCGGTGGTCATGCCGCGTTCGTCGCGGCACAGGCTGATCGGGTGGGTGAGCATCGTTTTCTCCTCTCGCCCCGGGCTTCCCCGGGGTTCACCCTCAGCTTGTGCGCCGAGCCCCCGCGGGCGTTCAATCCGATCCGGCGCCTGTGGATAACCGGCCGTCAGCCGAACAACCGGCCCGCGACACCGCCCACGATCGGGACGATTCCGACCAGCACGAAGGCCGGCAGGAAGCACACCATCAGCGGGAGCAACCCGGTGACGGCCGTCCGCCGGGCCCGGGCCTGCGCCACCGCCCGCGCGTCGCGCTCGGCCTCCGCGGCGTGATGGCGCAGCACGGGCGCGAGGGCGATGCCGCCGTCGAGGGCGTGCCGCAACTCACCGGCCAGGCCCGCGTAGCCGTCGTGCCGCTGGGCCAGTTC
>JAGPGQ010000110.1 GCA_018055925.1 Micropruina sp.
CGCGAAGCAGGCAGGGCTGAACACGATCTGGCTGCTGCGCGGCGAGGCGCCGCCGTCGCCGACCGTGGAGCAGCTCGCCGAGCCGGACGCCATCGTGACTTCATTCGGCGGCGTTCCGAATGCCCTCGTCGCGATCTCCTCCGCACGGGCTTCCAGGTCGACGACTTCCGCGTGATCGGAGACCGGCGGAAATTGAAATCCGACCAATAGAAGGAGCCGGAGTGTCGCGTCTGTCGTGGAGCAATGTGTAGGCATTGTCACAGCGGCACTCCGACTCCGACGTCGAAGAGCAAGGCAGCCGTCCATCGCGGCGGCATCGCGTCTCTGGGACAACTGAGGTGTTGTCATCGGTGGACCATCGGCGGTCGACTCGATCCGGAATTTCCTGTCGGCGCCTACGGAAGGCGACGTGCAACGGAGGGCATGGCCCGGCGGCTGAACAATGAGGGAAGAATGGATGAAGCAGGCAGGAAGAACGGATCGGGGAGCACCTGCCGGTCCAGGTCGAGCCACGCCTCGGATTCTCCTGACTCTCCACGATCGCGCTCGTCCCTGAAGGGGAGGAATCGCCCTGTTCGTCCACAACTGAGGTCTGCAGCACCTGCGATTCGGCGTCCGCGCGGCGAGGCGCGCGATTGTGGCGGCCTCATCAAGTGAGTTCCCTTGAAAGTCGGGCACAGATCCGCTCAGATGAGTGGGGAGAGGAAGACTTGAGCAGGAGGATCGCAGTGTCCGACCACACCCCGGCGCAGCTGGTGCTCATGGCGTCCGTCGCCCAGCGGTACCACCTCGACCGCCGCTCCAAGGTTGAGATTGCCGAGGAGTTCGGGCTGAGTCGGTTCAAGGTCGCGCGCCTCCTCGACGCCGCTCGCAACAGCGGCCTGGTGCGAGTGGAGATCCGGCACGACGGAGCGATCGACATCGATCTCTCGAGTCGGCTGCGCGAGCGCTTCGGCCTGCAGCATGCCGTCGTGGTCGAGGTTGTCGACGGCGACCCCGACCTCCTGCGGCGTCGGCTCGCCGCCTCTACGGCGGACCTGCTCGCCGAGATTGTCGTTCCGCAGGACGTTCTCGGGCTGGCCTGGGCGCGGTCGGTCAGCGTTCTGGCCAGGATGCTCCCGCGCTTACCGGGCACACCGGTCGTCCAGTTGACCGGGGTGCTGAACTTTCGCGGAGGCGACGACAGTTCGGTCGACATCGTGCGGGACGCCGCGCGTGCCACGGGCGGGCCCGCCTATGTCTATTTCGTTCCTTTTGTCGTGCCGGATGCCGCCACTGCGCGTGGCCTGCGCCGGCAGCCCGAGGTCGCGCGGGCGTTCGGTCAGTTGCCGTCCGTGACTCGCGCAGTCGTCGGTATCGGGCTCTGGGAGTCCGGCGAGTCGATGCTGTACAACGGCGCAGACCGGCAGGACCACGCCGTGCTGGAGCGTCGTGGTGTGTGTGCCGAGGTCTCTGGGGTGTTCCTCACCGCCGAGGGTCGACCGGTGTCCACCGGCCTCACGGACCGGATGATCGCGGTGAGCGCGGAGCAATTGCGCGCAATACCGGACGTGATCGCGGTTCCCTACGGTGTTGCGCGTGCCACCGCTGTTCTCGCCGCGCTCCGGAGCGGTCTCGTCAACGGCATCGTCACGCACGCGTCGCTGGCTCGTGCAGTGCTCGACATTGCTTAGCTCGGGCACCCGGAAGTAGTAGCCAGGGGGCACATGAAGGTGTCGGTATGCACCGTAGGCGGCACCCGGCAACCACGCCGAGGATCCCGAAGAAGGCATTGGCCCAACCCGTCGTCTGATGCGTTGCCTCGATCCGCCGGCGCCGCCACGAGGTCACGGTGCTAGCCGGCGCCGGCCCTCCGATCCATTCCCGGTGCATCGTCCGAGGGCCCAAGGTGCGCCGCGTTGCCCAGCCACGCGACTCGGACGAGCCCGACCTATCCCCTCCAGCGCCTCCACTGAACAGGAAAGGACAGGATAGAACTACATGGTTCTAGAGTACCGGTTGACACCTGTACTATCTGGTACTATTCTCTCGTCATGGTGTCACGGGAGCCACTGGCCGGATACACGCAAGCGGAGCGGATCGCGCACTCGCTTGCCCGGCGCATCTCCGAGGGTGAGTTCAAGGCCGGCGAACGCCTCGAGTCCGAGCAGCGCCTGGCCGACGCGTTCGGTACGTCCCGCGGCACGATTCGCCGCGCGCTCGCGATCCTTCAGGAGTCGGATCTGGTGCGCACCAAGCCCGGTTCGGGTAGCTATGTGGCGTTCCACGGGGCGAGCCTGGCCGGCCCTCGGGGGTGGACCGCCGCTTCCCACGAGCTCGGGCTCGCCACCACCACCGAGACGCTCTCCGTCGAGTTGATCCCCACACCCGAGTCGCTCCAGTCATGTTGTGTGGAGCCCGAGGTGTACCGCATCATCCGGCGTCGCCTACTCGACGGGGAGGTGCTGTCCCTCGAGATCTCGATGCTGCCGGCCAACGAGCGGATCGTGACCGTCATGGAGTTCGGCCTGCTGGGCGGATCGATCTCGAAGACGCTCCAGGCGACGGGTATGCGGATCGCCTACGGGCATCAGGACGTGAGCGTCAAGACCCTGGATCGTGAGAGCGCCGAGCTGGCCGATCGGCCGGAGGGCGTCCTGATGATCCGGTCGGAGCGCACCGGCCTCAGTGAGGACGGGCTCCTCGTCGAGTACGTCGAGTCCTGGCTCGATCCCGAACATTTCAGCCTGCATTTGACCTTTGAGGAGCAATGAGAATGGCGGACGCCAGATTCGATCGCGCGCTGGCCGCGCTCCAGGGACTGGCGCTCGGTGACGCGCTCGGCATGCCGACGCAGTCCATGAGCCCCGCGGAGATCGAGCACTACTACGGCGGCATCGGCGGTCTGGTCGACTCGGTCCCCGAGCAGGCGATCGCGCCGTCCATGCCGGCGGGCGCCATTACCGACGACACTGAGCAGGCGATCCTGCTGGCCCAACTGATGATCGACGGCCAGGGGCACATCGATCCGATGGCCTTCGCGGAGACGTTGCTGGCCTGGGAAGACGAGATGGTCGCCAAGGGTTCGCACGATCTTCTGGGACCCTCGACCAAGGCCGCACTGGAGAGAGTCCGGGCGGGGGAGGACCCGAGCACCACCGGTCGATTCGGGACGACGAACGGCGCCGCGATGCGGGTGACTCCCGTCGGGATCGCGTTCTCCCTCGATGACCCCGGGGCCTTCGCGGATGCCGTCCACGAGACCTGCATGGTGACGCACGACACGTGCCAGGGCTGGCAGGGCGCGGTGCTCGTGGCGGCTGCGGTGAGTGCGGGCATCGACGGCGCAACGACGGCGGAAGCCATCGATGAGGCGCTCGCGCTGACCTGTTCGATCCCTGCTCGCGGCCATTGGTCGGCCAAGGCCTCGATCACCGCACGGGTGAGGGCGGCGATGCGCGGACTCGACGGACTCACCCGCGACGAGCAGCTCACCTTCCTGCGCGAGGTCGTCGGCACCTCTGTGGACTCCACCGAAAGCGTGCCGGCCGCGCTCGCCATCGCACGCGAATACGCGGACTCGCCCATGGAGGGTCTCTACGTGGCCGCGAACCTGGGCGGCGACACCGACACGATCGCGGCAATGGCCGGGGCGATCTACGGCGCCACGCACGGTGGCGATGCCTTCGATCGGGACGCCCTGCGCCAGGTAGTACGGGTCTCGCACCTCGATCTGGTGCCCATTCGCGATGGCCTGATGGCGATCCGCGACTCCCACTGACCGTCACCGACGACAACATCCGACACAACAACAAAGGAGGACGCAATGAGCGACGACGCCATACGGACGGAAGGGAGGACAGGCCCGTCCAGCCGGGTTCTATCGCGAGTAGAGCAGCGGGGGATCGAGCCTGTCCCGGATGATCGCCGAAACGGTAGCCCTGGTGAACTGTTCTGGGTCTGGTTCGCAGCGAACATTTCCATCTTAGGCATTCCACTCGGAGCGACCCTAATCGCCCTGGGCCTGAACCTCGTCCAGGCAATCATCGTGGCCGCGATCGGAGCCTTCTGTTCGTTCGCCGTGGTCGGCATCATCTCGATCGCCGGACGCCGCGGCGGGGCGCCGTCCCTGACCCTGTCGCGTGCGATCTACGGCGTCCGCGGCAACATGATCCCCACTCTCGTGGCGCTCCTCTCGCGCCTCGGCTGGGAGACCGTGAACACGGTGACCGGCGCCTTCGCACTGCTCTCGCTGATGACGATCACCTTCGGGACGCCGTCCGAGGCGAAGGCGGTTCCGTTGCTGACGGTCCTGTCCATCGCGATCTTCGTGATCTGTACGATCACGGTGGCCGGAGCCGGCCACGCCGTCATCCTCAAGGTGCAGAAGTGGGCCACGTGGATCTTCGGCGGGCTCACCCTGGCGATCGGCGTCTACCTCGCGACCACGATCGACTGGAACTCCTTCATGGACACGCCCGCGGGTCCGCTGAGCGCCATGATCATCGGCATCGGCATGATCGTCTCCGGCACGGGCATCGGGTGGGCCACGTCGGGGGCGGACATGGCCCGCTACCAACGCAAGTCCGTGAGTGGGCTCTCACTGATCATGTCGGCCGCTGCCGGGGCGGGCATCCCGCTCGTCATCGTGATCGGCCTCGGCTCGGCACTCACCGCCGGCGACAGCGCGATTGCCACCGCCGGTGACCCGATCGCGGCCGTCCGTGACGCGCTGCCGCCGTGGGTGGCCGTGCCGTACCTGATCGCCGCCTTCGGCGGGCTGCTGCTCTCCAACCACCTCTCCGTGTACTCGGCGGGCATGGCCACGATCAACCTCGGCATCCGCATCCCGCGGGTCTATGCCGTGATCGTGGACGTGGTCGTCACCACCACCGGCGCGCTCTACTTCATGCTCGTCGCGGACGGCTTCTACGGCCCGTTCATCACCTTCATCTCGCTGCTCGCGGTGCCGCTCACGGGCTGGATCGGGATCTTCCTGGTCGACATGCTGAAGCGGAAGGAGTACGACGCCGACGGCCTGCTCGATCTGTCGCCCGCCTCCGCGTACTGGTACAAGGGCGGATTCGAACTGCGAGCCGTGGGCAGTTGGCTCGTCGCCTGCGTGGTGGGGTACCTGTTCGTCACGGCGCGCGTCTCGGACACGGTGGTGTGGTTCGCCGGTCCGCTCACCGACACCGTGGTGGGCGAGAACGGCCTGGCCTGGCTGGTCTCGCTGACGATCGCCGCGGCCCTGTACGCCGTCCTCGGCGGCGCGAAGGTCAAGGAGCGCGGCGCATGAGCGGCCGGGTGCTTCATACCGGTCAGGTGATCGTCGACATCGCGGTGATGGTGGAGGCGGTTCCCGAGCCGGGCGGCGATGTGTTCGGCGAGTACGCCGGCATGCATGTGGGCGGCGGCTACAACGTGCTCTACGCGATCCGGCGCACCGAGGTGGAGGCGCTCTATGCCGGAACCATGGGCGCGGGCCCATTCGCGGAGGTGGCGGAGAAGGGTCTCGCGGCCATCGGCGTCGAGCACGTCGGAACGACCGCCGAGAGCGATATCGGGTTCTGCGTGGCGGTGACGGACGCGACGGCCGAGCGCACGTTCATCTCGACCCGCGGGGCGGAGACCCACCAGCCTCTCGATGCCTTCGATCACCTGGATCTCCGGACTGACGACGTCCTTTACATCAGCGGGTATTCGCTGCTCCACGAGGACAACCGCCGTGCCCTGATGCGGCTCGCGCAGCGGCTCGGTGCCGGAACCTGCCGCACGGTTCTGGACGTCTCGCCGGTGGTGGACGTCATTCCGTTGGAGACCCTGGAGGCGATGCAGCAGCTGGCGCCGCTCTGGTCGGTGAATGAACGTGAGGCGGCGATCCTGCTGCGGCGTCTCGAGCTCGGTGGCGAGGGCCTGGATTCGGAGGCCGCGGCGCGCCGGCTGGCCGACCGCCTCGGCCGGGTCCTCGTGCGGGTGGGTCCCGGCGGCGCTTGGTTCGCCGACGGCGGTTCGGTGACGCATGTGCCCACGATCGAGGTGACGGCGATCGACACCAACGGTGCCGGCGATGCGCACTGTGGCATCTTGTGCGCAGGTATGGCGCGGGGCGACGACATGCTGACGGCGCTGCGGCGAGCGAACGTCGCGGGTGCGCTGTCGACCACGGTGATCGGCCCGGCGAGCTGCCCCACCGAAGCGGAGATCGACGCGGCACTGGGCGTATAGCCCGATCGCGACGCCGAGGGACGAGGTGCGTCGGCTTGCCTTGCCTCGGCGTCGTGGTTGCTCAGTCCGACCGTGTGTGGAGACCCATGGCCTGGGCCTTGGCCTGGCTGAACAAAACCATGATCTCGTCGCCTGGCATGAACACCTCGGTCATGTCCGGCGCCTGCGGAATGGCCGCGACGAACCAGACCGAGCCGCTGCCGAAGTCCAGCCGGATCGCCGTGGGCAACTCGAGCTCGCTGGCCGGTTCGATGACGTGACCGTCCCGCGTGCTGGCCCCGAGACTGAGAGTGTCCCAATACGTGGCGACGGCGATGACTCGGTGTCCCAGGAACCGATCCCAGGCCGATGGCCCATTCGGACCAACCCGTTGAGGACCCTCCTTGTGGAGCACGAGGAAGGATTCGATCGGTTCCCTGAACACCTCCACCCCGTAGGGAAAGAAGCGGTTCGTCCAGATGATCGTGACCGGATCGCCCGCCGTCCCAAGCTCCACCCCCATGGCTGCGTGATGCCAGTCGCCGTAGTCCCACCGGGTGGGCCCGTCACTGAAGTCGTACACGTCCCAGTAGTCCACGGACTCGACGGCCAGGCCGACCAACCCTTGAACGTGCCGCTCGAACGCCTGCTTCGCATCCACGTCTCAATCCTCGCAGTCGTGGCAACCATCGAGCGGCTGCTCGCCGGAGGAGAGCTCGATGCCATGCCGTGCGACGATCACGGCCCGAAGTGAGGTCGGCATGACTCCGCAAACCTGTAGGTCCGGATTTGTCTCCGGCGGCTGTGATGATGTAGCCATGACGACCTATTCCGGCACGAAGGAGTTCGAGGGCGCGTCCTTCGTCAAGGCGAGTTTCAAGGGCGCCACCCTGCGATTCTCCGATGTCAGCGGTGTGACGATGCGGAGCGTCGACGTGGACGGGCTCGACATCGACAGTCACGATCTGTTCTTCGGCAGCCTCTTCGTCAATGGGGTGGACGTGGTGCCGTTGGTGGAGGCCGAACTCAACCGGCAGTTCCCGGGCCGTGAGCTGCAGAAGGCGCAGACGCCGGAGGGCTTGCGCGAGGGTTGGGCCGCCGCGATGTCCGCGTGGGAGACCACGGTGGCGGACACGCCCGTGGAACTCGTGGACGCCCACGTGCCGGACGAGTGGTCCCTGGCCCAGACGCTGCGGCACCTCATCCTGGCGACCGACGCCTGGCTGCGCGGTGGCATCCTGCGGGTGCAGCAGCCGTTCCACGAGATCGGCCAGATCTTCACCGGTGCCGCCGAGATGGGCTTCGACATGTCGATCTTCCGCGTGGACCCGCCGGCCTACGAGGAGGTCCTCGCGGTGCGGGCCGAGCGCCAGCGGATGGTGACCGACTTCCTCGCTGCCGCCACGGCGGAGCTGCTCGCGGAGGAACGCACGAACCCCTGGGGCGGCGACTGGCGTCCCACCGTCGGTGACTGCATTCGCGTGATCCTGGAGGAGGAGTGGGCACACCTGCGCTACATCCGACGGGATCTCGCCCTCCTGCGTTGAACGAGTCGGGGCTGGCGCCGAGATGACCAGGCCGTCGCGATGGGGCGCCTCCACCTGAGCCCGGCTTCGCCGACTTTGGATCGCCCGCTACCCTTGCAGATCTAGGTACATAGCACTGCAAGGTATGGGGGTTCGATGCGCATCGGGAAAGATCTCGTCGCCGCCGCGGCGACACCGCTCGTCCTGGGGATCCTGGCCGAGGGAGAGTCCTACGGCTACGCGATCCTGCAGCGGGTCAACGCGCTCTCCGACGGGGAGTTGGAGTGGAGCGACGGGATGCTCTACCCGCTGCTCCATCGGCTGGAGCGGCTCGGCCACGTCGAGGCCACCTGGGTGGACGCGCCGACCGGCAGGCGGCGCAAGCACTACCGGCTCAGCAGCAGCGGCGAGGCGGCGTTCGCCGAACAGCGTCGGCAATGGGCCGTGGTCAGCCGTGCGCTGCACCAGGTGTGGTCCGAGCGCGGTCTCGGCGACATTGCGCTGGGGGACGCCTGAGATGGACGGACACGTCGAGGAGCAGATCGCGGCGTGGCGCGGGTTCGTCGCTCGCCGACCCACGATCGCGACGGCCGATGTCGAGGAGTTGGAGGGTCACCTGCGGGACCGGATCGACGACCTGCGGGCCCGCGGTCTGAGCGATGACGAGGCATTTCTCGTCGCGGTGCGGCGGATGGGGCAGCTCGACGAGCTGTCGCGGGAGTTCGCCAGGGAACACTCCGACCGGTTGTGGAAGCAGCTCGTGATCGGCGAAGCGGACGCGCCCCGGAGTGGACCGAACGGGCTGGCGCTGGCCATCGCGCTCGGTGCCGGGGCGGCGTTGGCGATCAAGCTGCCCTCGTTGCTCGGCGCCGACGCCGGTGTGACCTTGCGCAATGCGTCGCTGCTGGTGCTGCCGTTCCTCGCCGGCTACTTCCTCCTCCGGCGGCGGGCGTCGACGCGGACGGTGCTGGCCGTCGCGGCGTGGTTCGTGGTCGTCGCGGTGCTGGCGAACGCGTTCCCGTTCGTCCTGGGCGACCTCACCATGGCGGGGGAGCCCACGAGCATGACGGAGGCCCTGATCGTGCTGCATGCCCCGATCGTGCTGTGGGGTGCGGTCGGGGTCGCCTACGTGGCTGGAGCCTGGCGTTCCGGTCGCGCCCGGATGGACGCGATCCGGTTCACCGGCGAGTGGGTGGTCTACCTCGCACTGATGGCGCTGGGTGGGGGAGTGCTGTCGGCGCTCACACTCGGCGCGTTCTCGGCCGTTGGCATCGATGCCGGGTGGATCGTGGAGAACTGGGTCTTGCCCTGCGGCGCGGCCGGCGCGGTCGTGATCGCGGGTTGGCTGGTGGAGGCCAAACAGAGCGTCATCGAGAACATCGCCCCGGTGCTGACCAGGGTGTTCACGCCGCTGTTCACCGTCCTGCTGCTGGCGTTGATCGTGGCCGGCATCGTCCAGCGAAACCTGGTCGTCGCCGACCGCGACCTGCTCATCGTGTTCGACCTCGTCCTCGTGGTGGTGCTCGGCCTGCTCCTCTACGCGCTGTCGGCCAGGGACGCCGCGGCCCCGCCGTCGGTGTTCGACCGGCTGCAGCTGGTGATGGTCGGCGCCGCCCTGGTGGTGGACGGCTTCGTCCTGGTCGCCATGATCGGCCGGATCGGGGAATTCGGCGCCAGCGCCAACAAGGTGGCCTCGCTGGGGCTGAACCTGATCCTGTTGGTCAACCTCGCGGTGGCGGCCTGGCTGCAGTGGCGCTTCGTCCGCGGGCAGGTGCCGCTGGCGCGGCTCGAGCACTGGCAGACCGGCTACCTCCCGGCCTACACGGTGTGGGCCGTCATCGTGATCGGAGTCCTCCCGCCGGTGTTCGGGTTCGTCTGAGCCCTGGACGCTGTCACGCTCCACACGGGTTGCGCGCGAGGACGGCCGAGGTGCTCGGCCCAGAACCACTCCCGATGTCGTAGGCCGGTCGCCTGTCAACACATCGGTTTATGGCGAGTGCACTCGTCGTAACGGCACGTTGTGGGTAGCGCACAACCCACACAACTACAGCGTGAGCAGCACCTTGGTGGCACGGCGCTCGTCCATCGCCCGGTAGCCCTCGGCCGCCCGCTCGATCGGGAGTTCGAGGTCGAAGACGACGCCCGGGTCGATCTGATCGCTCATGATCAGGTCGATCAGCTCCGGCAGGAACCGGCGCACCGGCGCCGGGCCACCGAGCAGGCTCACCGTGGAGAAGAAGAGGTCCAGTCCGTCCAACTCGACGCCGTGGCTGACGCCGACATAGCCGACGTGCCCGCCGGGCCGGGTCGCGTGGATCGCCTGCATCATCGACTCCTGGGTGCCGACCGCCTCGACGGTGGAGTGCGCGCCGTAGCCGTTCGTGAGTTTCTTGATCCGGGCCACGCCCTGCTCGCCGCGCTCCTCGACGACATCCGTCGCGCCGAACGTCCGGGCCAGCGCCTGCCTGTCGGCGTGACGGGACATGGCGATGATCCGCTCCGCGCCGAGGCGCTTCGCCGCGAGGATCGCCAGCAGGCCCACCGCGCCGTCCCCGACGACCGCCACCGTCTTCCCGGGGCCGGCCTCGGCCGCGACGGCGGCGAACCAGCCGGTGCCCAGCACGTCGGACGCCGCCAGCAGGCTCCTCAGCTGCGCCGGCGTGGGTTCGCCGTCGACCGTGACCAGGGTGCCGTCCGCCAGGGGGATCCGGGCGTAGTCGGCCTGGGTGCCGATCGAGCCCATCATGACCTGGTCGACGCAGCGGGACTGGAACCCCGAGCGGCAGATCTCGCAGGTGTTGTCCGAAGCCACGAACGATCCGACGACGAGATCGCCCACCCGGATCTCGTGGACGCCGTCCCCGACCTCGTCGACGACGCCAACGTACTCATGGCCCATCGGGCTGGGGCCGTTCACGTCCTCGAGCCCGCGATAGGGCCACAGATCCGACCCGCAGATGCAGGCCGCGGTGACCCGGATGATCGCATCGGTGGGTTCGACGATGGCCGGCTTGTCGATCTCATCGACCCGGACGTCTCCGGGCGCGTGCAGCACGACGGCGCGCATGACTCCTCCTCGTGGTCGGTCGTATCGTCCCAACCACAGCACGTGCCGCACCGTTTCGGGAGTCCCGCTCGATGGGGGTACCGCCAGGGGCTCCCTCACGTTCGGCAGCCTCCCCTACCGTGGACCGCATGGACAACCGGGCGGAGGTGCGCGAGTTCCTCACGTCGCGGCGCGCCAAGGTGAGCCCCGGGGCGGTGGGCCTGCCCGCGGGATCGAACCGCCGGGTGCAGGGCCTGCGGCGCAGCGAGGTCGCCACGCTCGCGGGCGTCAGCGTCGAGTACTACACCAAGCTCGAGCGGGGTGCGATCAGCGGGGCGTCCCCGGAGGTCCTGGACGCCGTCGCCAAGGCGCTGAGACTGGACGACGCCGAACGAGCGCACCTGTTCGACCTCGCCCAGGCCGCCAGCCCGGTCGCCCGGCCACCGCGCCGGCGCAACCCCAGGTGCTGGACGCCGCACCCGAGCCTGCAGTGGACACTGGACGCGATCACCGCCGGACCGGCGTTCGTGCGCAACGGCCGGATGGACCTGCTCGCCGCGAACGCGCTCGGCCGGGCGTTCTACCACGACGTCTACGACATGCCCGGCCAGCCGCCGAACCTCGCCCGGTTCACGTTCCTGGACGAGCGCGCGCTCACGTTCTACCCGGACTGGGACGCGTTCGCCGAGGTCACCGTGTCGATCCTGCGCACCGAGGCCGGGCGCGACCCGCGCAACAAGGAGTTGCACGACCTGATCGGGGAACTCTCGACCAGGAGCGAGGAGTTCCGCCGCCGGTGGGGCGCCCACAACGTGCGCCACCACGGCACGGGCTTCAAGACCTTCCACCACCCGGTCGTGGGCGAGATGACGCTCGCCTACGAGGGCCTGGACATGGGTTCGGAGCCCGGCCTGACGTTCACCATCTATGCCGCCGAGCCGGGTTCGCCGTCGGCCGAACGGATC
>JAGPGQ010000345.1 GCA_018055925.1 Micropruina sp.
CGTCAGGCTTTCGCCCATTGCGCAATATTCCCCACTGCTGCCTCCCGTAGGAGTCTGGGCCGTATCTCAGTCCCAGTGTGGCCGGTCGCCCTCTCAGGCCGGCTACCCGTCGTCGCCTTGGTGAGCCGTTACCTCACCAACAAGCTGATAGGCCGCGAGCCCATCCTTGACCGTCGGAGCTTTCCAACTCGGCAGATGCCTGCTGAGTTCATATCCGGTATTAGCAGCTGTTTCCAGCTGTTATCCCAGTGTCAAGGGTAGGTTGCTCACGTGTTACTCACCCGTTCGCCACTGATCAGAAGAGCAAGCTCTTCGTCACCGTTCGACTTGCATGTGTTAAGCACGCCGCCAGCGTTCGTCCTGAGCCAGGATCAAACTCTCCGTTGAAAATTTTCAGCACCGGTCGGAACCGGCATTGCTGTCAAGGATTGTTTGACACTGACAGGATCCATTGCTGGATCTATCAATAATCAAAGGAATCTCGTCCAAGGGGCGAACCCCATGGGACGGGATATTCGTTTCGCACACCCTTGAGGGGTGCACTTTGCATTGACTTTCAAGCACGCTGTTGAGTTCTCAAGTTTCGGGTGCGCACCTCGCTCCGGCTCTCGCCTTCGCTTGGGGCAACTCGACTTACTTTACCCGGCCCTTCGCTCGGTGTCAAACCGGGCTTGGAGCCAGTTCCCGTCCGCGCCTAGTGCCGGGTCTTGGTGGCTCCTTGCGAGGAGGCGCACTCGACCCTTGCTGGGTGAGGTTGGGTTCCCTCCGGCACGTCCGCTCCGGATCACTCCGGGCCGTCCGTCTCACCGAGAAGGCTTGCTCTACGTTACTGGGCCCTGTTCTCGGTGTCAAACCGAGCCTTCCGGCCCTCCCCGCCCGCTACAAGGACCGGGCCTTGGCGGCTCCTGGCATGGAGGCACACCGTACCCGTCGTGCTTTGGGTTGGGATCCTTCCGGCCCGTCCGCCCCGGATCTCTCCGGGCCGTCCGTCTCACCGAGAAGGCTTGGTAAAGATTACGGAGATCGCTCAGGGGGGTCAAATCACTCCTGACCTCCGGGCGTGTCGCCCGGGACCGACCCCCGGGCGGACTCAGCCGATGGTCACGGCGCCGACCGTGCGGCGGCCCCGGCGCAGCACCACAACGCCGCCCGGGAGCACATCGTCCGTGGTCAGCAGGGCTCCTGGGTCGGTCACCCGGGCGTTGTTGACGTAGGCGCCCCCCTCGTCGATCGCCCGGCGGGCGGCCGATCGGCTCGGCACCACCCCGGCTGCCGCGAGTGCGTCCACGACGGTCGGCAGCTCCGGCCCGTCGAGCCGGCCGGCGCCCAGCTCCTTGGCCACCGCCGCCAGCGTCTCGGCGGGCAACGTCGACAGGTCCCCGCGCCCGAAGACGGCCTGGGCGGCGTCGGCGGCGGCCCTCCGCTCGGGCACGGAATGCACCAGGTCAGTGATGTCGTCGGCCAGGGCGCGCTGCGCGATCCGCAGGTGGGGCGTCGCCGCGCTGCGCGCGATGATGTCCTCCAGTTCGGCCGGGGGCCGTTCGCTGAACACCTTGAGGTAGTCGGCGACCTTGGCGTCCTCGGCGTTCAGGAAGAACTGGTGGAACGCGTAGGGGGAGGTCATCGCCGGGTCGAGCCACACGGTGCCGGATTCGGTCTTGCCGAACTTCGTGCCGTCGGCCTTGGTGAGCAGCGGCGTGGCCAGGGCATGCACCCGCGCCCCCTCGCTGCGCCGGATCAACTCGACGCCGGCGGTGATGTTGCCCCACTGGTCGCTGCCGCCGGTCTGCAGGGTGCAGCCGTGACGGCGGTACAGCTCCCGGTAGTCCAGGGACTGCAGCAGGACGTAGGAGAACTCGGTGTAGGAGATGCCGCTCTCCAGCCGCGCCTTCACCACCTCGCGATCGAGCATCCGGTTCACCGGGAAGTGCTTGCCCACGTCGCGCAGGAAGTCGAGGGTGGAGAGCTCGGCCGTCCAGTCGTAGTTGTTCACCACGACCGCCGCGTTGGTTCCCTCGAACGAGATCAGCCGGGAGACCTGTTCGCGGATCCGCTGCACCCACTCGACGACCTGCTCCCGGGGATTCATCGAGCGCTCGCCGGCCTGCTTCGGGTCGCCGATCAGGCCGGTCGAGCCGCCCACGAGCAGGATCGGCCGGTGGCCGGCGCGTTGCATCGCGCGGGCCACCATCAGCTGAACGAGGTTGCCCATGTGGATGCTGGGCGCCGTCGGATCGAAGCCCACATAGAAGGTGACCGGTCCGGCGGCCAGGTGCGCGCGCAGCGCATCGGGGTCGGTGGAGTGGGCGATCAGGCCCCGCCAGGACAGCTCATCGAAGACGTCGGTCACGATGGGCAAGCCTACTGTCAGGTGGCCGGGCGGGGGGCCGCTCCTGGACGCCCGACCGCCCGCGGCGGGGCGAAGCACCGGGTCGCGCTCGTCCCGCGTGGGCGGTTCTTGCGTCCGGCCCGGACGACCGCGGTCTCACTCGGGGACGCGTACCTGCTCGAGGAGGATCCGGCGCAGTGCGTCCGCCTGTTCGAAGGCCACCGAGTGGCCCGAGTCCTCGAACGCGTACCAGCGCTTGACCGGCGCCCGCAGCGCGT
This sequence comes from Micropruina sp., assembly GCA_018055925.1. GTDB lineage: Bacteria > Actinomycetota > Actinomycetes > Propionibacteriales > Propionibacteriaceae > Micropruina. Next base: position 2,608 of record JAGPGQ010000345.1, read on the forward strand.
CGAACCACTCGCGGGCCGGACGGGTGCGGGCGGCCAGTTCGTGCTCCCCGGCCAGCACGTGGACGGGCACCTCCAGGCGGGCGGCGTCCCGTCGCAGGTCGACCTCCTGCAGCTGCGGGTACATCACCGAGAACATGTCGAGCAGCCCCCGCAGCACGTTCACCTTCTCGATCGGCCCGTATTCGGCACCCAGGATGCCGAACGGTCCGATGCCGCTCGCCTCACCGCGGCGCCGGTACGCCTCGGGCGGCGTGTAACCGCCCTCCAGCAGCGGGTAGTGGCTCATGATCGTGCCGTAGTCCAGCACGCTGCGGTACGGCGGCGGGCCCATCGTCGCCAGCCGGGCGACCAGGTCGCCGTTGCCGCTTGCCATGGCCTCGGTGACGAGGTCGCGGTAGATGCCCTCGTCGGTTTCGAGCGGGTCGACCATCTGGCCGCTGGCGATGTAGGCGTGGAACAGTCCCGGCGCCTCGCGAACCGCCAGCACCCCGAGCAGGGTGCCCCAGGACTCGCCGAGCAGGTACACCTTGCGTTGCCCGTAGCGCTGGCACAGCCAGCGGGCGAGCTCGATGGTGTCGGCGACCGCCC
>JAGPGQ010000111.1 GCA_018055925.1 Micropruina sp.
CGCGGCCGCGGCGGCCTTTCCCGGCTGGTCGAAGGCTCCCCCGGTGGAACGCTCGACCGCCCTGCTGAGGTGGGCCGCGATCCTGGTGGACCGGGCCGAGGAGTTCGCCCGGGTGGAGAGCCGCCAGGCCGGCAAGCCGATCCGGCTGACCCGCGAGTTCGACGTCCCCGGCACCATCGACAACGTCGCCTTCTTCGGCGGCGCCGCCCGCAACCTGGAGGGCAAGGCGGCCGCGGAGTACTCCGGCGACCACACCTCGATGATCCGGCGCGAGGCGATCGGCGTGATCGGCTCGATCGCCCCGTGGAACTACCCGCTGCAGATGGCGGCCTGGAAGATCCTGCCGGCCGTGGCCGCCGGCAACACCATTGTGCTGAAGCCGGCCGAGCTCACCCCGCTGACCTCGCTGATGTTCGCCGAGGCGGCGTCCGAGGCGGGCGTCCCGGACGGCGTGATCAACGTCGTCACCGGGTCGGGCCGCACCGCCGGCGCGCACCTGCTGCGGCACCCGGACGTGGCGATGGTGTCGTTCACCGGCTCCACCGGGGTCGGCCGGACGGTGCTGGAGGCCGCCGCCACCAACGCCAAGCGAGTCCACCTGGAACTCGGCGGCAAGGCGCCGTTCGTGGTGTTCGACGACGCCGACCTCGAGGCGGCCGTCCAGGGCGCGGTGGCGGGCAGCCTGATCAACACCGGCCAGGACTGCACCGCCGCCACCCGGGCGATCGTGCACGAGTCGCTGTACGAGGACTTCGTCCAGGGGGTCGCCGAGGTGTACCGCGGCGTCCGGCTCGGCCCGACTGACGATCCCGGAACCGACCAGGGCCCGCTGATCAGCCTGGAGCACCGCGACCGGGTGGCCGGCTTCGTGGAGCGGGCCCGGGGCTACGCCCGGGTGTTCGGCGGTGAGATCCCGGGCGGCGACCTGGCCAACGGCGCCTACCTGACCCCGGCCCTGGTGGCCGATGCCCCGGTCGACAGCGAGATCGTCCGCGACGAGGTGTTCGGGCCGGTGCTGGCCGCCTACCAGTTCCGCACCGACGACGAGGCGATCGCGCTGGCCAACGACACCCGGTACGGCCTGGCCGCCTCGGTCTGGACCCGGGACGTCTACCGCTCGCTGCGGGCGACCGCCGAGATCCGCTCCGGCTGCGTGTGGGTGAACGACCACATCCCGATCATCAGCGAGATGCCCCACGGCGGCATGAAGGAGTCGGGCTTCGGCAAGGACATGTCCACCTACTCCTTCGACGAGTACACCGTGGTCAAGCACGTGATGTTCGACCGGACGGCCGAGCCCCGCAAGGAGTGGCACCGGACGATCTTCGCCGGCTGAGCCGGCTGAGCGTGGCGCCGGGCTCAGCGGGGCAGCAGCAGGGCGGAATCGCCGAACTCGTGCCACAGGTAGTCCCCGGCCACCGCGGCGTCGTAGGCGCGCTGGGTCAACCCGGCCCCCGCGACCGACTCCACCAGCAACAGGTGCGAGGCGTCCGGGTTGTGCCAGCCGGTGATCAGCCCGTCCACGACCCGGGGTGGATCGTCGACGCTGACCAGCCGCTCCGTCCAACCCTGCGCCGGCCGGGCCAGCCCGTCCGGGCCGACGGCCGACTCCAGGGCCCGGGTCACGGTCGTCCCGGCGGCCACCACCCGTCCGCCGCGGGCCCGGGCGTGGTTGACCAGGTCGGCGGTCGCCGCCGGCACCCGGAACCGCTCCGGCTGCGGCAGCTCGCCGGCCTCCTGGCTGGACACCCCGGTGTGCAGGGTGACCGGCGCCAGCAGGACGCCCCTGGTCACCAGCTCGACCACCAGTTCGGGCGTGAACGGCCGGGCCGCCGACGCCATCTCGGCGCTGCCCGGCTGCCGGGCGAAGATCGGCTGGTACGCCGCCAGCGGGTAGTGCCGGGCCAGGTAGCCGTAGCTGATCGGCCGGCCGAACCGGTCCAGGGCCGCGCGGACGCCGATCCCGGACGGATGGGCCCGCCACAGCCGGTTGCCGGCCCCCGAGGGCGCCGAGCCCTCCGCCGGGTAGCCGCTCTCCAGGGTGAACGTGAGCCCGGCCGCGACGATCTCGTCGCCGGATCGCGCGTCCAGCACGGGACGGGCGGCGTCCGGGCTGGTGCGCAGTTCGACCACCCAGGCCCCGTCCGGCAGCGGCGTCGCCACGTGCAGCACGACCGGGCCGTGCCGCTTGGAGTTGCCGTCCACCTCCCCGGGCACGGTCGCGGACGTGTTGACCACGACCAGGTCACCCGCCCGGAGATGCTCGCCGATCCGCGGGAACTCGGTGTGGGTGAGCTTCGCCGGGGTGGCGACCAGGAGCCGGACCTTGCCCCGGTCCAACCCGCGGTACTCGGGCGGCGCGGGGGCGGTGGTGTCGTCCGGTTCCCGGAACCGCGTGGTCGGCCAGGCCGTCCCCATCGCCTGCGCCGTCATGCCGGAACCCCCGCCGGGGCCGGCGCGAAGGCGGCGGCGCGGTAGCGACCGCTGGGCGGTCGCCGGTCGAGCAGCGCCAGCAGTCGCGGGACGACGGTCCGCGGCAGCGGCCGGTCGCCGATGTCCTCGCCGGGGAAGGCCAACTGGTGCATCTCCGTCCGCATGTCGCCGGGGTCGACCGCGTAGCCGGTGACGCCGGCCTCGGCGGCCCAGGTGAGGGTCAGGTGGTCCAGGGCCGCCTTGGTCGCGGCGTAGCCGCCCCAGGTCTCGTAGTGCTCGACGGCCGCGTCGGACGAGATCGAGACCAGGATTCCGTCGTGCGCCCGCAGGGTGGGCACCAGCAGGGTGTTGAGCGCGTTCGCGGCCACCACGTTGGTCGTCCAGAGCGCGGTCAGCTCGGCGGGGTCGAGTTCGGCGAGCGGACGCAGCGGGGACGGCCCGAGCGCGCTCGCGTTGTGCACCAGCAGGTCCAGCCGGCCCAGCGCGCCTACCCGCCCGGCCAGTTCGGCGCGGTGCGCGGCGTCGGTGACGTCGCCGGCGACGGCGGTCAGTGGCGGTGGATCCCCGTGGCCGCCCTCCCCCGCCGCGAGGGACGCCACGGCGCGCCGCAGCCGATCGGGGTCGCGGCCGTCGATCACCACGCGCCAGCCGTCGGCGAGCAGTCCCCTGGTCAGTTCCAGGCCGAGGCCGGCGCTGCCGCCGGTGATCAGTGCGGTGCGGGGTTCGGTGTTGTCGGATTCGATCATGCCTGCCATGATTCAAGTTAAAGTTAACTTGAAGTCAAATCTCCGATCCAAGAAACCCCGATCCGAGGAGGTGGGCATCCGTGGCCGCCCGTCCGGTGCTGAGCGTGACCGAGGTGAGCCGCCGCAGCGGCTTCGCCGCCTCGGCCCTGCGCTTCTACGAGGAACGCGGGCTGATCTCGGCATCCCGGAACTCCTCCGGCCGGCGCCAGTACGAGCGCAGCGTGCTGCGCCGGCTCGCCTTCATCCGGGCGGCGTCCAACGTCGGCCTCACCCTGGAGGAGATCGCCGCCGAGCTCGCCACGCTGCCGACCGGGCGGACCCCGACGAGGGCCGACTGGCAACGGCTGTCCGGGCACTGGCGGTCGCGGTTGGACGAGCAGATCGCCGCCCTGGAGCAGCTGCGGGACGGGCTCGACTCGTGCATCGGCTGCGGCTGCCTGTCGCTCTCCCGCTGCCGGATCTCGAACCCGGACGACGCCGCCGGCGGAGTCGGCGCCCGGTTCCTGCCGCGGGCACTCAGGGCCCGCCCCGGCGGCCGCTGACCGGCACCGGACGAGCACCACGACGCGTCCGGGGCGATCGCGGACGCGTCACCAGGCCCGGATCGTCCTTTGCCGGCCTTTGCCCGAGATGTCAGGATTGGGCCCCATGATGTCCTTGCACGCCGCGATGGCCCCAGCCCGGCGGGCCGCATCGTGGTGAAGGCGTCCTTCGAGGGCTTCATCCCCGCCGGCGCGTCCCGCTCACACCTGCACCCGGTGGCGTCCGTCAGCCGGCGCGAGGGCGTGATGAGCGAGATCCGGCGAGCGATCGTGATGGGTGCCCTGAAGCCCGGCCAGCGGCTCACCGAGACCAGCCTGGCCAGCACCCTGCAAGTCAGCCGGCCGACCATCCGCGAGGCGCTCAACCAGCTGGCGCAGGAGGGCCTGGTGGCCGCCGAACCGTATCGGGGACTGCGGATCGCGGCGATCGAGCCGACCGCCGTCCTCGACATCGCGCGCACCCGGATGGCGTTGGACACCCTGGCGGTGCAGGACATCCTGGCCGACGAGTCCGGACGGCGGCTGGCCGAGGTGCGGGCCGCCTGGGAGACCTACGACGCGCTCGAATCGGGGGCCGACCCGGTCACCGCCCACGAGGCGCACGTGGCCTTCCACCGGCGGCTGTGGGCAGCCTCGGAGAACACGTTGCTCACCCGGCTGTGGCCGGTCACCGAGGCGCACCTGACCATCGTGCTGGCCTACGACCAGTCCGCCCGCTCCGACGCCCGCCGGGCGCACGCCGTGCACCGTGACCTGGCCGAGGCCATCCTCACCCGCGATCCGGAGCGCGTCCAGGCGGCCCTCGAGGCGCACACGATGGACAGCGCTCGCGAGCTGGTCGAGATCCTCACCGCCGACACCCGGGTGGACGTCGGCTGAGCGACCCGTCATCCCGGGCTCGACCCGTCATCCGGGGCTGGTCATCCCGGGCTTGACTCGTCATCCCGGGCTTGACCCGGGATCCCGGCGTCCGCCGTGTTGACGGGCGCCGAGTCCGTCATCCCGGGCCCGACCCGTCATCCCGGGCTGGTCATCCCGGGCTTGACCCGGGATCCCGTCGTCCTACCGGCGGCGAACAGGTCAGCGGCCTGGGTCTGCGCGGAGCGCTCAGAGACGCCGCGACCGAATGACCGCCTCGATCCGGTCAAGTCGGTGGAGCAGGGTGTTGCGATGAAGGTGCAGGAGCTCCGCGGCCGGGGCGATCCGCATCCTCGTGTTGGGCATCCGGCTGACCGGCCCCGAGGCCGCCGACTCGACGGATCCCGGTGGGGTCGGGAGCCGGAGAACGGATCCCGACCCCACTGGCGTCACCACTAGGGTGGATGGCATGGCTACCCGTGGACCGTACGCGAAGGGCACCCTCAAGCGGCAAGAGATCCTGAGGGTGGCGCTCGAGGCCGTCGCGCAGCACGGATACCGTCGGACCTATATCAGTGAGATCGCCCAGCGGGTCGGCCTGACCCAGGCCGGCCTGATCCATCACTTCCGCACCCGCGAGCAGCTCTACGAGGAGATCATCCGCACGCGCGACGAGCACGATCGCGACACCTTCGCCAACGCCCCGCACGGCCTGGAGGGCTTCTTCGCCGTGATCGAGCACAACCAGCACGTGCCGGGGCTGGTGCAGCTCTACGCCGAGTTCTCGGCGGAGGCCTCCCACCCCGGCCATCCCGCGCACGCCTTCTTCCGCGAGCGCTACGCCTACCTGCGCGAGGCGCTGGTGCGCGACATCGAACTGGCCAGGGTCGACGGCGAGTTCGGTGATGGAGTCGATCCCGAGACCGCGGCCGAGTTGCTGATCTCGTCCGCGGACGGGCTGCAGCTGCAGTGGCTGATCGATCGCCGCATCGACATGGTGGCCCGGCTGCGCGAGCTCTGGCGTGGCCTCTGCGCGGCCTCCATGACGGGCGGCGGAGCCCGCCCGAACGGCGCCGTCCGGGCCCCGCGAATGCTGAATTAATGTTGCGCAATCAACACCTCCGCGCGCCTGGGCATCGGGGTGCCGGCGAGGTCGAGCCAGAGCCGGCTCAGCCTCGATCCGCCGATGGGCGCCGTAGCGAGCGGCACCAGACGGGTGCACTGGGAAGCCGGGCACGCGAAGGCGTACCGGGTCGTACGACGAGCGTGGCCGGCGCAGCCAGGGTGCCCAGCTGGGGCCGCGCAGTAGGCGCAGATCGGTGGATCGAGGCTCAGGCCATCGTCGCGCCGTCCCCGCCGGTGCCGATGGGCTCGGGCGAACAGCGTGAGCCGGTCCACGGCCAACGGCAGGAACGTCCCGCGGTGCGTGACGATCATCCGCAGGGACGGATACCGCGACGGAATGCCGTCGATCAGCAGGGCGGCGGCGCGGGTGTGGTGTCGACCAGGAATTCCAGCATCGGCCGCGGGGCGCCCAGGGCGGTGCGTTCCCCACACCGGACGTCCCCGTAGACCCCTGCCTAACTATCTCTGCCCTCCCGTCGACGGGAGGGCAGAGATAGTTAGGCAGGGCTTTCCGGGAGAGGGCTCGCCGCGACCCAGAACCCACGAGGTAGCACGGTGCTACGCTGGGTGCATGACCAGAGCCAGCCAGCCGACCCGGCTTCCAGCGGACGTCTACGAGTCCGCCCTCGCGGCGGCGCGCATCACGTCGCGCACGGTGCCACAGCAGATCGCACATTGGGTGCGGATCGGACGCGAGCTGGAGATGTCGCCGGGGATGAACTATCGGCAGATCGCCGAGGTGCTCGCCGGCACGGGATCCTACGACTCGCTGGGCGAGCGGGAACAGGCCGTCGTCCGCCAGCAATGGACCGATCGCATGACGGCCCTGCGGACGGAATTGGACTACGAGGCGCAGTTCGCGGCCGCAGGCGAGGAGTACTCCGAGGTCGACGAGGACGGCGACCTGATCGTCCACCCAGCTCGCGGCTGATGCCGCTGCTGCACCTGCTCGCCGGCCCGAACGGTGCCGGCAGATCCAGCTACGTTCGCGACGTCCTGACACCGGCGACCGGCCTTCCGTTCATCAACGCCGACGAGATCGCCGCCGAACGGTGGCCCGACGCGCAGGTCGAGCACGCCTACGAGGCGGCACGGATCGCCGAAGACCGGCGCCGCGACCTCATCGCCCAGAGCGCGTCGTTCATCTCCGAGACCGTGTTCTCGCACCCGAGCAAAGTGAGGCTCGTCGCCGACGCGAGGGACGCCGGGTACCTCGTGCACCTGCACGTGATCGTCGTCCCGGTCGAGCTGGCCGTCCAGCGCGTCCTCGACCGGGTTCGCCGCGGCGGCCACGCCGTGCCCGAGCAGAAGATCCGGGATCGCCACGCGCGCCTGTGGGACCACGTCGCTGCGGCGATCCGCATCGCCGACGTGACCGAGGTGTTCGACAACAGCCGCGTCCGCGTCCCCTTCCGTCGGTGCGCCCGGTTCGAGGGTGGCGCACTCATCGGCTCCGCGAGCTGGCCTGCCGGGACCCCCGCACCCCTGCGAGGGGCGGAGCGGCCGAAGGGGAACAACTGATCGATCCGTCCGCAGGGACGCCTCGGCCGGGCGATCAGCCGGTGACCTCCAGGAGGGCGGCGTCGATGATGCCCAGTCCCTCGTTCACCTCGGCCGGGGTGACCACGCAGGGCGGGACGACGTGCAGCCGGTTGTCGGCGATGAACGGCAGCAGCCCACGAGCCAGCAGCGCGGCCTTCAGCCTGCCGATCGTCTCCGGCGCGGCCGGCGTCCTACTGTCGCGATCGGCGACCAGTTCCAGCGCCCAGAACACGCCCATGCCGCGCACCTCGCCGATGATCTGGTGGCGAGCGGCGAGCGCCCGCAGGCCCGGGCCGAGGTGGTCGGTGCCGATCCGCTTGGCATTGCCGACGATGTCCTCCTCGGCCATGGCGGTCAGGCTCGCGACGGCGCTGGCGGTCGCCAGCGGATGACCCGAGTAGGTCAGCCCGCCCGGGAACACGCGCTGGTCGAACGCGGCGGCGATCGGTTCGTCGATGATCACCCCGCCGAGTGGGACGTAGCCCGAGTTGACCCCCTTGGCGAACGTGATCAGGTCGGGACGGACGTCGAACGCGTCCAGGGCGAACCATTCGCCCGCCCGGCCGAAGCCGGACATCACCTCGTCCAGGATGAGCACGATGCCGTAGCGGTCGCACAGAGCGCGGACGCCCGGCAGGTAGCCGGGCGGCGGCAGCATGATGCCGGCGGTTCCCGGGATCGTCTCGAGCAGGATCGCGGCGATCGAGTCGGGCCCCTCGCACTGGATCACCCGTTCGAGGTGGCGCAGCGCCCGCTCGGACTCCTGCTCGGGGGTCTCGGCCCAGAACTCCGACCGGTACAGGTAGGGCCCGAAGACGTGGACGTGGCCCCGCGCGTACTCGTTCGGCACCCGGCGCCAGTCGCCGGTGGCCACGATCGCCGCCCCGGTGTTGCCGTGGTACGAGCGGTACCGCGAGATCACCTTGTCGCGGCCGGTGGTCAGCCGGGCCATCCGGATCGCGTTCTCGTTGGCGTCCGCACCGCCGTTGGTGAAGAACACCTTCCGGAAGCCCTCCGGCGCGCGTTCCAGGATCAGCTCGGCCGCGCGGGCGCGGGCCTGGTTGGCGTGGCTCGGGGCGATCGTGGTGAGGGTCGCGGCCTGCTCCTGGATGGCCGCGACCAGCGCGGGATGCTGGTGACCGATGTTGGTGTTGACCAGCTGGCTGGAGAAGTCGAGGTAACTGCGCCCGTCGTGGTCCCAGACTCGGCTGCCCAGCCCGCCGGCGATCGGCAGCGGGTTCAGCGCCGCCTGCGCCGACCAGGAGTGGAAGACGTTCGAACGATCGGCGGCGGACACGGTGCCGTTGTCGACCTCGGGGAACAAACCGGACACGTGGACTCCTCTGCGCTGGGTGACCCTCGTCAGTCTTCCAGCCGGCCATAGGCTCCGCAGTGGCGGAAACGTCGATCATGCACCGAAGCGCTGGACAGTTCTGCATCTTCGGTGGTCTGATGCGTGCATGTCGGTCACGCTGCGCTCCCTGGTCGCCGATGCCGGGCTCGGACTCCAGGTGGTGGTCGCCGGCGGCGACCGGGACGCCTGGGACCGGCCGATCCCCTGGGCGCACGGCTCCGACCTGCCGGATCCCACGCCCTGGCTGGAGAACGGTCAGCTGCTGCTGACCAACGGCGCCCAGTTCACCCCGGAGCACGACGCGAACGACTACGTCGGGCGCCTGCTCGTCCGCGGGGTGCTGGCCCTGGCGTTCGCCACCCGGGTGGTCCACGACACGATTCCCGAGGACCTGGTCGCCGCCTGCGAACGCGCCGGGCTGCCGTTGCTGGAGGTGCCCGGGCACGTGCCCTTCATCGCCATCGTGCGGCACGTCGCGGACGGGATCGCCGCGGAGCGGCGCCGCCGGCTCGAGTGGTCGCTGAGCGCCCAGCGCGCCCTAGCCAGGGCGGCGTTGCGGGCGGACGGCCTGCCGGCCGTGCTGCACGAGCTGGAGCGCCGGCTGGACTGCTGGGTGGGCCTGTTCGATGCGGCCGGCAACCGGATTCCCGTCCGGATGACCCGCGCGATCCCGGCCGCCCTGACCGCCGAGGTGGACGAGGCGGTCGCGGACGTGCTGCGCCGCGGCCTGCGCGCCGGCACCCGGTTGCCGGCCGGCCACGGCGCGATCACCCTGCAGGCGCTGGGCCAGCGCGACGAGGTGCGCGGGGTGCTCGCGGTGGGCACCGCGCTGCCGCCGGGCAACGCCGAGTCGGACCTGATCCTCAGCGTGATCGCGCTGGCCAGCATCAGCGTCGAGCAGTCCCGGGTGCTCGACATGGCCGGCCGCGACCTGCGCTCCGGCGTGCTCGAACTGCTCCGGGCCGGCACCCTCACGGCCGCCCGGACGATCGCCCGCCGGGTGGGCGACACCCTGCCCGAGGCGCCGCTGCGGGTCGCCACGATGCCCCTGGACCGGGTCAGCGAACCCGTCCGCTACGACCTCGAGCGGGAGGCCCGGGACACCGGGGCCTGGTTCGTCGCCGAGCGGGACGACCGGCTGGTCGCGATCGCGGCCGCCGGGCGGACCGAGCGGCTGGCGTCCGTGCTCGCCGGGCACGGCGTCCCGGCCGGGCTCTCCGGCGAGGGTGATTGGGACGGCTTCGCCGCCTTGGCCGCCGAGGCCGAGACGGCCTTGGCGCAGGCGCGGCGCAGCGGGCGTCCGACCCGGTTCGACGACCTGCGCGGCCACGGCCTGGCCGGCCTGCTGGCCGCCCACGGCGGCACCGAGATGGCCCACCGGCTCCTGGCCGGACTCACCGGGACGGGCGACCGCGCGGCCCTGATCGCGACCGTGCGGGTCTGGCTCGACCAGGGCTGCGCCTGGGATCCGACCGCGCGGACGCTCGGCGTCCACCGGCACACGGTGCGCAACCGGGTCGCGGCCGTGGAACAGGCCACCGGCCTCGACCTCGGCACACCCGCGGGACGCACCGAGCTCTGGCTCGCCCTGGAACTGGCCGACGCCGACCGTCCCCGCGACGGGTGACCCCGCCACCGTCATCCCGGGCCGCGACCCGGGATCCCACCCGACGACCACACGAGATCCCGGCGTCCGCCGGGATGACGTAGAGGCCGCCGGGATGACGCGCACCCGACCAACCGAGCACCGTCATCCCGGGCCCCGACCCGGGATCTCCACCCCGCGATTGTCGCGACGAGATCCCGGCGTCCGCCGGGATGACGTAGAGGCCGCCGGAATGACGCGCACCCGACCAACCCACCACCGTCATCCCGGGCCCCGACCCGGGATCCCACCCGACGACTATCGCGACGAGATCCCGGCGTGCGCCGGGATGACGCGCACGCGACGAACCGGGATCTCCGGCCTCAGTGGTTCTGCGGGAAGCCCAGGTTGATGCCGCCGTGGCTCGGGTCGAGCCAGCGGGTGGTGACCACCTTCTGCTGGGTGAAGAACCGGAAGCCCTCGGCCCCGTAGGCCCGGGTGTCGCCGAACAGCGAGTCCTTCCAGCCGCCGAACGAGAAGCTGCCCACCGGCACCGGGATCGGCACGTTGACGCCGATCATGCCGATCTCGGCGTCCAGCTGGAACTGCCGGGCCGCGCCGCCGTCATTGGTGAAGATCGCGGTGCCGTTGCCGTACCGGCCACCGTTGACCAGGGCCAGGCCCTCCTCGTAGCTGCCCACCCGGACCACCGACAGCACCGGCCCGAAGATCTCGTCGGTGTACACCGCGGAGCCGGTCGGCACCCGGTCCACCAGGGTCGGGCCGAGCCAGAAGCCGTCGGCCGCCCCGTCCGCCTCGACGCCCCGCCCGTCCACCACCACGGTCGCACCGTCGGCGAGAGCCAGGTCGATGTAGGAGCTCACCTTGTCCCGGTGCTGGGCGGTGATCAGCGGCCCCATGTCGCAACCGCGCCGGCCGTCGCCGACCTTCAGCCCGGCGATCCGCTCGGCGATCCGGGCCACCAGGTCGTCGGCCACCGGCTCCACCGCGACCACCACGCTGATCGCCATGCACCGCTCCCCCGCCGAACCGAAGCCGGCGTTCACCGCCGCGTCGGCGGCCAGGTCGAGGTCGGCGTCGGGCAGCACCAGCATGTGGTTCTTGGCGCCGCCCAGTGCCTGCACCCGCTTGCCGTTGGCGGACGCCGTCCGGTACACGTACTCGGCGATCGGCGTCGAACCGACGAAGGACACCGCCCGCACGCCGGGATGGTTGAGCAGCCCGTCCACGGCCACCTTGTCGCCGTGCAGGACGGTGAACACACCGTTCTGCAGGCCGGCCTCGCGCCAGAGCTCCGCCAGCCAGACCGCGGCCGACGGGTCCTTCTCGGACGGCTTCAGGATGACCGCGTTGCCGGCCGCGATGGCGATCGGGAAGAACCACATCGGCACCATCGCCGGGAAGTTGAACGGGGAGATCACCGCCACGACGCCCAGCGG
>JAGPGQ010000346.1 GCA_018055925.1 Micropruina sp.
GTGCGCTGGGTGCCCTCGCTCGGCCGCTACCTGATGCTCACCATGTCGGGCCCGGACGACCCGATCGGCGCCGCGGTGGTGCTGCGCACCGCCGAGCACCCGTGGGGGCCGTGGTCGGACCGCATCCGGCTGTTCGACTGGATCGGGGACGGCATGTGGCCCGCCGAATCCGCCCGGCGATTCATCCGGGCCACCCCCGGCGACACCGTCGGCGACGCCATCTTCGCCGGCCAGGCGAAGAGCACCGGCGCCGCCTATGCGCCGTACCTGTTCGACGCCGGACCGGTCGGCGACCGGGTCGTGCTGCGCTACACGCTGTCGACCTGGAACCCCTATCAGGTGGTGCTGATGCGGCACCGGCTGCTGTGGGAAGACATCGTGGGAACCACACATCGGTTGTGAAAAAGGTCAGCCGAATGTGCTGTTAATGACGGGGTTTACCCGTATCAGATGCTCACTCGGCTCGGGTAGCGTGCACGTCTGGTCGGGGTTTCGAAGTGCGTCGCAGCACGGGCGGACCGGTGCGACGGTAGAGGCCTGACCTGCAGTTCCAGCGGCCGGGCGTCGAGGGCGACGACCGCCAGTTCGATCGGAGGACGCACGTGAGAACTCTCTCCGCAGACGTCGTCGTGGTGGGTGGCGGATCCACCGGCGCCGGCGTCGTCCGGGACGTGGCCATGCGGGGGTACTCCGCGATCCTCGTCGACCGGGCAGACCTCGGGCAGGGCACCACCGGCCGCTACCACGGCCTGCTGCACTCCGGCGGCCGGTACGTGGTCAGCGACCCGCACTCGGCGACCGAGTGCGCCGAGGAGAACGCCATCATCAGCCGGATCCAGTCGCACGCCGTGGAGCGCACCGGCGGCTACTTCGTGGCCACCCACGTCGACGACCCGGCCTGGGGCGACGACTGGGCCACGGGCGCCACCGACACCAAGGTGCCGTTCGAGGAGGTGTCGGTCGCCGAGGTGCTGCGCGCCGAACCCCGGGTCAATCCCAAGATCTCCCGCGCCTTCAAGGTCGAGGACGGCTCGGTCGACGGCTGGCAGCTGGTCTGGAGCGCCGCCAACTCGGCCAAGCAGTACGGCGCCACGATCCTCACCTACCACCGGGTGACCAAGATCGAACGCGACGGCGACCGGGTCTCGCAGGTGGTCTGCACCGACGAGAAGACCGGTGAGGAGGTCCGGATCGACACCGGCTTCGTGCTCAACTGCGCGGCCGCCTGGGGCGGCCAGATCGCCCACATGGCCGGCTGCCCCGACGTCCAGGTGGTGCCCGGTGCCGGCATCATGATCGCGATGAACCACCGGTTGACCAATTCGGTGATCAACCGGCTCACCTACCCGGCCGACGGCGACATCCTGGTCCCGGTGCACACCGTGTGCATCATCGGCACCACCGACCAGAAGGCCGACGACCCCGACAAGCTGCAGATCGCCTGGGACGAGGTGCAGCAGATGCTCGACTGCGGCGAGCTGCTGGTCCCCGGCTTCCGCGAGGCCCGGGCGATCCACGCGTGGGCGGGCGCCCGTCCGCTGGTGAAGGACTCCCGGGTCGGCTCCGGCGACACCCGGCACATGAGCCGCGGCATGTCGATCATCGACCACTCCGACCGGGACGGGCTGAAGGGCCTGCTGACCATCGCCGGCGGCAAGCTGACCACCTACCGGCTGATGGCCGAGAAGGTGGTCGACGTGATGTGCGAGCAGTTGGACGATCCCCGTCCGTGCACCACCGCGAACGAGCAGGTGCCCGGCTCGGAGGACAAGAAGAACTACGTGATCACCCACCGGCTCGAGGAGCGCGAGCACGACCGCACCTCCGATCAGATCCTGTGCGAGTGCGAGCTGATGAGCAAGGGCATGTTCACCCGGGCGCTCGCCGACCAGCCCAAGGGCAGCTTCGACGACCTGCGGCGCCAGCTGCGGCTCGGCATGGGGCCTTGTCAGGGCGGCTTCTGCTCGATGCGGGCGACCGGGGTCGCGCTGCAGAGCGACCACATCGACATCGAACGGGCGACCGGGCTGCTGCGGCTGTTCCTGAAGAACCGCTGGATCGGGATCTGGCCGATCCTGTACGGCGACCAGGTCCGCCAGACGGCGCTCGACAACTGGATCTTCCAGGGCACCTTGGACATCGAGCACCTGCCCGGACCGACGCATGAGGAGGTTGTGTGATGACCCGTGTGGTGGTGATCGGCGCCGGGATCGCCGGCCTGGTGGCGGCCTGCCGGCTGGCCCGCGCCGGCGCGTCCGTCGCGTTGCTGAACAAGGGCACCGGCGGCCTGCAGCTCTCGCAGGGCACCGTCGACATCCTGGGCTACGACCCGGGACGGGTCGAACGCCCGCTGGACGCCCTGGCCGGCTTCGCCGAGGCGAACCCCGGCCATCCCTACGCCCACCTGGACGCCGGCGCGGTCGGCCAGGCGGTCGAGTACCTGCGGGAACTGGTCGGCGCCGACCTGCTGGTGGGTGACCCGGCGGTCAACCTGCAGCTGCCCACCGCCGCGGGGGCCGTCCGGCCCACCGCGCTCGCCTCCCCGAGCATGACCGCCGGCGCCTGCGTGGCCGACGCCCGGTTCGTCATCGTCGGGCTGCGGCAGTTGAAGGACTTCTATCCCGAACTGGTGGCGCACAACCTGAACCGCACCGACCTGCCGGGCGGGGGCCGGCTGACCGCCCGGGCGGCGATGCTCGACTTCGCCGCCCGCGACGGTGAGGTGGACTCCTCCGGACTCACCTACGCCCGGGCACTGGACGACCCGGCCACCCGCGGCCGGTTCGCCGCCGCGGTCAAGGCCCTGGTGCGCGACGGCGAGACGGTCGGCCTACCGGCCGTGCTCGGGCTGGACGTGCACACCGCCTGGTCCGAGATCGCCGAACAGGTCGAGGCCGAGGTCTTCGAGATCCCGCTGCCGCCGCCCTCGATTCCCGGCATGCGGCTCAACCGGGCCCTGCTGGCCGCGGCCAAGGCGGCCGGCGTCCGGACGGTCCCGGGCAGCCGGGTGACCGGGTTCCGGGCCTCGTCCGGCTCGGTGCGCAGCGTGCAGCTGGCCGCCGCCGGCGGGGTGCGCGAGTTCACCGCGGACGCCTTCGTGCTGGCGAGCGGCGGCTTCGAGTCGGGCGCCCTGAACGCCGACTCGTACCACAACGTCCGCGAGTCGGTCTTCGAC
>JAGPGQ010000112.1:0-7787 GCA_018055925.1 Micropruina sp.
CTCGAACCCGATGCTCGGCGGCCGTCGGATCTGCAATGGCAGATCCGGATCAGTCCCGACGGTGTCGCTGAGGTGATTCCGCCGCGTTATGTGGATCAGCATCGGCGGCCACGCCGGCACCAACGACTCCGACGAACAGACTGCTGATATTCGACTCGTCGTTTGCGGGCGAGAGATTCTCTTGAATCGGCTGGTTTGCGTGCCCGCATCGGGTTCCCCGCCTGCACGTCATCCCGGGCCCGACCCGGGATCTCGCCACCAACGGCGAGAGAGATCCCGGCGTTCGCCGGGATGACGAAATACCTTCGCCGGGATGACCAACTGCACAGTCCGTAGAGTTCCCACGTACCGAATCGTCGACAACGGCTCCTTGCACGCTTGGCTCGGGATCGCCACCGGCACGTCATCCCGGGCCCCGACCCGGGATCCCACCACCAATGCCGCACCTGAGATCCCGGCGTTCGCCGGGATGACGAAATGCACAATCCGTACAGTTCTCACGTACCGGGTCGTCGACGACGGCTCCTTGCACGCCCCCCTCGGGATTTCCACCGGCACGTCATCCCAGGCCCCGACCCGGGATCTCACCACCAACGGCGAGAGAGATCCCGGCGTTCGCCGGGATGACGCAATGCGTTCGCCGGGATGGCGAATTGCACAGTCCGTAGAGTTCCTACGTACCGGATCGTCGACAATGGCTCCTCACGCCGCGGCTGGATCGGTGAGTCGGGATCAGCCTTGCCGGTCGCCCTCGACCTCACCGATGTGCCGGTACAGCTCGGCGATGGCCAAAGCCCGGTCCCGGCCGGCCGCGCCGAGCGCGTCCTGGACGCCGGAGGCGATCCGGGCGACCAGCACCATCGCGGCGTCGTAGGAGTCGAAGGCCCCGGGGCCGTCGATCGGGCAGACCAGGCCGAGGGCGTGCCCGTCGAGATGCTCCGCGCCGGAGGGATCGACGATCGCCAGTACGGTCGCCGGCGAGGCCCGCAGGTGCTCCAGCAGCGCCGCGAAGAAGGCCGGGCGGCGCCGGAAGCCGAACACGATCACCAGGTCGGAGGCCGCCAGGTCGACGAGTTCCTCGGCGAGGGACTGGCCCGGCTGGGGCGCCAGGTGCACCCCGGGCCGCACCTGCGCCAGCTGCTCCCGGAGGTGCAGCGCCACCGGGAACCCATTGCGGAAGCCCAGCACCAGCACCCGCCGGGCCGCCACGACGGCGCCGACGATCCGGGACTGGCCGGCCTCCTCCAGCCCGGCGAGGGCGGCCCCCCGGTTGTCGGGTGCCGACTCCGGCAGCGGGTGGCCGACCGGGACGCCGCGGGCGCGTTGCGCCAACAGGTCGGCGCGGGCGTCCTGGGCCCCGGCCCAGCCGAGGCTGCGCACCAGCCGGCTGACGGTCGCCTTCGAGACGCCGCTGCGCCGGGCCAGCTCGGTCGAGCTGTACAGCACGACGTCGTCGGGACGCTCCCGCAGGTGCCGGGCGACCACCCGCTCCGCCGGGCTCAACCGGTCGAAAACCCCGTCGATGCGGGTGCGCAGGTCGCTCATCGTGCCTCCGGCGCCAGGCTAGTGGCGACCACTAGTGCCGCGGCCATCGACGTGCGTCCTGGCGAGCGGTGTCCGGTCGGATGCCTCGCAAGGCCGACGAGGGAGTCATACCGGGTCGTATGGCGACCGAGCAGAACGCGGCGAGGCGCCGTCCGAGCGTCGCGCAGCGGGCGAAGGTTGGTGGCCGCAACCACTAGCGACCGTGCTCCCCGGCGAGCTGGACGATCGCCTCGGCGAAGGCGCGCAGCCCGACGGCGACGTCGGCGGGGCTGACGTCCTCGTCCGGGTGATGGCTGATCCCGTCCGGGTTGCGCAGGAACAGCATGCCGACGTCGGTGATCGCGCTGATCGCCATGGCGTCGTGTCCGGCCCGGCTGAACAGGTTCATCGGGTCGGCCTGGCCGGTGCCCTCGATGCCGGCACGGACCACGTCCATCAGCAGCGGCCGGCAGATCACGGCGTCGGCGCTGTGCAGCTCCCGCGCCGACCAGGTCAGGCCGCGGCGCCCGGCGATGCCGTCCAGTTCGCGGGCGAGCGCGTCCCACACCCGGTCGCGGGTGCCGTCGAGTTCGCCGCGCAGGTCGAGGCTCAGCGTGGCCTCCCCCGGGACGATGTTCACCGCCCCCGGGTAGGTCTCCAGCTGGCCGACGGTGCCGATCAGGTGGTGCTCGGCCCGGCACAGCCGCTCCACCGCGATCACCGCCTCGCTGGCGCCGAGGAGCGCGTCGTGCCGCATGTCGTAGGGGGTACCGCCGGCGTGCCGGGCCTCCCCGCTGATGGTGAGCTGGAACCGCCGGGCGCTGGCGATCGACGACACCACGGCCAGCGGCTGCCCGACGCGGTCCAGCTCCGGGCCCTGCTCGATGTGCGCCTCCAGGTAGCCGACCAGCTCGTCCGGCCGGCGGGCGGCCTCGCCCACCCGGGACGGATCCAGGCCGAACTCGACGAACGCCTCCCGCAGGGTGGTGCCGTGCGCGTCCCTCAGCTGCCACCAGGCCGGATCCCAGCCGCCGGCGACGGCGGCGCTGCCGAGCAGGGCGCGGCCGAACCGGGTGCCCTCCTCGTCCGAGAACGCCACCACCTCCAGGCCGAACGGCAGGGACGGGATCCGCGCCCGCAGCAGCCGGACGACCTCGATGGCCATCAGCACGCCGAGGACGCCGTCGAACCGGCCGGCGTCCGGCACCGTGTCGAGGTGGGAGCCGAGCATCAGCGCCGGGGCCTCCGGGTCGCGTCCGGCGATCCGGCCGACCTGGTTGCCGGCGGCGTCCTGGTGGGTGCGCAGCCCGACCTCACGCATCCAGTCGGCGGTCAGCCGGTTGGCCCGAGCGTGCTCCGGGGAGAGGTAGACCCGCTCGATCCGGCCGCCGCCCAGCGACGACACCCGGGCCAGCTCGTCGCAGCGGGCCATCACCCGTGCGGCCGAGTTCCGCAGCGCCTCGGGGGCGATCTCCAGCAGGGACACGATCAGGCCTCGTAGACCTCGAGCGCCGCGTCCGTCCCGGCCCCCGCGGTCACCGCGACGCCGCCCCGGCGGAGCACGGCCTCCAGGGCGGCCAGGGTGACCAGCACCGCGTCCCGGCGGGCGTTGTAGCCCATGGTGCCGATCCGCCACACCCGCCCGGCGAGCGGGCCGAACGAGGTGCCGATCTCGATGCCGTAGTCGGTCAGCATGGTGGCCCGGGCGGCCTCGCCGTCGATCCCGGCCGGGATCTCGACCGCGACCACGTTGTTCATCTTGTGCGCGACGTCGCCGAACACCTCCAGGCCGAGCCCGCGGACCCCGGCGAGCATCGCCTCGCCGGCCAGCCGGTGCCGGTCGATCACGGCCTGCCGGCCCTCCTCGAGGATGATCCGGGCGCACTCCCGGGCGGCGTAGAGCATGCTGGTCGCCTCGGTGTGGTGGTTCAGCCGGCGCGGCCCCCAGTAGTCCAGGATCTGGCCCAGGTCGAAGTAGTTCGACCGGATGAAGTCGTCCGAGGCCTCGTCGGTCTCCAGGGCAATCCCGGCCTCGATCTTCCTGCGGCCCCGGATCACCTCGACCGCCGCCTCGGACAGGCTGACCGGGGACGAGCCGGACGGCCCCGACAGGCACTTCTGCAGGCCGGCGGTGGCGGCGTCGACGCCCCAGTCGTCCATCGCGAAGTCGTTGCCGCCCAGGGTGGCGGTGGCGTCGGTGTAGAGCAGCGCGCCGTGCCTGCGGCAGGCCTCGGCGAGGTCGTCCAGGGGCTGCAGCATGGTGGTGGCGGTGTCGCCGTGCACCACGGCGACCAGCTTCGGCTTCACCCGGGCGATCGCCTCGCGGATCGCCGACCCGGGGAACACCCGCCCCCACTCGGCCTCGATGGCGTGCACCTCGGCACCGGCCCGCTCGGCGATCTCGACCAGCAGGTGGCCGAACCGGCCGAAATTCGGCACCAGCACGCGTTCGCCCGGTTTCACCAGCGACAGGATGGCCGCCTCGATGCCGGCCCGGGAGGTGCCGTCGACCAGCAGCGTCGCGTCGTTGCCGGTCGCCCACACCGCGCGGTAGAGGGCCTGGGTCTCGTTCATGTAGCCGGTCATCGCCGGGTCGTACTGCCCGACGAGTTGCGCCGACATGGCGCGCAGCACCCGGGGGTCCGCGGTGATCGGCCCCGGCCCCATCAGCAGCCGGGCGGGCGGGTTGATCGGCAGGCTGGACACGCGGCTCCCTCGTGAATCGACTGTTTCGGGACCGATTCTAGGAAACGATCGTTTCGGGATTGTTACGGCGCATGCCCGTGGACTACGCGGCTCCGGTCACCGTCCGCGCCCAGCGCACCAGGTCGAGGTCGCGTTCCACGGGGCCGACGAAACAGACCCCCACCGGCGCGGGGCCGAGCGCGGAATCGACGGTGAGCAGCGGCGCCGAGAGCGCCGGCAGCCCGCCGATGCCGGCGAGGGCGGTCATCCGCAGGGTCGCCGCCCGGATCCGTTCGGCCGCGGCCGCGCTCAGGGTCCGGGACGGGGCCGGCCCGGGGGTGCTGGGCAAGGCCAGGACAGCGTCCGATGCCAACGACCGGACGTGCTGCCGCAGCCGTTCCAGCTCGGCGCGGGCGGCCTTCTCCTGCTCCGCGGTCACCCGCGACGCGAGCGCGAAGCGGGCGGCGACGTCCGGTCCCAGCGCCGCGGCGTTCGCCTCGACCCAGTCGCCGTTGTTGCGCCAGGCCTCCGCGCCCTGGACGGTGCGGAAGGCGTCCAGGTAGCCGTCCAGGTCGCCGACCCCGACGGTCTCGACCGCATCCAGCCGGCCGGACGCGAGCGCCTCGTCGAGCCAGGCCTCGAACGCCGCCCGGGTCGGCCCCTGCGTGCAGTCGAGCGCCTCGGCCGGCACCAGCACCCGCCGGGGCAGCGGCGGCAACGGGCTGATCACGGCCTCGGGGTCGGCGGCGGAACTGTCGGTGACCAGGCACCAGGCCGCCACCCGCTCGAGGGTCCCGGCGTCGCGGGTGAGCCAGCCGACGGTGTCGAAGCTCTGCGCCAGCGGCAGCATGCCCTGGCGCGGCACCAGGCCGTGGGTGGTCCGCAGCCCCCACAGTCCCTGGTAGGAGGCCGGCACCCGGATCGAGCCGGCGGTGTCGGTGCCGAGGCCGATCTCCGCCTGCCCGGCCGCCACCGCCGCGGCCGGGCCGCTGGACGACCCGCCGGGCAGCGCGCCCGGCACGGCGCCGTTGGGCGGCGTCCCGTAGTGCGGGTTGGCGCCGGCGATGCTGTAGGCGAACTCGTCGGTGCGGGCGATCCCGCGCAGCGACGCCCCGCCGCGGAGCAGGTCGCCGACGGCGGGCGCGGTCGCCGGTTCGCGCTTGCGGGTGCGCAGCCAGGCCGGGTTGCCGGCCCCGATCCGGTAGCCCCGGATCGCGAAGACGTCCTTCACCGCCACGGTCAGGCCGGCCAGCGGCCCCTCCCAGGCGCCCTGGTACAGCGGGTCGCCGACCGTCCGCCAGATCGAGCGGTCGAACGCCTGCGCGCGGGCCGTGACGTGGGCGGCGGTGATCAGCCAGCGGCCCTCGATCCGTTCCCACAGCTGCGTCTGCAGGCCCTGCCCGCCGTCGCGGAACCGGGCCACCGACATCAGCAGCACGGTGTCCGGGCCGAGGATCCGGGTCTCCAGCCGGACGATCTCGCGCGGCGCCACCCCGCCGCGCTGCCCGCGGAACTCGCTGATCGCGGCGTGTCCGGCCAGCAACCCGGCGGCGTCGCCGCGCAGTGTGTCCGGATGCCGCGCGAAGGCGTCGTCCAGCGCGTCCAGGTCGTTGGCCATCAGGGCCCGCTCGTAGGCCTCGAAGGCCGCCAGCAGGTCGGCCGGCGGCGCGGCCCCGGACGCATCGGTCATCGTTCGATCCTCTCGAAATCGGCCTCGCGGATCCGGGCGTGCACCCCGTTGACCAGGTCGACCACCTGGGAGATGTGGAAGTCGGTGGCGGCGCTCAGGTAGGCGTAGGCGAGGTGCTCGTCCATGCCCCACCGGGCCCGGATCAGCGACAGCGCCTGCCGGACGCAGGCCCGCACGGCCTCGTCCAGGTCGGCGTCCATCCCGGTCGGCACCAGGTGCCCCTCGGCGCGCCCCAGGGGGCCGAGCAGCTCGCCGAACTCGGTGAGCGCGTCCGACCGCTTCACCAGCTCGAACCGCAGCGTCACCCGCAGCGAGGCCTCCAGCGCGGTGAGCGCCACCTCGCCGTCGCCCTGCGCGAAGTGCGGGTCGCCGACGTAGGCCAGCGCCCCCGGCACCTGGACCGGCAGGTACAGCGTGGAGCCCACACCGAGCAGGCTGATGTCGATGTTGCCGCCGTGCGGCCCGGGCGGCACCGAGTGCGGCCGTTCGTCGCCCGGCACCGCGACCCCCATGATCCCCAGGAAGGGACGCAGTGGGAACTCGACCACCCGCTGCCCGCCCTCGGTCACGGGCAGCCGGCCGACCGGCCGTCCGTCGCGTTCGCCGATGGGTGTGAACACGCTCACGGTTTCCGGCGTGCGGGGCAGTTCGCCCGGCAGGGCGCCGCGGCCGTGCCGGTTCGAGATCACCCCGTACGGCACCCGCGGGGTGGTCTCCAGCACGGTGATCGCCAGCAGGTCGCCGGCCTCGGCGCCCTCGACCAGGATCGGCCCGACCACGATGTGCGGGCCGTCCCGCTCCGGATCCCGGGAGAGCCCGGCGGCGATCGCGATCGCGTCGTGCAGCACGCCGTCGGCCGGCACCCCGTGGCCGCCGAAGTAGCCCACCGGGTCCTTGCCCTGGTCCTCGAGCAGGCCCTCGTGGCTGACGGTGTCGACGGTCACCGTGGTGCCCGGCGCGATGCTCAGCACCGGGGTGTCGGACGCGCACGGGAGCCGTCCCCACAGCACCGTGCCGACGTCGGCGGCCAGGTAGGCCTCGCCGCAGATCGGGCCGGTGGAGGGGTGCAGCGGGGGAGTGCGGAGGGTGCGCGTCGCCATCGGGGTCCTCTCGGTCGCAGGGCGCAACTGCGGACGATTGTGCCCGGGTGTTGGTCTGACCACCAAGATTGTCCGCATGGCCACACCACTCGCCGCCGGGCCGCCGCGGCGCACCCTCGCCCTGATGCTGGTGCTCACCTTCTCCACCGGCATGATCGACGCACTCGGCTACCTCGCCCTCGACCGGGTGTTCACCGCGAACATGACCGGGAACATCGTGATCCTCGGCATGGGCCTCACCGGTACCGCCGACCTGCCGGTGACCGGCCCGGTGATCGCCCTGCTGACCTTCGTCGCCGGCGCCGGCATCGCCGGGCGCCTGCTGCGTTCGGCCCGGGCCGGCTGGAGCGGCCTGACCACGTCCTCGTTCGCCCTGACCGGGGGCACCGTGGCGCTGATCGGCGCTGCCTGCCTGGCCTGGAATCCCCAGCCGGGCACGCCGTGGGGCGACGCGGTCACCGGCGCGCTCGGCCTGGCCATGGGGGTGCAGGCCGCCTGCGCCCGCAAGCTCGGGATCAAGGACGTGACCACCGTGGTGATCACCTCGACGATCACCGGACTGGCGGCGGACGCCCGGGTGGCCGGCGGCTCCAGCGAGAACTGGGAGCGACGGCTGCTCGCGGTGCTGTTGATGCTGCTGGGCGCCGCGGCGGGGGCGCTGCTGCTGGTGGTGCACCTCGGCGCCGGCCTGCTGGCCGCCGGGGCGATCGTCCTGGCCGCCACCGTCATCGGCCACACCCGCCGGCATGCGTGACCTTCGCCCACGCCCGGCCGTCCTGCCCGCCGGC
>JAGPGQ010000112.1:7887-11602 GCA_018055925.1 Micropruina sp.
CTGCTGGTGGTGCACCTCGGCGCCGGCCTGCTGGCCGCCGGGGCGATCGTCCTGGCCGCCACCGTCATCGGCCACACCCGCCGGCATGCGTGACCTTCGCCCACGCCCGGCCGTCCTGCCCGCCGGCGCGGCCTCCGGATGACAAGATGGGACCGCGGCTCCGGCCGCTCGCCCACAGCAGGGTTCTGATCGGCGAAGCTCTCATCGGCACAGGGAAGGCGGACGACGCGGCCATGGCATCCCGGGACAGGCCCGCACGCGCATTCGCCCGGACCAGCGGATCCCTCGCCGAGGACATCGTCCGGCACATCGAGCGCCTGATCGTCACCGGAGGGTTCGCGGCCGGGGAGCGGATTCCCGCCGAACGCACGCTTGCCAACGACCTGGGCGTCTCCCGGCCCGCGCTGCGGGAGGCGCTGGGGCGGCTGGAGGCGTCCGGCATGGTGGTGCGGCGGCACGGCAGCGGCACCCGGGTCTCGCGCGAGGTGCCGTTGAGCGCCTCGCTGGCGGCCCGGCTGGAGCGCGGCAGCGACGAGTTCGAGTACGCGGCCGAGTTCCGCGAGGTCGTGGAGCCGCAGATCGCCCGGCTGGCGGCCGCCCGGATCGGCGCCGCGGAGCTGGCCGCCCTGCGGGAGTTGCTGCTCGCCTCGTCCGGGGACATCGATCCGGACGAGTCGGTGCGGCTCGACGTGGCCTTCCACGTCGGGGTGGCGCAGGCGGCCGGCAATCCACTGCTGGCGACGCTGGGCGAGCTGACCGCCTCCTGGACGGTGGAGGCGCGGGTGTACTCGCACCTGCAGGGCGACGGCCGCCGGATCTCGCACGAGGGTCACGCCCGCGTGCTGGACGCCCTGGAGAACGGCGACGGGGACGCGGTGGCCGAGGCCATGGCCCGGCACCTGCGAGAGATCCGGGCCGAGATCGACCGGGTGCGACTGGCCGGATCCGACGGGCTCAACCCGCCGCACTGAGCATCTCCCCGTGCCGGGACAGCAGCCCGGAGGTCCGGGACCAGACCTGCCGGCCACGCAGGTAGGTGGCGTCGACCACGCCGGCGAGTTCGCGGCCGTGCCACGGCGAGATCGGGTTGCGGTGCTGCAGCCGGGCCGCGTCCACCGTCCACGGCTCCTCGGGCAGGAACACCGCCAGGTGCGCGGGCGCACCGGGTTCGATCCGTCCGAGGCGCTCCAGGCCGACCAGGCCGGCGGGCCCGGTGGTGAACAGCGGCAGGATCCGTTCCAGGGCGATGCCGCGCTCCCGGGCCTCGGTCCAGACCGTGGCCAGCCCGGTCTGCAGGCCCGCGATGCCGCCCCAGGCGAGGCCGAAATCGCCGTCGCCGCAGTGCTTCACCTCGGCGGTCGAGGGCGAGTGGTCGCTCACGATCGCGTCGATGGTGCCGTCGAGGACCCCCTGCCACAGGCCGTCCCGGTTCTCCCGGTCCCGGATCGGCGGGCAGCACTTGTACTCCGCCGCGCCGTCCGGCACCTGGTCGGCCGACAGGGTCAGGTAGTGCGGGCAGGTCTCCACGGTCAACGGCACCCCCGCCGCGCGGGCGGCCCGCAGCCGGCCCAGGGCACCGGCGTCGGCCAGGTGCACGACGTGGGTGCGCGCGCCGGTCCGCTCGGCACCCGCGATCACCGACGCGATCGCGCTGCGTTCACTGGACGCCGGCCGGCTGGCGGCGAAGTCGGCGTACTGCCGGCCCAGCGCCCCCGCCCCGCCGAGCAGCCGCGGGTCCTCGGCATGCACGATGCACCGGCTGCCGAGGGCGGCGACCTCGGTGAGCGCCCGGACGAACTGCTCGCCGTCGAGGCTGCCGAACTCCGGCACCCCGGAGGGGGAGAGGAAGACCTTCACCCCGAAGACGCCGGCCGCGACCAGCGGACCCAGCGAGCCGAGGTTCTCCGGCACGGCGCCGCCCCAGAAGCCCACATCGACCGCGAGCTTGCCGGCCGTCGCGGCCCGCTTGGCGTCCAGGGCCTCGGGCGAGGTGGTCGGCGGAATGCTGTTCAGCGGCATATCCAGCAACGTGGTCACCCCGGCCGCGGCGGCCGCGGCGGTGGCGGTGGCGAAGCCCTCCCAGGCGGTGCGTCCGGGCTCGTTGATGTGCACGTGGGTGTCGACCAGCCCGGGTAGCAGCACGGCGCCGGCCGGCACCTCCACCACCCGGCAGCCGGGCGGCACGGGCCCGTCCAGCGCCGCGATCGTGCCGTCGTCCACCAGGACGACGGCCGGCCGCAGTTCGCCGTCCACGAACGCGCGTTCGGCGCGGAAGGCGACCCTTCCGCTCTCGGTCGAGTTCATCGGGAACCTCCTCGGCAGCGACGACACCGGATGTCCTCCGACGGGTCACTCAAGCTAGACATCCCGATCGCGGCCCCTGTTTCACCCCGATTACGCGGCGATGACGATCCGGGGCGGACGATCCGGGACGGCCCACGGGCGCCCGGGCGCCGCCGGGGCGTGTCACACGATCGTGACCCGGGCGTCACCGGCGACGCGATCGTGCGGCTTAGCGTGAGGCCACCCTCAAGTGGTCAGACCAGCCCATCCGGTCTGTTGTCCGCGAAGCCCGGCGGTGTCGATACGCCGCGGCCCCTTCGTCCTCCCGATATCGCTCTCCCGAAAGGCCCGTGTAATGACCAGCGACACCCGCACCCCTGAACGCCGCAGGCCATCGCCGGCCGCGACTGTCACACGACGGTTACGCCGGGGAAACGAAGGGCGCGATCGAGCGGATTAGCGTTCCCGACAAGTGGTCAGACCAAGTACCGGAATGAGTGGAGATCGCGTGACCATCGACGAGTTCAACCGGCTGCAGCCGGCGGTGGCCGCCGGCGTCCTGGCCGGCTGCGCCGACATCGAGAGTTGGATCGACGCCGTCCTCGGCGACCGGCCGTTCGCCTCCCGGGAGGCGTTGCTGGAGGCCGCCGGCAGGGCCGCCGAGGGCTGGACCAACGCCGAGGTGGACGCCGGGCTGGCGCACCATCCACGGATCGGCGAACGTCCCGACGCCGACCGGCTGGGCGCGGTCAACTCGGCCCATTCGGCCCGGGAGCAGGCCGGCATGGCCGGTGCGGCCGGCTCGACCCAGGCGGCGATCGTGGCCGGGAACGCCGCCTACGAGCGGCGGTTCGGCCGGGTCTTCCTGATCCGGGCCGCGGGACGCTCGCCGGAACAGATCCTGGCCGAGCTGACCGTCCGGCTGCGCAACGACGACGCCACCGAGGACGCCGTGGTCGCCCGCGAACTGCGCGAGATCGCGCTGCTCCGGCTGGAACTGGCGGTGACCGGATGAGCCACCTGACCACCCATGTGCTCGACGGATCGCTCGGCCGTCCGGCCGCCGGGGTCGCCGTCCGGCTGACCGACGAGGCGGGGTCCCTGATCGCCGAGGGGGCCACCGACGCCGACGGCCGGATCGCCGATCTCGGTCCCGAGCGGCTGCCCAGCGGGACGTATCACGTCACCTTCGCGACCGGCACGTACTTCGCCGCCACCGGCACCCCGGCGTTCTATCCGAGCGTCACCATCACCGTCGCCGTGGACGAGGCGGCCGCCCATTATCACGTCCCCCTGCTGCTTTCACCATTCGCCTACTCAACCTATCGAGGGAGCTAATTCCATGCCCGTTTCCGTCAGCCTTGGCGCCAACAAGTACGGCAAGGCCGAAAACCGGCTCGTCCGGATCACCCGGGACACCGCCCGCCACGAG
>JAGPGQ010000113.1 GCA_018055925.1 Micropruina sp.
CCATTCGCCTACTCAACCTATCGAGGGAGCTAATTCCATGCCCGTTTCCGTCAGCCTTGGCGCCAACAAGTACGGCAAGGCCGAAAACCGGCTCGTCCGGATCACCCGGGACACCGCCCGCCACGAGATCGAGGACCTGAACGTCACCAGCCAGCTGCGTGGCGCCAAGCTGGTCGACTCCTACCTGGTCGGCGACAACGCCCTCGTGGTGGCCACGGACACCCAGAAGAACACCGTCTACGCGTTCGCCAAAGAGTACGGCGTCGGCTCCCCGGAGGACTTCCTGCTGAAGCTCGGCGAGCATTTCGTCTCGTCCTTCGACTGGATCGAGGGCGGGCTGTGGCAGGCCGAGCAGTACACCTGGGAACGCATCGTCCTGGACGGTGCCGAGCACGACCACTCGTTCGTCCGCAAGGGCCAATCCACCCGGCTGGCCGCCGTGCAGAAGATCGGCGGCAAGACCCACGTCACCGCCGGCCTCAAGGACCTGGTGGTGCTGAAGTCCACCGGCAGCGAGTTCCACGGCTTCCCGCGGGACAAGTACACCACCCTGATCGAGACCAACGACCGGATCATGGCCACCTCGGTGACCGGACGCTGGCGCTACCTGCCCGAGGCGGTCGAGGCCGGCATCGACTACAACGCCGTCTACGCGGGCGTCTCCGAGGTGTTCCTGGCCACCTTCGCCACGGTGCACTCCCTGGCGCTGCAGCAGACGCTGTGGGAGATGGGCAAGGCCGCCATCGAGGCGTTCCCCGAGATCGCCGAGGTGAAGTTCGCGATGCCCAACAAGCACCACTTCGTGGTCGACCTCAGCCCCTTCGGGCTGGACAACCCCAACGAGGTGTTCTACGCCGCCGACCGGCCCTACGGGCTGATCGAGGGGACCATCGTCCGCGACGGCGTGACCGCCGAGCCCGACGCCTGGACCGACGTCCCCACCTTCGTCTGACCGAACACCCGGCCTCCGTCGGGGTCCGGCGGACCCCGGCGGCGTCAGCCGGACCGGATATCCATCACGAGAGGCTCCCCGCCATGATCGACACCCACGAAACCACCGTCACCACGTCGGACCCACCGGACCTGCCCGTCGGCAGCCGGCCCGAGGACGAGAAGCTCGGCGTCGGCCCCACCATCGGCTACGGCGTCCAGCACATCCTGGCCATGTTCGGCGGCGTCATCGCCGTCCCCCTGATCGTCGGCGGCGCGGCCGGCCTGGACACCGCGGACCGGGCGCTGCTGGTCGCCTGCAGCCTGTTCGTGAGCGGCGCCTCCACGCTGCTGCAGACCGTGGCCGTGCCCTACTTCGGCTCGCAGTTGCCGCTCGTCCAGGGCACCTCGTTCGCGGCGGTGTCGACGATCCTGGCGATCATCGGCGACCGCGGCCACGAGGGGCTGCAGTCGGTCTACGGGGCGATCATCGTCGCCGCCGCGATCGGCCTGGTGATCACGCCCTTCTTCGCGCGGATCGTGAAGTTCTTCCCGGCCGTGGTGACCGGGTCGATCATCACCGTGATCGGGCTGTCCCTGATGCCCGTCGCGGCGCGCTGGATCACCGGCAACGAGACGATCGTCGTGAACGGCCAGTCGGTGCCGAACCCGGACTTCGCCTCCCTCTCCGGCGTCGGCCTGGCGCTGTTCACCTTCCTCGTGGTGATCGTGCTGAGCAAGATCGAGATGCTCTCCCGGCTCGCGGTGCTGCTCGGCCTGGCCGTGGGGACCGGCCTGGCGCTGTTCACCGGGCAGGCCAGCCTGAGCGCGGTCGGCACGGCGTCGCCGTTCGCCTTCCCGCAGCCGTTCGCGTTCGGCATGCCGATCTTCGAGGTGGGCGCGATCATCTCGATGTTCATCGTGATCCTGGTGATCATGGTCGAGACCACGGCCGACATCCTGGCGGTCGGCGAGGTGGTCGGCACCCGGGTCGACTCCCGGCGGGTCGGGGACGGCCTGCGCGCCGACATGGCCTCGTCGATGATCGCTCCGCTGTTCAACTCGTTCCCGGCCAGCGCGTTCGCGCAGAACGTCGGCCTGGTCGCCCTGTCGGGGATCAAGAGCCGGTTCGCGGTGGCCGCCGGCGGCGCGATCCTGATCGTCCTGGGACTCTCCCCGGTCGCCGCCGCCCTGTTCAGCGTGATCCCCGGCCCGGTGCTGGGCGGCGCGGGCATCGTGCTGTTCGGGACGGTGGCCGCCTCCGGCGTCCGGACGCTGTCGAAGGTGAACTACCAGGGCAACAACAACCTGGTGATCGTCGCCGCGTCCGTGGCCTTCGGCCTGATCCCGGTGGTCTCGCCCGACTTCTGGCACGGCTTCCCGGACTGGTTCGTGACCATCTTCCACTCGGGCATCAGCTCGGCCGCGATCGTGGCGGTGGCGCTGAACCTGTTCTTCAACGTGTTCCTGCCCGGCCGGCCGGAGGATCCGGACAACCTCGCGGCCGCCCCGCCCCGGCAGGTGCAGGAGACCGAGGCGAAGATCCTGGCCGCCGGCGGCGCCCTGGACGCGGACTCCTACGAGCCGGACGACCGGGTGGACGGAACCCGCGCCAAGAAGCCCACCGAGCACTGACCCATCAGGGGCCGCGGGCTCAGCCTCGATCCGCCGATGGTCGCGCAGTAGGCGCAGTCGGTGAATTGAGGCTCAGTCCACCCGCGGCCCCTGGTGCACCAACACCGACCGCAGCACCGGTCGTCCGGCCTCGCCCGCCAGCCAGACCAGCGCGATGCCGACCGCCAGCAGCGCACCGAGCAGCCCGAGCGCGGCCGGGTCCGAGGCCAGCTGCGAACTGCTCAGCACCACCGCGAAGAAGAACCAGCCCAGCCCGGCCGACCCGACCGCGGCCAGCAGCGTCGGGGTCAGCACCTCGAGCAGCCGCACCCGGTTCTGCAGCACCCGGGGCGCCCCGGTGTGGTCCAGCTGGATCAGTTCGGTGCGCCGGTCCAGCACCCCCACCACCTGGTTCAGCGCCGTCGAGGTGGCCGCCACCACGAACGCGATGACGGTGGTCAGGGCCAGCCCGGTGCGCAGGTCGGCCGCCATGATGGCGAAGTAGGGATCGTCCGCACCCTCCGGCACCAGCGGGATGGACGCGATCGTGGCCGCGGTGAACCCGACGAACGCCAGACCGGCCACCGGACGCCAGGCGGCCCGCGGGTCGTCCAGCAGGCGGCGTCCGGCGATCAGGGCGGCGGGACGCCCGGCGCGGGTGAGCAGCAGCCCGACGAACTGCACCAGCCACGGGCCGACCAGGTTGATCACGCCCATGAACAGGGTGAGCCCGACGTAGATGAACAGGAAGGCCATCACCAGGTCCTGGCGCAGGTTCAGCAGCTGCGAACCGGCCAGCGTGATCGCCATCACGGCGGGTACGGCGAGCAGCCGCAGCCAGCGCAGCCGGGGTTTGCCGGCGCGCCTGGCCACCCCCAGCGGCGAGATCACCACCTGGCGCAGTCCCAGCGCGCCGGCCACCCCGGCGAGCAGGATCACGGCGAGCACGACGGCAGCGATCCAGCCGGCCGGCAGCAGCATCTCGCCGGCCCCGATCGGCGTGTTCTGGAACCGGACCGCCGCCCACAGCGGCAGCGACAGCAGGTAGCCGAGCGTGCCGAGCAGCGAGCCGATCGCGGCCAGCGCCATCGTCTCGACCGCGGTCAGCAGCACCACGTCGCGGCCGGACGACCCGAGCAGGCGCAGCGCGGCCAGCCGGCGGTCGCGGCCGAGGGCGCCCATCCGGGCCGCCGCCCCGGCCAGCGTCACCATCGGCACGATCAACAGGATCGCGGCGCCGACGGCCAGGAAGGTCCACGACGGCAGCATGGCGGCGGCGTAGTCGGTGTTGGCACCGAAGGACTCCAGGTAGGGCGCGGGCGGGGCCGACTCCCGGCCGGCGAACATCTGGTAGCCGCCGACGACGGTGAGCATCAGCCCGGTGCTGACGGTGAACGCCGCCACGCCGAGCGCGTCGATGCCGGCCCGGCCGGCCTTCACCCGTCCGGCGGCCAGGGTGGGCAGCAGGTTGAGCACGCCCATCTCAGGCCGCCGCCCTGGTCAGGATGTCGGAGTCGATCCGGCCGTCCAGCAGCGCGAGCTGCCGGGCGCACCACTGCGCCACCTGCACGTCGTGGGTGACCAGCACCAGGCTGGCGCCGTTGGCCTGGCAGGCCGCGGTCAGCACCTGCATCACCTCGGTGCCGGTGGCCTGGTCGAGCGCACCCGTCGGCTCGTCCGCGAACACCACGGCGGGGGAGTGCACCAGCGCCCGCGCTATCGCCACCCGCTGGGCCTGGCCGCCCGACAGCTGCCCCGGGCGCCGAGACTCCATCCCGGCCAGGCCGAACCGGCCCAGCCACTCCCGCGCCCGGGCCACGGCGGCCGTCCGGGCCATGCCGTTCAGCATCAGCGGCAGCGCGACGTTCTCGTCGGCTGGCAGTTCGGGCAGCAGCTGGCCGTCCTGGAAGACGAAGCCGAACCGCTGCCGGCGCAGCTGCGAGCGCACCGCGTCCCGGGCCGACGACACCGGCTCGCCACCCAGGTGGACGTCGCCGGTCTCGGGGGTGAGGATGCCGGCCAGGCAGTGCAGCAGGGTCGACTTGCCGGAGCCGGACGGCCCCATGACGGCCACCGACTGGCCGGACGGAATGGTCAGCGAGACGTCGATCAGGGCGTGGACGGTGCTGAACGACTTGCCCAGGGAGCGGGCGTGCAGGTCTTGGTTCATGCGTTCCAGTCCACCCTCCGACGGCCGGAATCACACGGGCGCCGGCGCGAGAAACCGTGGTAGTGCTGGCACTACTCCGCGCGTCGTGCCGCGCGGTTAGGGTGAACGGGTGACCGCCGTGACGCCCCTGCCGGACGCCTTCGAACGGCAGCTCCGGGCCCGGCTGACGGTGCCAACCAACCCGCTGAAGATCATCGGCGACCCGTTGGCGTGGCGCTCGGTGTGGTACTGCCTGGCCTCGATCGGCATGGGGCTGGCCGCCCTGGTGACCGGCGTGCTCGGGCTGTTCGCGCTGCCCTGGGTGGCCCGCCGCACGGCCGCCGTCGAGCGCGGACGGGTGCGCGCGCTGGGCCTGCCCAGGCTGGCGCCGGCCGAACGGGGCTCGGGCGCGGCCGACGTCGGGGTGTGGGCGGTCACCGTGCTGTTCGGGCTGGTCGACCTGGTGATCGGCGCGATCTGCGCCCTGCTGGTGGTCGCCTTCCTGCTCTCCACCGTGAACAATCTCGCCGGTGTGTTCACCGGACGCCTGGACGGGATCGCGGCCGGCCTGTTCCTGTGGTTCGTGCTGACCGTCGCGCTCTACGTGGGCTGGGCGCTGGCCGCCGCGCAGGCCTGGTGGGTGCACCAGATCCTGCGGCCGTACTCCGACCTGAGCGCGCAGCTGGCCGCCGTCACCGTCTCCCGCGCCGAGCTGCTGCGGGCCCACGAGACCGAGCGCCGACGGATCGAACGCGACCTGCACGACGGTGCCCAGCAGCACCTGGTGCTGTTGTCGATGCAGCTGGGCCAGGCCCGGTTCGCGCTCGACGCCGGACGTCCGGAGGTCGCCGCCGAGGCGCTCGACCGGGCCCAGGAGGAGGCCGAGGCGTCGCTGCGCACCCTGCGCGAGACCGTCCGCGGCATCCATCCGCAGGTGCTCACCGACCACGGCCTGGTGGCCGCCGCGCACGACCTGGCCGGCCGGCAGCCGCTGCCCGTCGAGGTGGAGGCCACCGGCACGGCCACCCGGCTGCCGGCGCCGATCGAGAACGCGGTCTACTTCGTGATCGCCGAGGCGCTGACCAACGTGGTCAAGCACGCCGGCGCGACCCACGCCCGGGTGCGGCTCGAGCTGGGCGAATGGGTGCGGGTCGAGGTCGGCGACGACGGGGACGGCGGGGCGCGGGTGAGCCCGGGCAGCGGCCTCGCCGGGCTCGCCGAACGGGTGGCCACCCTCGGCGGCACCCTGGTCGTGGAGAGTCCGCCCGGCGGCCCGACCACCGTGAGCGCGGGCCTGCCGGGGAGCCTGCGGTGAGGATCGTGCTGGCCGAGGACGCCGCCCTGCTGCGCGCCGGGCTGGTCGGCCTGCTCCGGGCGGCCGGTCACGAGGTGGTCGCCGAGGTGGAGCGGGCCGACGAACTGGTGCCCCGGGTGACCGCGTCCGTGACCCCTGAGCTGGTGATCACCGACGTGCGGATGCCGCCCGGGATGACCGACGACGGGTTGCGGGCCGCGATCGAGCTGCGCCGGGTGCGTCCCGGGCTGCCGATCCTGGTGCTCAGCCAGTACGTGGCGCCGGCGTACGCCGCACAGTTGCTCCGGGACACCTCGGGCGCCGGAACCGGCTACCTGTTGAAGGAACGGGTCGGCCGGGTCGCCGACTTCATGCATTCGCTGGACGTGATCGCCGGCGGCGGGGTGGTGGTCGATCCCGAGGTGGTCGCCCAGCTGTTGCGGCACGGCGCGGGCGATCCGCGGCTGGGCCGGCTCACGCCGCGCGAGCGGGAGGTGCTCGAACTGATGGCCCGCGGCCTGTCCAACGCCCAGATCGCGGCGGAACTCGTGGTCACCGGCGCCGCGGTCGCCAAGCACGTCGCGAACGTGTTCAGCAAGCTCGACCTGGGCCCGGACGAGGAGAACCGCCGGGTGCGGGCGGTGCTGGTCTGGCTGGAGGCCGGCAGCCACCCCAGCTGAGCGCTTCACCGAACTTCCCGCTCGCCGAACTGGGCGAGCGCGAAGCAGCCGGGACGAGCGCCGGGATCGGGCTCAGCGGATGGTGGCCAGGATCTCGGTGCGCTCGGCACCGTCCTGCGTCCACGTGCCCTCGAGGACGCCGAGCGGCTGGGCGGTGTGGACGTGCCGTCCGTCCAGGACGCGGACCAGCCGGGCCGCCTCCATCGACGCGTTCGACACGGTGGTGATGCCGCTGCCGCGCACCGTCATGCTGGGCCGGCCCACCGACAGCCCGGCCTCGTTGTCGGCCTCGTGGATCACCCGCACCAGCTCCGCCACGTAGACCGGGTCGCCGGTCGCGTCGTAGCACCACCGGGTGCCCAGCAGCGAGTGCTCCAGCGTGCCGACCAGCCACTCCTGCGCGTCCTCGAGCGGCGCGGCGCGGTAGCTGAGCGGCACCTGGTAGGTGATTCCGCGGGAGCGGACGAGCAGCGTGTCGAGGCCGACCTCGCCGTCCGGGTCGACGAAGCGGTAGGCCGCGACCCGCTCGAGATCGGCCGGGTCGCCCTCGAACCAGGACTGGGACGGCAACCACTGCGCGAGCAACTCCAGCTTGCCGGGGGTCAGCCGGGCCTCGGGATGGACGACTGCGGTTCCGCTCATCGGATTCTCCTTCGGAGTGCGGGCCACCGGTTGCGACCCGCGACAATTCTACTACGTCCGGTAGTACTCGGGGGTCCTCTTGCCGGGTCCCCAGCGTGGAGCTGGATGGCCGGATCGTGAGACGTCCGCCCGGTGGTTTGACGGACGG
The DNA here is from genome assembly GCA_018055925.1 of Micropruina sp. Lineage (GTDB taxonomy): Bacteria > Actinomycetota > Actinomycetes > Propionibacteriales > Propionibacteriaceae > Micropruina. The sequence continues at coordinate 7,458 of JAGPGQ010000113.1, forward strand.
TCCCACCTCCTCCAAACTCCTACTACTCCCATGGGAGTTACCTGTAAAACCATCCGGCCCGGAGAGGCCGGCCGACAAGGAGTCCAGACATGAGTCATCCGCGCAGAGCATTTCTCGCCGCAGCCGCCGCCACCGTCGCGCTGGCGATGACCGGCTGCTCCGGGGGAGGCGCCAGCGATGTCACGGGCGGCAGCACATCGGCGTCCGCCCCGTCGTCCACGAAGCTCAACCTGTACGCCTACGCGGTCCCCAAGGTCGGCTTCGACAAGGTGATTCCCGCCTTCACCGCGACCCAGCAGGGCGCCGGGATCGAGTTCCAGCAGTCCTACGGCGCCTCGGGCGACCAGTCCCGCAAGGTGGCCTCGGGGGCCCAGGCCGACATCGTCAACTTCTCGGTGACCCCCGACATCACCCGGCTGGTCGACGCCGGACTGGTCGACACGAGTTGGGATTCCGGCGAACACAAGGGCATCCCGTTCGGCTCGGTGGTCACCATCGTGGTCCGCAAGGGCAACCCGAAGGGCATCAAGGACTGGGACGACCTGCTCAAGCCCGGCGTCGAGGTGGTCACCCCGAACCCGTTCTCGTCCGGCTCGGCGAAGTGGAACCTGCTGGCCCCGTACGCCACCAAGAGCGACGGCGGCAAGAACGCCGAGGCCGGCCTGGCCTACATCTCCACGCTGGTGGGGGAGCACATCAAGGTGCAGCCCAAGTCGGGACGGGAGGCCACCGAGGCATTCCTGCAGGGCACCGGCGACGTGCTGCTCAGCTACGAGAACGAGGCCCTGTTCATCGAGGGCCAGGGCGACCCGGTGGAGCACGTCACCCCGCCGAGCACGTTCAAGATCGAGAATCCGGTGGCGGTGCTGAAGAACAGCCAGAACCCCACGGCCGCCACGGCGTTCCGGGACTACCTCTACACCCCCGAGGCGCAGCGGTTGTGGGCCGAGGCCGGCTTCCGTCCGGTCGACGGCGGGGTCGCCAAGGAGTTCGCGGAGAAGTTCCCGGCGCCCGAGCGGCTGTGGACGATCGACGACCTCGGCGGCTGGCCCGTGGTCGACAAGGACCTGTTCGCGAAGGACACCGGCACGATCGCGGTGATCTACGACAAGGCGACCTCATGACGGTCGCCACGGAATCCCGGTCGGGTGCCGCCGCCGCGGCGCCCGACGGGGCCCGGACCGCCCGGACACCGCGGCCACGGCGGCTCCGTCCCGGGGCGTCCGGACGGGTCAGCGGCCTGACCCTGGGGGTGGTCGTGACCTGGCTCAGCGTGATCGTGCTGCTCCCGCTGGCGGCCCTGACCGTGAGTTCGTTCGCGGAGGGCTGGGGCGGTTTCTGGGAGGCCGTCACGGCACCGGTCGCGCTGGCCGCGCTGGGGACGACCGTCCTGGTCTCCGCGGTCGTGGCCCTGATCAACGTGGTGGTCGGCACCCTGATCGCCTGGGTGCTGGTCCGGGACGAGTTCCGCGGCAAGCGGTTCGTGGACGCCCTGATCGACCTGCCGTTCGCGCTGCCCACCATCGTCGCCAGCATCGTGCTGCTGTCGCTCTACGGGCCGAACAGCCCGATCGGCGTGGAACTGAACGCCACCCGCTGGGGCCTGATCGTGGCGCTGGCGTTCGTCACGCTGCCGTTCGTGGTGCGCTCGGTGCAGCCGGTGCTGATCGAGCTCGACCGCGACGTCGAGCAGGCCGCGGCCTCGCTGGGTGCCGGCAACTGGACGACCTTCCGGCGGGTGGTGCTGCCCACGCTGGCGCCGGCGATCATCTCCGGTGGCGGCCTGGCCTTCGCCCGGGCGATCGGCGAGTACGGCTCGGTGGTGCTGATCGGGGGGAACATCCCGCGCGAGACCCAGGTGGCCTCGCAGTACATCCAGCAGCAGATCGAGATCGACCGCCCGGTGAACGCCGCCGCCGTCTCGGTGGCGCTGCTGGCGATCTCGTTCGCCACGCTGCTGGTGCTGCGCTTCTTCGCCTCGCGCGGCCAGGAACGCGAGGAGCGGTCGACATGAGGATCTCCACCCCCGCGCGGCTCGCGCTCCGCGGCGTCGCCCTGCTGTACCTCACCGTGCTGCTGGCGGTCCCGATCGTCACGATCGCCTGGCGCACCTTCGAACCGGGCCTCGGCGCCTTCTGGGACTCCATCCGCACACCCGCGGCGATCTCGGCGTTCAATCTGTCCCTGCTGATCGTCGCCATCACGGTGCCGATCAACGTGATCTTCGGCGTGGTGACCGCCATCGCGCTGGTCCGCGGCCGGTTTCCCGGACGGCGGCTGCTGTCGGGCATCGTGGACCTCCCGTTCGCGGTGTCGCCGATCGTCGTGGGCGTCTCGCTGATCATGCTGTGGGGTGTGCACGGCTGGTTCGGTGGCCTGGAGAACCTGGGCATCCAGGTGATCTTCGGCCTGCCGGGCATGGTGATCGCCACCATCTTCGTCACGCTGCCGTTCGTGGTCCGCGAGGTCGAACCCGTGCTGCACGAGATCGGCACCGAGCAGGAGCAGGCCGCCGCCACGCTGGGGGCGTCCCGCTGGCAGACCTTCGCCCGGATCACCCTGCCGGCGATCCGCTGGGGGCTGACCTACGGCGTGGTGCTCACCGTCGCCCGCGCGCTCGGCGAGTTCGGCGCGGTGATCATGGTGAGCTCCGGGTTCCCCGGGGTCTCCCAGACCCTCACCCTGCTGGTGCACTCCCGCTACATCGACGACCACAACACCTACGGCGCGTACGCGGCGGCCACCCTGCTGATGCTGCTCGCCCTCGCCACCCTCCTATTGATGACCGTCCTGGACCGCAAACGACCCACGGCGGAGGCCGCCGTGACCGACCCGAGGAGTGCCCGATGATCCGCGTCACCGACGCCCGCAAGTCCTACGGCTCGTTCAACGCCCTGGACGACGTCTCGATCGAGATCCCGTCCGGGTCGCTGACCGCGCTGCTGGGTCCCAGCGGGTCGGGCAAGTCCACCTTGCTGCGGGCCATCGCCGGCCTGGAGGACCTGGACGGCGGCACCGTCGCGATCGCCGGCCGGGACGTCACCCACGCGCCGCCGCAGCAGCGGGGGATCGGCTTCGTCTTCCAGCACTACGCCGCGTTCAAGCACATGACGGTGCGGGACAACGTCGCCTTCGGGCTGACCATCCGGAAGCGGCCCAAGGCCGAGATCGCGAAGCGGGTCGACGAACTGCTCGAGGTGGTCGGCCTGGCCGGCTTCCAGCACCGCTACCCGGCGCAGCTCTCCGGCGGCCAGCGGCAGCGGATGGCGCTCGCCCGGGCGCTGGCGGTCGACCCGCAGGTGCTGCTGCTGGACGAGCCGTTCGGCGCCCTGGACGCCAAGGTGCGCGACGACCTGCGGCGCTGGCTGCGCCGGCTGCACGACGAGGTCCACGTCACCACGGTGCTGGTCACCCACGACCAGGAGGAGGCGCTGGACGTCGCCGACCGGATCGCGGTGCTCAACCAGGGCCGGATCGAGCAGGTGGGCAGCCCGGACGAACTGTACGAGCGCCCGGCGAACCCGTTCGTGATGTCCTTCCTGGGGTCGGTGTCCCGGTTGAACGGCGAGATCGCCCGGCCGCACGACCTGCGCCTGGAGCGCGACCCGGAGCGGGCCCGGGAGGAGGCCGAGCGCACCGGCGTCCGGGTCACCGAGGCCGAGGTCGAGCGCCTGGTCCGGCTCGGCTTCGAGGTCCGGGTCGAGCTGCGGCACACCCACACCGGGGACCGCTTCTTCGCCCAGCTGACCCGGGCCGAGGCGTCCCAGTTGCGGCTCGAGGTGGGGCACATGGTGTGGGTCGTCCCGACCAGGACGCTGCCGACCGAGGAGGAGTTCCCGGCGCTGGCGGTCTGAACGGTCCACAATGAGGAGCGTGGAGATCACCGCCAAGACCGAGTACGCCGTGCGGGCGATGCTGCAGCTCGCCGAGGCGGTGGAACCCGCCGGGCAACCGGTCTCGGTGGACGCGCTGGCGCAGGCGCAGGGGCTGCCGCGCAAGTTCCTGGAATCGATCCTGGCCGACCTGCGGCGGGCCGAGCTGGTGGTCAGCACCAAGGGTTCCCGGGGCGGCTACCGGCTGGCCCGGCCGGCGTCCGAGATCCCGGTCGGGGCGGTCTTCCGGGCCGTCGACGGACCGCTTGC
>JAGPGQ010000114.1:0-9562 GCA_018055925.1 Micropruina sp.
ACTGGCGCGCGATCGAGGACCGGGTCGAGCGGCTCGGCTACGCCGAGACCACGACGGCGGACGGACGCCGGCTCGCCGCCATCCACGCGCGCGCCACCGATCCGACGGGCCTCCCGATCCTGCTCGTCCACGGCTGGCCGGACTCCCCGCTGCGGTTCCTCGAGTTGATCCCGCTGCTGACCACCGCTGGCCACCACGTGGTGGCACCGGCGATCCCCGGCTTCTGGCGCAGCGACGAGCCCGAGGGCGAGATGTCGCGGGACGTCCCGGCGGCCGACTTCCATGCGCTGATGGGCACCCTCGGCTACGACCGGTACGCCATCCACGCGGGCGACTGGGGCAGCCCGGTTGCCCAGGCCATGGCGCAGCAGCACCCGGACGCCGTGGTCGCCCTGCACCTCACCGACGTGCCGTTCGACCTGGCCTACACCATCGACAAGGACACCGCCGGCCCAGCCGAGGTGGCTTACCTGGAGGCGATCGAGAAGTTCGGCGAGAATGCGCTCTACCTCACGGCGAACACGATGCAGCCGAACCTGGTGGCGACCGTCCTGGCCGACACCCCGGTCGGCCTCGCGGCCTGGCTGGGCAGCCTGTACGACGCGTGGTCCGAGCAGCGGATCGCCGACGACCACGTGATCGCGAACGCCGCCCTGATGCAACTCACCGCGACGGTGCGGTCGTCCATGCGGCTGTACTCCGAGCCGGCGTCGAGCTGGAGCGAGGACTGGGGCGGCTCGGACGCCGGCGAGGACTCCTGGGCCTCGAGTGCCGGTGACGAGGGTTCCTGGGGTTCGAGCGAGGAGGACGCGACCGAGACCGCGTGGGGCGACGGCGCGGACTGGGCCCCGGCTCCGGTGACCGTGCCCACCGCGTTCGCGCTGTTCCCGGCCGACCTCGCCATGGCGCCCCGCGAACTCGCCGAGCGGCACTTCGCCGTCGAACGCTTCACGGTCATGCCGCGGGGTGGCCATTTCGCGGCCCTCGAGGAGCCGGAGCTGCTCGCTGAGGATCTGCTGCAGTTCCTCGCCGGACGCCACTGACACCTGGGTCGTCGGCGTCACCGGCACCGTGGGACCGGCGGCCATCGGCTGTTCTCGGGGACGCCACCGCGATGCCCTCGCGGGAGAAGCCCTGGGCGCGGGTCACAGCGAGAGTTCGACCGTGCCGGTCGCGAGGAAGTAGGGCGACGGCACCGGAAGGCGTCGGTGGTGGGCCAGCCGGAACCGCGCAGCACTCCACCAGGAGCCGATCGCGTGGGTCCCGGTGACGAACACCAGCCGTCGCCCGTCGTCCGCTTGCGTCTCATATAATAAGCGCGCATACTAAAACCATGGCGATTCTCAGTTCCTGCGTTGTCCGGACGACCCACGCCCCGTCCGCGGTGTTCTCCCGCTGGGCCGACCCCGAGTCGTGGCCGGAGTGGGACCCCGAGGTCCGCCGGGTGAGCTTCGAGGGACCGGTGCAGGTCGGAGCGCGCGGACGGCTGCGTCCGAGATCCGGGCCCGGCACGTCGTTCTCCGTCACCGCGGTTGAACGCGACCGGGAGTTCACGAACGCGTCGCCGATGCCCGGGGCAATGCTGACCTTCGAGCATCTGGTGAGCCCGGCGGCCGACGGCGCCGAGGTCGCGGTCACGGTGCGGCTCGACGGACCCTTGGCGCCCCTGTGGGCCCGGCTGGTGGGACGCGGCATGAGCGACGCGGCCCGATCGAGCGTGTCCGGGCTGCTGGCACACCTGGACGCCGCATGACCGCGGCGTCGTCCGCCGGCCCGACCCGGGACGGGTGACCGATGCCGGGCGCGTTGCACAGTGCACACCGGGACCCGGGAGCGAGCACCGGCCTGATGCTGTGGCGGGTCACGAACGCGTGGCAGCGAACCGTGCGGGCCGCACTCGCGCCGTTCGGCCTGACCCACGTCCAATTCGTCCTGCTCGCCGTGCTGACCGCGATGGATCCTTCGGTCGCGGTCACGCAGCGCGAACTGGCGCGACAGGCGGCGACCGACCCCATGATGACCTCGCAGGTGCTGCGCGCCCTGGAGGGCAAGGGACTGGTCGAGCGACTCCCCCACCCCACCGACGGCCGGGCGCGGACGCTTGCCGCGACGCCGGCGGGCATCGAACTCGCCAACCGGGCCAACGTCGCGGTCGAGGCCGCCGATGACGACTACTTCGCCGCACTGGGCGACGACGCCGCCGCGTTCACCCACTCCCTGGCACTCCTGGCCCGCACGTAGCGGACGGGTGCCCGCGGAGGCGAGCCACTCGCCACCATGGGTGCTCACTACGATGGCCCGCATGCCCATCGCCGAGGTCCGCGACGCGTACGCCGCCCGGGCCGCCGAGTACACCGACCTGTTCGGACGCATCGAGGCAGCTGCCGAGCAGGATCGCGCGGCCGTCCTGGCCTGGGCGCGAAGCCTCACCGGCCGGATCCTCGACGTCGGCTGCGGACCGGGTCAGTGGACCAACCACCTCGTCGAACACGGCTGCGACGTCGAGGGAATCGACCCGGTCCCGGAGTTCATCGACGAGGCCCGGCGGCGGCATCCCGGGGTCGCCTACCGGGTGGGCCAGGCCGACGAGCTCGCCGATGCGGACACCGGCCTGGGCGGGATCCTCGCCTGGTACTCGCTGATCCACACCGAACCGGACCGGCTCGGGGGCATCCTGGCCGAGTTCGCGCGCCGCATCCGTCCCGGCGGCGGCCTGGCGATCGGCTTCTTCGAGGGACCGCGGCTGGAGGCCTTCGACCACGCCGTGATCACCGCCTACTGCTGGCCGATCGACCTGCTCGCCCAGCGGGTCGAACGCGCGGGTTTCGTGGTGACCGAGCTGCACGCCCGCGGTGATCCCGGCGTCCGGCGCCACGGCATGATCCTCGCCCGACGGTAGCCGGACCCGGCCGAGGCCGGCCGGGGGCGGGGGTGCGGGATACCCAGCCGACCGTCCTCGTCACCGCGGGTCACCGGCGCGGGCAACCCCCGGCCACCGCCGCTTCCTGGTGATCAAGCAACCTGGTGAGCGGGCAGTCGACCCCCTAGAGTGCCGCTGTGGAGGCGAGCCTGCGGTCGGGATGGGCGATCCCCCGGAAGGTCCTGGTACTCAGCGCGACCGTGGCCGCTGCCCTGATCGTCCCGTTCGTGGCTGCGCTGTGGCTGGCCGGCGTCTCGGCCGCGGTTGGGTTGGGGATGGGCTTCCTCGCCGGAACCCGTCCGGCGATCTCACTCGGTCCGCGTTCCGCGATGGCGCTGGCGGTCCCGATCGCGCTGACGGGCGCGGTCGCGGTCGGCCTGCGCGGGCAGCCGTTCACGGCGGCATGCTTCGTGGCCCTGTGCTGCCTCATGGTCGCACCTGCGGAACTGCGGCAACAGGGACTCCTCGCCGGGGTACCGACGGCGGCGGCGGCGCTGCTGGTCTCGGTGCCCGGAAACTACGACCAGGCCGCGACCGCCGGCTGGATGGTCCTCGGCAGCCTGCTGCTGGTGGCGGTCGCGGTGGTCGCGAAGTTCCCCCGCCCGGCGGCCACCGGCACGCCTCCCGAGCAGGCGTGGCGGCACGCTGCGGCGATGGCCGCCGCGGTCGGGCTCGTGGTCTACCTCGTCGAGCTCTACCAGGTGCCGCACGGCTATTGGGTCGCCGTCACCATCACGGTGGTGCTGCGGCCGTTGCCGGACGAAACCCGGACGAGGGCCCGCCAGCGGATCCTGGGCACCATTGCCGGCGTGCTGCTCGCCCTGGTACTGGCGTGGCTGCTGCCGGCCTGGGGGTCGCCATCGCTCTCGTCGCCTGCCTGCTGTTCATGATCTCGTACGCGCTGCTGGACGACTACGCCCGCCAGGTGGTGTTCCTGACCCCGGCGGTGGTGCTGCTGGCACCCGCCGGCGGGACCGGCCTGATCGCCGCGGAGCGCGCCCTCGCCACCCTGGCGGGAACCCTGTTGGCCGGCGTCCTGGCGCTGTTTCTCGACCGCACCTCACGGGAGGCGCCGGAGACCACTCCGCCCAAAGACTGACCGCGCGCAATCCCGAGAGTCCACCACTCGATCGCCGTCCGGCCTTCTGTCACAAGGGGATTTCGCCTCCGGCCGCAATCGACCGGTCGACTCCCGGGTTCCTGTCGGCGGTCTTCCGGCAGGAGACGGCGATGGTGTGCCGGTCGGGGAGCCCCCGGCCAAGCGGGTCAGGTCGGGGATAGTCCCCATGGGCGACCGAGGTCCGGACACGGCGCACGCTCCTAGACTCCAGATATGACCGTGTCCGGTTCTCCCATGGTCCGTCCTCTGGACCAGCTCCGATCCACAGATCTTCCCATCGCCGGCGGCAAGGGTGCTCAGCTCGGTGAACTGATCCACGGCGGCTTCCCGGTGCCGGACGGCTTCGTCGTCACCACCGCCGCCTACGACGCCTTCGTGACCCGCCCCGACGTCTCCGACCGACTCGCCTCGTCCCTCGGCGCCGACGCGCCCCAAGCCGTCGGCGCGCTGTTCGCCGACGCGGACCTGCCCGGCGACCTGGCCGCCGAGATCGACCAGGCCTACGCGGGGCTGGGCGGCGGGCCCGTGGCCGTCCGCTCGTCCGCGACCGCCGAGGACCTGCCCGGCGCCAGTTTCGCCGGCCAGCAGGACACCTACCTGAACGTCACCGGCACCACCGAACTGCTGGCGGCGATCCGTCGATGCTGGGCGTCGCTGTGGAACGCGCGGGCGGTCGCCTACCGAAAGCGGGCCGAACACGATCCGGCCGCTCGCCTCAGCATCGCGGTGGTGGTGCAACGCCTCGTCCCGGCCGAGGTGGCCGGCGTGATGTTCACCGCGAACCCCGCCAACGGACGCCGCGAGCAGACCGTGATCACCGCCGCCTGGGGACTCGGTGAGGCCGTCGTCGGCGGCCTGGTCGAACCGGACGAGTACCTGGTCGACCGTGCCGACCCGGGGCTGGGCCGGCGCCGGATCGCGAGCAAGCAGGTGATGACGATCGGCGTCCCGGGTGGATCCGAACAGGTCCCGACCCCGGCGGCCAAGGTGGACGCGGCGACGCTCACCGAGGAGCAGGTGCACCGGCTGGCCGACCTGGGCGGCCGGATCGAGGAGCACTTCGGCGTCCCACAGGACATCGAATGGGCACTGCTCGACGACCGCTTCGAGGTGCTGCAGGCCCGTCCGATCACGGCCCTGCCCGAGCCGGTCGGCGACGTGCCGGCCGAGTGGCCGCTGCCCCGCGCCCACAGCCTGTACTTCCGGGCCAGCATCGTCGAGCAGTTGCCCGACCCGCTGACCCCACTGTTCGCCGACCTGATCCGGGTCGCGGTGCCGGCCGGCCTGGACGAGTTGCTGGGCGGCTTCGGGCCGGCGCTGTCCGGGCTGGACATGGACTTCCCGACGATCAACGGCTACGCCTACTACGACTACCCGCGGGCGACGATGGGCCGGCTGATGCTGCTCACCCCGCTCGCCCTGGGGGTCGTGGTGCGCAGCGATTTCGTGCTCGACCGCTGGCGCGACCGGGCCCTGCCCGCCTATCGCGACGCGGTGGCCCACTGGAGCGACCGGGACGCCGCCGGTCTGCCCGCCGCCGAACAGCTCACCGCGGCTCGCGAGCTGCTGGTGGCCGCCTGCACCTACTACAGCAACGTGCAGATGGTGATCCCGGTGGCGGCCAGCAGCGAGCTGACCTGGACCGGCCTCTACGACCGGCTGCTTCGCCGGGACGGGGATCCGCAGGCCTCCGACTTCCTGTTGGGGTTCGACTCGACCCCGCTGCGCGCCGAGAAGTCGCTGTACGCGCTGGCCGGGTGGTGCCGCACCGCTCCGGGGATCGCGGAGGCGCTCGCGTCCGTCCCATCGGCCGGGTTGCTCGCCGGCGTCCCGGAGGGTGTCGGTAGCGCGGAGTGGACGGAGTTCACCCGGCGGTTGCGGGCGCATCTCGACGACTTCGGCCACACCCTCTACAACCTGGACTTCGCCAACCCGGTGCCCGCCGACGACCCGTCCCCGGTGCTGGAGGCGCTCAAGCACGCGGTCGCGGGCCGCGGCACGGACCCCGGCCGGCGGCAGCGTGAGGCGACCGAGCGCCGGGAGCGGATCACCCGCGACCTGCTGGATCGGCTCGACCCGGTCCGGCGCCGGATGGCGCGGGCAACCCTGCGGCACGCCCAGGAGTGGGCGCCGCGCCGCGAGGACGCCCTCGCCGCCATGGGACTCGCCTGGCCGACGCTGCGCCGGCTACTGCTCGACCTGGGTGGACGGCTGGCGCGCGCGGGCGCGATCGCGCACGCCGAAGACGTCTTCTGGCTCACCGAGGCCGAGGTGGAATCGGCCGCCGCGGCGCTCGACGCCGGGACGGAGAGCCTCGCCGACCACGGCGCGGCGGTCGAGCGGCGGCGCCGGGAATGGCGGGGACGCCGGCTCGCGACGCCCCCGCAGTACCTGCCGGTCTCGGGCTGGCTGACCATGATGGAGGGCATGATGCCGGCCCGGGACGACAACAGGTCCGGGCCGGTGCTGCAGGGCACGGGCGGCTCCGGCGGCCGCGTCACCGCTCCCGCCCGGGTGTTGGCGGGCCCGGGCGACTTCGCGTCGTTCCAGCCCGGTGAGATCCTGGTCGCCTCGATCACCACCCCGGCCTACACGCCGCTGTTCGCGCTCGCCTCGGGCGTGGTCACCGACATCGGCGGGGTACTCAGCCACGGCTCGATCGTGGCCCGGGAGTACGGGATCCCCGCCGTCCTGGGCACCGGGAACGCCACCAAGCGGATCGCCACCGGCGACCTGATCACGGTGGACGGTGGCGCCGGCACCGTCCGCCTGGACGTACCCGACGACTCCGTCCCGGACCAGGAACCGCCCTCCCGACGCCCCCTGCCCGCCTGGGTCCCCTGGGCCGCCGCCACCACCCTCGCCGTCGCCGCGGTGCTCTTGCTCCGCCGCCGCTGACCCCCCGGCCCGGCACCCCGCGCCCGAAAGGCCCTGCCTAACTATCTCTGCCCTCCCGTCGACGGGAGGGCAGAGATAGTTAGGCAGGGCTTTCCGGGGTGGGAGGCGGGTCAGGCCTCCGCGACGTTGTTGTAGGACAACAGGCGCCAGGTCTCGTCCGCCGGCTGCAACACCGACCAGGAGGCGTTCCGCAGGCCGCCCAGGGTGAGGTTGTGGGCGTAGTCGAGGCCGAGCAGGAACACCATCGCCACCCGCAGGCCGAAGCCGTGGCCGACCACGACGACCGTGGAGCCGGTCGCGCTGCTCTCGGCGATGTCGCGCAGCGCCTCGGCGACCCGGGCACCCGCCTCGGCGCCGGTCTCACCGGTCGGCGAACGGCGCGCGTCCCGTCCCGCCCGCAGCGCGGCAGCGAAATCGGGGTTCGCCGCGAACACCTCGTCGTTGGTCATCCCGGCCCAGTCACCCACGTCGATCTCCTGCAGGCGCGGGTCCAGGTGCACCGGCATCGCGAGCCGGTCGCCCAGCGTCGCCGCCGTGGCCCTCGCCCGGCTGAGATCCGAGGAGACGATCCGGCTGGGCCGTAGCCCGATGATCCGGTTGGCGGCCGCCTTGGCCTGGGCGAGGCCGGTGGCGTTCAGGGCGACATCGGCCTGCCCCTGGTAGCGGCGTTCGGTGTTCCAGTCGGTCTCACCGTGACGCCACACCACGATCCGGTCGGCGGGCATCTCAGGCGGACGTGTCGGCCCGGTGTTCCTGACCCGGCTCAGCGAGCTGCAGGTCGACCCGCGGGCAGTCGCGCCACAGCCGCTCCAGGGCGTAGAGGGCACGCTCCTCGGAGTGCATCACGTGCACCACCAGGTCGATGAAGTCGAGCAGCACCCAGCGGTTGTCGCCGTGCCCCTCGCGCCGGGCGGGTTTGGTGCCCTGGCGGTGCAGCGCCTCCTCGACGGCGTCCACGATGCCGCCGACCTGGCGTTCGTTGGTCGCGGTGACGATCAGGAAGACGTCGGTGATCGCCAGCGGCTCCGAGACGTCGAAGGCGACCAGGTCGCTGCCCAGCTTGTCCGAGGCGGCCCGGGCGGCCACCCGGGTGAGGTCGATCGCATGATCGGTTGCAGTCAACAATGCTCCAGTCTTCAGCGGTACAGGCCGCGTTTGGCGATGTACTGGACGATACCGTCCGGCACCAGGTACCAGATCGGCAGGTGCGCCCGAACCCGGTTGCGGCAGTCGGTGGACGAGATCGCCAGCGCCGGCACCTCGAGCAGGGTGACCTTGTCGGGCGGCAGGTGTGAGATGTCGCTCTCCCCCAACGTCGTCCCGGGCCGGGTCACGCCGACGAAGTGCGCCAGGTCGAACAACTCCAGCACCCCGTGCCAGGTGAGGATCTGGCTCAGCGCGTCGGCGCCGGTGATGAAGAACAGGTCGACGTCGTCGCCGTAGTGCTCCCGCAGGTCGCGCAGGGTGTCCAGCGTGTAGGTGGAGCCGGGACGGTCGATGTCGACCCGGCTGACCGAGAACCGCGGATTGGACGCGGTGGCGATGGTGGTCATCAGGTACCGGTCCTCCGGAACCGACACCTGCCGGTCGGCCTTCTGCCACGGCTGCCCGGTGGGGACGAAGACCACCTCGTCGAGCGCGAAAGTGGCGGCGACCTCGCTGGCGGCCACCAGGTGGCCGTGATGGATCGGGTCGAAGGTCCCGCCCATGACCCCGAGACGGCGCCGCCTGGAACCGTCGTTGTTCCAGGCGATCCCGGTATTGGTCATCTCAGCTATGCGGGCGGCTCTTACCGACGCCGTACACCACCCGCAGACCGATCATCAGCAGCGCGAAGACGACCCCGCCGACGATCCACGGCTGGTACGGGTCGTGCAGCGCAGTCTCCAGAAGAACACCCATGCGCGGGATCATAACGGGCGACGGTCGGCGAGACCACCACCGGCCTCGGACGCCGAACCGTCCAGGCTCGTCGCGGGTCGAGCGCGGGATCACGAACCAACCCGGATCGAGTGCGGTCACGGCGCCAGGATCCCGGGTCAAGCCCGGGACGACGGGCAAGGACGTCCCATCGCCGAGGCCGGAACGACGGTGGAGCGCTCCCGCCCAACCAGACGTCAGCACCGTGCCGGCGGCGCACCAGGGGAAGGAACGTCCCGTCCCAACCAGGCGTCAGCACCGTGCCGGCGGCGCACCAGGGGAAGCAGCGCCCGCCCAACCAGACGTCAGCACCGTGCCCGGCGGCGCGCCGGGGGGAAGCAGCGCCCCACCCACCAGACGTCGGTCATCCCGGCGAACGCCGGGATCTCCACCCGACCTCACGGCCCAGCCTCCCGGAGATCCCGGGTCGAGCCCGGGATGACGGGCACGGACGTCCCATCGCCGAGCCCCGGAACGACAAGTGAAGCGGCCCCCGCCCAACCAGACGTCGGCACGGTGCCGGCGGCGAGCCAGTGGGGAAGGAACGCCCCCGTCCAACCAAGGCGTCGGTCATCCCGGCGAACGCCGGGATCTCCACCCGACCTCACGGCCCACACCTTCCGAGATCCCGGGTCGAGCCCGGGACGACGAGCAATCCCGGGACGACGAGCAACACCGGGACGACGAGCAGCGCCGGGGCGACG
>JAGPGQ010000114.1:9662-11591 GCA_018055925.1 Micropruina sp.
CGACGGCGGCCCCGACGAAGGGACGTCCGGGAACCTATGCCCGGATCTGGCCCTCGCCGGTGACCACGTACTTGGACGAGGTCATCTCGGCCAGGCCCATCGGGCCGCGGGCGTGCAGCTTCTGGGTCGAGATGCCGATCTCGGCGCCGAAGCCGAACTCGCCCCCGTCCACGAACCGCGAGGAGGCGTTGACCAGCACCGCGGCCGCGTCCACGCCGGCGACGAAGGCGTTCGCCGAACGCTGGTCGTTGGTCACGATGGTCTCGGAGTGGCCGGTGGTGTGCGCCCGGATGTGGTCGATGGCGGCGTCCACCGACGGCACCAGGTCGGCGGCCAGGTCGAGCGAGAGGTACTCGCCGTCGAACTCGTCCGGACCGGCCGGGACGACCGCGTCGGAGTAGGCCCGGACGGCGTCGGTGCCGTGCACGGTCACGCCCGCCTCGGCCAGCGCGGCCAGCGCCCGCGGCAGGAACTCCCCCGCCACCGCCTCGTGCACCAGCAGGGTCTCGGCGGCGTTGCACACGCTGGGCCGCTGCACCTTGGCGTTGAGCAGGATCTGCAGCGCCATGTCGAGGTCGGCGGTGGCGTCCACGAAGACATGGCAGTTGCCGGTGCCGGTCTCGATCACCGGCACCTTGGAGCCCTCGACGACGGCGTTGATCAGCCCGGCGCCGCCGCGCGGGATCAACACGTCGACCAGCCCGCGGGCAGCCATCAGTTCGGCGGTGACCTCGCGTCCGCCCTCGACGAGTTGGACGGCGTCCGCCGGCAGCCCGGCGTTGACCAGTCCGGCCCGGAGCGCGGTGACCACGGCCCGGTTCGACTCCAGCGCCGAGGACGAGCCACGCAGCAGGGCCGCGTTGCCGGACTTGACGCAGATGCCGGCGGCGTCGGCGGTGACGTTCGGGCGGGCCTCGTAGATGATGCCCACCACCCCGAACGGCACCCGCACCTGGCGCACCTGGACGCCGTTGGCGTTCGTCCAGCCCCGGACGACGTCGCCGACCGGGTCGGGCAGGGCCGCCAGGTCGCGCAGCCCGCCGACCATGCCGGCGATCCGTCCCGGATCGAGCCGCAGCCGGTCGATCAGCGCCTCGGACGTCCCGGCCCGGCGGGCCCGCTCGACGTCCGCGGCGTTGGCCTCCAGCGCGGCGGTTTCGCCGTGCGCCAGCGCGTCCGCCATGGCCTGCAGTGCGGCGTCCTTGGCGGCCCGGCTGAGGGCGGCGAGCGGGATGCTGGCGTCCTTCGCGGCCCGTGCCTGATCGATGAAGTTCACCGCCGCAGGATACCCGCGTCCCCCGCCCGCCGGCTCAGCCTCGATCCGCCGATGGGCGCCGTAGCGAGCGGCCCCAGATGGGTGCACTGGGAAGCCGGGTGCGCGAAGGCGTACCGGGTCGTACGGCGAGCGTGGCCGGCGCAGCCGGTGCGCCCAGCTGGGGCCGCGCAGTAGGCGCAGATCGGTGGATCGCGGCTCAGCCTCGATCCGCCGATGGGCGCCGTAGCGAGCGGCGCCAGATGGGTGCACTGGGAAGCCGGGTGCGCGAAGGCGTACCGGGTCGTACGGCGAGCGTGGCCGGCGCAGCCGGTGCGCCCAGCTGGGGCCGCGCAGTAGGCGCAGATCGGTGGATCGCGGCTCAGCTCACCAGGGAACCGAACACCTCCAGGTCGACCAACCGCAGGCCCTGCCCGGCCAGTTCCTTCCATTTGCGGTCGAAGCCGTACCAGTCGTCGTTGTGCCACAGGGCGTGGCCGCCCGAGCCGGCCAGGAACACCCCGGCGAACTTGCGCTTGGACCCCTCCGTCCAGGTCTCGAAATCGTGCAACCGCAAACCGTCCTTCGACAGCTCCGACCACTTATCCGTGAACCCCTTCCACGAATCCGCCACCCACAAGGCGTGACCACCCGAGCCGGCCAGGAACACGCCCGCG
>JAGPGQ010000115.1 GCA_018055925.1 Micropruina sp.
TGGGGCGATCCTCCTGATCAGGTTGCGCACCAAAGCGCTCATTGCGGCGGTTTGTACGCGCATTGAGCCCGTTGGGCGCGATGTCGCCGCCTGGTCATGTGTGGGATGGCGGCGGCGAGTGGCTGGCCAACATGACCAGCATTGGTTGACCAACTAAAGTCAGCTGGCTACCGTTGAGTTATGGATGCAGTGAAGGTGCAGTATGCGAAGACACACCTGTCTGCCCTGCTGACTGCCGTCGAGCGCGGTGAGGAGATCGTGATCTCCCGCGGCGACCGGCCGGTCGCCAAGCTGGTGCCACTGGAGCAGCCCCGGGAACGCGAACTTGGTTTCGTCGCCTACCAGGTGCCCGATTCGTTCTTCGATCAGCTGCCGGAGGACGAACTCGCGGCCTGGGAAGGGTCGGCGTGAGCTACCTGCTGGACACCCACACGCTGCTCTGGGCGCTGACGGCACCTTCCCGTCTCGGACCTCAAGCCGCCAGCCTCCTAGTGGACCGCCGGTCGCAGCTCGTCGTCTCCGCCGCGTCCGCCTGGGAGATCGCGACCAAGCACCGGATCGGCAAGCTCCCTCAGGCGGACGCGGTGATCGGCGGCTACTCGCGTCACCTGGATCGCCTGCGGGTGAGCCGACTGCCGTTGACCGAAGAGCATTGCCTGCTTAGCGGCAGTCTCGGGTGGTCGCACCGCGACCCCTTCGACCGGATGCTGGCTGCACAGGCGATGATCGAGTCGATGACCTTGGTCACCGATGACGAGGCGTTGCAGGGGCTGCCGGGTCTGCGCACGCTGTGGTGACGTGAGGAGCGTGATGGCAACCCGATGCGCACCGCATTGCCGAGCAGCAGAAGACAAGGCTCCGCGCTCGTCGGTGACGATCTGCCCTCCCTGCATACCGTAGACAGGAGCACGGCCTCATGCGCACTAGGTCCCTGGACCCTTTGATTCCGGCACGATGGATTCGCCGCCTGAGGAGCGCCGCGGTGGTCGTCCTGCTTGTGACAGCGTTCAGCGGGTGCAGTCCGATGGCTGCACCCGGTGGCGAGAGTCCACAACCGTCGACGAGGTCTTCGGCGGGGCCGGGGAGCGGGGCGCCGATTTCTGATGTGAGAGAGTTTCGTGGAGTCCTGGACTGGACGAATGCCACCATAGAATTGCCGTTGGATCGCTACGGAATGAGTCCTAGGGAAGAACAACTGGTCGTTGTCGCCCAAAGCATCGTGTATGCACGCTGCGTCGATCCCAAAGGCACGATCCCATTGGCGGCACTGCGGGAAGCGCGTCGATACCTGGCCATGCCTCCGGATGCCAACCACTGGCTGTTCGGCTATTGGAATGTCCCCTATTTGAGGAAGCATGGGCCCAGCGCAAGCGCTGTCCATGCACCTCGCGCAGTGGAGGCGGATCAAGAGACCGCCGCGCGTTGTGGGAGTGAACCCGATCACCGTGAGCTGGAACCCATCGGCGCGAGTTATCAGCCGGACGATGAGCAACTCGCGGGTGTGATGCGATGGTCCGGCGAGGCCTACGATGCAACCCTGGCCGATCGGCGGTTCGGTGCCCTGATTGAGCGGATGAATGCGTGTCTTCGCAAGTCGGGCCTCACTATCGATAGTGAAACCGGGCTCGGCGGCGTGGAAGTGGACAGCGCATGGAGCGCGGCGCGGATCAAGCAGGTGCTCATGGTCGAAGCGTCCTGTCGGGATGCCCATGACATCACCCAGCAGACGGCGGACATCGCGGCAGAGCTTCAGACTCCGTACGTCCGGGACAACCTCGCAGCACTGACCAACGTCAGGACTATTGCCACGCAGCGGGTGGCCAAGGCGACCGTGATCCTGCGTCAGGCCGGCCTGCTGAAGCCGGCCTGACCGGAGCCCGATCGGTCACTGGGCCAGCATCCGATGTCGGTGACAGGCTACGACGGTCGGGGAGTTGGCCATTCTGGTTGACCAACCTGCCTACACTCGCAGGCCGCTCGACTCAAGATCTCGAACGTGTCCCCGCACTACCTCGGCTTCGCCAGCCGGACGGTGATCGGGATCTCCGGCAGGAGCGGATCGTCCCCGGTCAGCACTGAGTAGCCGGCCCGCTCGTAGAGCCGGATGTTCCGGGCGCTCAGGGCGCCGGTGTAGAGGACGAACCGGGTGACCTGGGTGGGCGCCTGGGCCTCGATGTGTTCCAGCAACCGCCGTCCGATGCCGCCCCCGGCGAGGTCGGGGGCGACCATCAGCCGTCCCACCTCCCAGTCGGTTCCGCGATGCTGGCCACGCACCGAAGCGATCAGCCTGGGGCCGCGGCGCAGCACCCAGGTCTCCCACTCGTCCAGGAACTCGATCACGTCGTCGAGGCTCTCGTGCAGCGCGGGGATCCGGAAGCTGTCGTTGTCGATCGCCTCCTGGCTCCAGCAGGCCCGCTGCAGCACCATGAGTTCGGCGGCATCGGCCCTGGTCGCCGGACGGAGGACCTCGGACTCCGCGTCCGGGGCGGAAGAGGGTCCAGGCGGACTCGACCAGCCGCCGGCGAGCGAGAGATCGAGGGCCGCGACCTCGCCGATCACGGTGACCGCCGGGGGATGGATGCCCGCCGCGGACGCCTGGTCGCTCAGCGTCGCGATGGTGCCGCGCAGCGTCCGCATGCTCGGCAGGGCGGCGTCGGCGACGATGGCCGCCGGGGTGTCGGGGGCGAGCCCGTGGCCGATCAGTTCGGTGCAGATCGCTCCCAGGTGGGTCACCCCCATCAGCACCACGATCGTGTGGCCGGCGCGGGCCAGCGCCGCCCAGTCGGTGGTCGAGCCGGCATGGCCGGGCGGCACGTGCCCGGAGACCACGGTGAACGCCTGGACGAGTCCCCGGTGGGTGACCGGGATGCCGGCCAGTGCGGCGCCCGCGACCGCCGAGCTCACCCCCGGAATCACTACCACCGGCAGTCCGGCGGCGGTGCACGCCTGCACTTCCTCGCCGCCGCGGCCGAATACGAACGGGTCCCCGCCCTTGAGCCGGACGACGTGCCGCCCGGCCCGCGCGTGCTCGATCAGCAACTCGTTGATCCGCTGCTGGGAGGTGGTGCGGGCGCCGGGGATCTTGCCCACCTCGATCAGCACGGTTCCCGGCCGGCATTCGGACAGCGAGGCGACCGGCGCCAGGTGGTCGTAGAGCACCACGTCGGCGGCGCGCAGCGCGTCCAGCCCGGCCACGGTGAGCAGGCCGGGGTCGCCCGGCCCGCCACCCACGAGGGTCACCCGGCCGGTCACCGGCACCTGCCTTCCGGCGGCCGGACGGCGCCGTCATCCCGTACGTCATCCCGGGCCCCGACCCGGGATCCCGGGTGAGGTTGGGCTGTGGGCGAGATCCCGGCGTTCGCCGGGATGACGGGGGCTGGTCGGGGTGCCTTGTCGACCTGGGATCTCGGGTGGCGTGCAGTCTCCGGGATGACGAGCGGGGCGTGCGTGCCCCGGTCGGCTGGGTCTGTGGTCATGGGCGGCCCGCCGCCCGGGCGGCCGCGGGCAGCGCCGCCACGATCCGGCCGAGCGCGGCATCGTCGTGGGCCGCGGACAGGAACCAGGCCTCGTAGCCGGACGGCGGCAGCGCCACCCCGGCGTCCAGCATCGAATGGAAGAACCGGGCGAAGGCGGCCGAGTCCTGCTGCTGCGCGGTCGCGTAGTCCGCGATCGGGCTGTCGAAGGAGCCGAAGAACACCGTGAACAGCGAACCCGCGGCCTGGACGCGGTGCGGCACCCCGGCGGCGTCCAGGGCGGCACCGATCTCGGCCTGCAGGGCCGCCGAAACCCGATCGACATGGGCGTAGACCGCGTCGTCGGCCAGCCCGAGCGTGGCGATCCCGGCCGCGGTGGCGAGCGGGTTCCCCGACAGCGTGCCGGCCTGGTAGACCGGCCCGAGCGGGGCCAGCAGGTCCATCACCTCGGTGCGGCCGCCGACCGCGGCCAGCGGCATCCCGCCGCCGATCACCTTGCCGAACGTGAACAGGTCGGGTGCGGCGCTCAGCGGCGCGGCCCCGGCTTGCTCCAGGCCCCACCAGCCGCTGCGGCCCACCCGGAACCCGGTCAGCACCTCGTCGAAGATCAGCAGGGCACCCTCGCGGGCGGTGATCTCCCGTAGCCAGGCGTTGAAACCGGCCGTCGGCGGCACCACCCCCATGTTCGCCGGCGCCGGCTCGGTGATCACCGCGGCGATCCGTCCCGGATGTGCCGCGAAGGCGGCCTCAAGCGCCTCGCGATCGTTGTACGGCACCACGATCGTCTGTGCCGCCGTGGCCTCGGTGACCCCGGCCGACCCCGGCAGCCCCTGGGTGGCGACGCCCGAGCCGGCGGCGGCCAGCAGGCCGTCCGAATGCCCGTGGTAGCAGCCGGCGAACTTCACGATCAGGTCGCGCCCGGTCGCCCCCCGGGCCAGCCGGATCGCGGTCATGGTGGCCTCGGTGCCGGTCGACACGAACCGCACCTTGCCGGCCTCCGGCACCCGCTCCCGGACGGCCTCCGCCAACTCGACCTCGGCCGCGGTCGGGGCGCCGAAGGACAACCCGCGGCCCGCGGCCGCCTGCACCGCAGCCACCACCTCGGGGTGGGCGTGGCCGAGCAGGGCGGGTCCCCACGAGCCGACGGCGTCCACGTACTCGCGGCCGTCGCTGCCGTACAGGTAGGGCCCGGACGCCCGGGCGATGAACACCGGATCCCCGCCCACCGAGCCGAAGGCCCGCACCGGTGAGGACACGCCGCCGGGGATCACCCGGCAGGCTCGCTGATAGAGGCTCATGCGCTCCGCCAATTCCTTGTCTGCCGATTCACTTCTGTGCCGGTCACTTCTGGGCCAGTTCGATCGCCGCGTAGGTGAGCACCAGGTCGGCGCCGGCGCGCAGGATGGCGGTGACCGCCTCGGCCAGCGCGGCCTCCCGGTTCAGCCAGCCCCGCTCGGCGGCCGCGCAGACCATCGCGTACTCGCCCGACACGTGATAGGCCGCGACCGGCACCCGCGCCCGGGTGGCCACGTCGGCGAGCACGTCCAGGTAGTAGCCGGCCGGCTTCACCATCACCAGGTCCGCGCCCTCGGCCTCGTCCAGCCCGGCCTCCCGGACGCCCTCGCGGCGGTTCGCCGGATCCTGCTGGTAGCTGCGCCGGTCGCCGACCAGGGACGAGTTCACCGCCTCGCGGAACGGGCCGTAGAACGCGGAGGCGTACTTGGCGGCATAGGCGAGGATCGCGGTGTCGGCGAAGCCGGCACCGTCCAGCCCGGCGCGGATCGCGGCCACCTGGCCGTCCATCATCCCCGAGGGCCCGACCACGTGGGCGCCGGCGGCCGCCTGGCTGAGCGCCAGCTCGACGTACCGTTCGACGGTGGCGTCGTTGTCCACCCGGCCGCGGTCGTCCAGCACCCCGCAGTGGCCGTGGTCGGTGAACTCGTCCAGGCAGGTGTCGGCCATCAGCACGACGTCGTCGCCGACGGCGTCGCGGACGGCGCTGAGCGCCCGGTTCAGGATGCCGTCCGGTGCCGAGCCGACCGAGCCGGTGGCGTCCTTGTCCTGCTCCCGCGGGACGCCGAACAGCATCACGCCGCGCAGCCCGGCGCCGACCGCCCGGCGCACCTCGGCGACCAGCGAGCCGACGGTGTGCTGCACGACTCCGGGCAGCGAACCGATCGGAAGGGGCGCGTCGATGCCGTCGGCGACGAACATCGGCAGCACCAGCTGGGCGGGATGGATGCGGGTCTCGGCGACGAGCTCGCGCATCGCCGGCGTGGTCCGCAGCCGGCGGGGTCGGACGATCATCGGACTTCCTTTCGGAGGGTGGCCAGGGCATCGACCAGCCCGGCCGGGGTTGCCTCGGCGGCGACGGCGGCAACGGTGAAGCCGGCGTCCCGGGCGGCGGCGGCGCTGGTCTCACCGAGCGCGATCGCCGGCGGGCCGGGCGGGCCGAGCAGGTCCGCGGCGGCCCGGACGACCGACGGCGCGGTCACCACGAACGCGTCGAAGCCATCCGGCCACGCCCGGCGGATCTCGTCCTCGATGCTCTCGACCGGATCGGTCCGGTACACCGCGACCCGGTCCACCCGCCAGCCGCGGGCGCGCAGCGCCTCGTCCAGCCCCGGAGCCGGTTCGGCCGCACCCGGAACCAGCACCCGTCCGGCCGGTTCGGGGAAGTCGGCGGCCAGATCGGCGCCCCCGGACCCGCCGCTGGGCACCAGGTCGACGCGCAGGCCGGCGGCCCGGGCGGCGGCCGCCGTCCGGGGGCCCACCGCGGCGACCCGGGTGACCGGGGGGACCGCGGCCGCCAGATCGACACCGCCGGCGTCCAGCGCCTCCAGCGTCCGGGCGGAGGTCAGAGTCAGCCAGTCGTACCCTCCGGCCGCCAGGTCGGCCAGCCGTCCGGGCAAGGCGGGGTCGGCGACCGGTCGTTGCCGGGTCAGTCGCGCCGGGGTCACCTCGGCGCCGCGGGCGGCGACCGCGTCCGCCAGTGCCGAGGGCGGCATGACCACCCGCAGGCGGCGCAGCGGCAGCAATGCCTCCGCCAGGCCCGCCACCAGCCTCGACGCCGCCTCGGTCGCGGCGTCCCGGGCCAGCGTGACCGTGGCGTCGGGGTGAGCCAGCCGGGCCCGGAGCCGCAGCCCGCCGTCCCCGACCGTGGCCAGGGCGCCGAACGGCGCGGCACAACCCGCCTCGATCAGCCGCATCAGGTCACGTTCGGCCGACACGGCGATCCGGGTCGGGCGGTGGTCGAGCCGGGCGAGCAGGCCGCGCAGCTCGGTGTCGCCGGTGCGGCACTCCAACGCCAGCGCTCCCTGGGCGGGTGCGGGCACGAGCGCGTCCGGCTCGAAGAACTCGGTGACCGCGTCGGAGCGTCCCAGGCGGTTGAGGCCCGCGGCGGCCAGGACCACCGCGTCCAGGTCGTCGCCCACCCGGCCGAGCCGGGTGTCCACGTTGCCGCGGATGTCCACGATGTGCAGGTCGGGACGCGCCGCCCGCAGCTGCGCCGCCCGCCGCGGCGACCCGGTGCCGACCTTGGCGCCGCTCGGCAGGTCGGCCAGGGGCAGGCCGTCGCGCGCGCACAGGGCGTCGCGCGGATCCTCCCGCTCCGGGATCGCCGCCACGACCAGGCCCGCCGCCGGGGTGGTGGGCAGGTCCTTCATCGAGTGCACGGCCAGGTCGCAACCGCCGTCGAGCACCGCCTCGCGGACCGCGGCGACGAACACGCCGACGCCGCCGAGGCTCGACAGGGGAGCGGTGCTGACGTCGCCCAGGGTGCGCACCCGCACCAGCTCGACCTCGGCGCCCAGCCCGCGCAGCGCGTCCGCCACCATGCCCGACTGGGCCAGGGCGAGCCGGGAGCCACGGGTGGCGAGCCTGATCTGCACCCGTCCGATCTTGCCGCACCGGACGCGACTCGCCGCCCACTTCCGGTCACTGGGCGCGGCTTTCCAACAACTGGACGTGGCCGCGGCAAGGAGCGGGGGGAGTAGAGTGAGGCGATTTGTAGTCTGGGGGACTAATAATCTAGACTGGAGCCATGAGCAAAGCTCGTGAGATTGAATGCTGGCTGACCGACATGGACGGCGTCCTGGTGCACGAAGAGCAGGCGCTTCCCGGTGCGGCCGAACTGATTCAGCGCTGGGTCGATACCTCCAAGCGCTTCCTTGTCTTGACCAACAACTCCCTGTTCACCCCGCGTGACCTGTCGGCCCGCCTCAAGCGGTCGGGTCTGACCATCCCGGAGGAGAACATCTGGACCTCCGCCATGGCCACCGGCGCGTTCCTGGCCGACCAGCCGGGCGACAAGACCGCCTTCGTCATCGGCGAGGCGGGCCTGACCACGGCCGTCCATGACGCCGGGTTCATCCTGACCGAGACCGATCCGGACTTCGTGGTGCTCGGCGAGACCCGCAACTTCTCCTTCGAGGCGATCACCAAGGCCGTGCGGTTCATCGCCGACGGCGCCCGGTTCATCGTGACCAACCCGGACACCACCGGTCCGTCGAAGGACGGCCTGCTGCCCGCCGCCGGCGCGGTGGCGGCGATGATCACCGCGGCGACCAACCGGACGCCGTACGTGGTCGGCAAGCCGAACCCGATGATGTTCCGCTCCGCCATGCGCCGGATCGAGGCCCACTCCGAGACCACCGCGATGATCGGTGACCGGATGGACACCGACGTGGTCGCCGGCATGGAGGCGGGCTTGCACACCGTGCTGGTCCTGACCGGCCTGACCACCCGCGACGACGTCAAGCGCTACCCGTTCCGTCCGAACCAGATCCTCGGCGGCGTGGACGAGCTGATCGAACAGATCTGACCCGTCCCACCCTCGTATCCGCTTCGGCGCGCCCGGCCCCTTGGCCCGGCGCGTCTCTGTCGTAGACCCCTGCCTAACTATCTCTGCCCTCCCGTCGACGGGAGGGCAGAGATAGTTAGGCAGGGCTTTGTGGTGGACGCCCCGGTCGGCCAGTTGGAATATTCATGCCGACTTCGGCATAGTAATGCCCATGTCTGTACGGATCGCTGTCGCGGGGTGCACCGGCTACGCCGGGGGCGAGGTGCTGCGCCTGTTGTTGCGGCATCCCGAGGTCACCATCGGCAACCTGACCGCCAAGTCGAGCGCGGGCACGAGGCTCATCCAACACCACCCGCACCTGCTCCCGCTGGCCGGGGCCGAGGTGCTCGACACCACCGCCGAGAACCTCGCCGGCCACGACGTGGTCTTCCTGGCGCTGCCGCACGGCACCTCCGCGGCGGTGGCGGAGCAACTGGGGGACGAGGTGCTGGTGATCGACGCCGGCGCCGACTTCCGCTTGATCGACCCGGCAGACTGGCAGAAGTTCTACGGAACCCCGCACGCCGGCACCTGGCCCTACGGCCTCCCCGAACTCCCCGGCCAGAGGACCGCCCTGGCCGGGGCCCGGCGGATCGCCGTCCCCGGTTGCTTCCCGACCACCGTGACGCTGGCGTTGCTGCCGGCGCTGGTCGCGGGCCTGGTCGACGGCCGGGACGTCGTCGTGGTCGCGCCGACCGGGCCGTCCGGGGCGGGCAAGAGCCTGAAGGTGAACCTGCTGGCCGCCGAGCTGCTCGGCAACGCCAGCGCCTACGGGGTGGGCGGCGTCCACCGGCATGTCCCCGAGATGCTGCAGAACTTCCGCCGGCTCGGTGCCGCCGCGCCCACGATCTCGTTCACCCCGGTGCTGGTGCCGATGGCCCGCGGGATCCTGGCGACCGTGACCGCCCCGCTCGCCGCCGGCACCGATCCGGCGGCCGTCCGCGAGGCCTACGCGACCGCCCTGGCGGACGAGCCGTTCGTCCATCTGCTGCCCGAAGGGGTCTGGCCGCAGACCCAGGCGGTGCTCGGTTCGAACGCCGTCCACGTCCAGGTCGCCGTCGACGAGGCGGCCGGACGGCTGGTCGCGGTCGCCGCCCTGGACAACCTCACCAAGGGGACGGCCGGCGGCGCCGTCCAGTCGATGAACCTCGCCCTCGGACTGCCGGAGGAGACCGGCCTGACGACGATCGGAGTCGCGCCATGAGCGTCACCACCCCCAAGGGATTCACCGCCGCCGGCGTCACCGCCGGGATCAAGCAGTCCGGCCGCCCCGACCTGGCCCTCGTGGTCAACAACGGCCCGGACGCCGGGGCCGCCGCGGTGTTCACCAGCAACGCGTTCAAGGCCGCGCCGGTGGTCTGGTCCGTCGAGGCGGTCGCGGACGGCCGCCTGGCCGCCGTGGTGCTCAACTCGGGCGGCGCGAACGCCTGCACCGGCCGGGACGGCTTCGAGGACGCCCGTCAGATGGCCCAGTGGACGGCCGCCGCGGTGGGCTGCGACGTCACCGACGTCGGGGTCTGCTCCACCGGGTTGATCGGCGTCCGGCTGCCGATGACGAAGGTCCTCGGGGGCATCGAACTGGCCGCGCAGGACCTCTCCGACGAGGGCGGCGAGGCCGCCGCCGAGGCCATCATGACCACCGACACCGTCGCCAAGCAGGCCGCGTACTCGTCGCCCCAGCGGTGGGCGATCGGCGGCATGGCCAAGGGCGCCGGCATGCTGGCCCCCGCCCTGGCGACCATGCTGGTGGTGCTCACCACCGACGCCCAGGTGCCGGCCGGCCTGCTGGACGACGCGCTTCGCACCGCGACCTCGTTCACCTTCGACCGCACCGACTCCGACGGCTGCATGTCGACCAACGACACCGTGATCCTGCTGGCCAGCGGGGCCTCCGGCGTCCCGGCCGACCCGGACGAGTTCACCGAGGCGCTGACTGGCGTCTGCCATTCGCTGGCCCGCCAACTGCTCGCCGACGCCGAGGGCTCCGCCCACGACATCGAGGTGACCGTGAGCGGCGCCGCCGACGAGACGGACGCGCTCGCCGTCGCCCGGGCGATCGCGCGCAGCAACCTGTTCAAGTGCGCCGTCTTCGGCAACGACCCCAACTGGGGACGCGTGCTGGCCGCGGCCGGCACGGTGGCGGCGCGTTTCGACCCCGATCACGTGGACGTCGCCTTCAACGGCACCGAGGTGTTCGTCGACGGCCAACTCGGTGTCGACCGGTCTGGGGTCGACCTCAGCGGCCGCGAGGTCGTGGTCGACGTCAACCTGCACGCCGGCGACGCCACCGCCACCATCTGGACCAACGACCTGACCTACGACTACGTCAAAGAGAACGCGGAGTACTCCACATGACGCCCACCACCCGCACCCGGGACGCCGCCGCCGGGGTGATCGCCAAGGCCGCCACGCTGATCGAGGCGCTGCCGTGGCTCGAGGACTACGCCGGCAAGACCGTCGTGATCAAGTACGGCGGCAACGCGATGGTGAACGACGACCTGAAGCGGGCGTTCGCCGACGACATCGTCTTCCTGCGCCGCTGCGGCCTGAAGCCGGTGGTGGTGCACGGCGGCGGCCCGCAGATCTCGTCCATGCTGAAGCGGCTGGAGATCCCCTCGGAGTTCCGGGGCGGCCTGCGGGTCACCTCGCCCGAGGCGATGGACGTCGTCCGGATGGTCCTGGTGGGCCAGGTCGGCCGCGAACTCGTCGGCCTGCTGAACGCCCACGGGCCGCTCGCGGTCGGGCTGTCCGGCGAGGACGCCGGGCTGTTCACCGCCAGTCGCCGCGGCGTCGTCGTGGACGGCGAGGAGCACGACCTCGGGCTCGTCGGCGACGTCAGTTCGGTGCGCCCCGAGGCGGTGCTCGACCTGATCGACAACGGGCGCATCCCGGTGATCGCGTCGGTCGCTCCCGACGTGATCGGCGAGGTGCACAACGTCAACGCCGACACCGCGGCCGCCGCGCTGGCCGTGGCGCTGGCCGCCGAGCGGCTGATCGTGCTCACCGACGTCGAGGGGGTGTATGCCGACTGGCCGAACACCGACTCGGTGATCTCGGAGCTGACCACCACCGAACTGTCCGCCATGCTGCCCGGCCTGTCGTCCGGGATGATCCCGAAACTGGAGGCCTGCCTGCAGGCCGTCCAGGGCGGCGTCAAGCGGGCCACGATCATCGACGGCCGGGTCGAGCACAGCCTGCTGCTGGAGATCTTCACCACCGAGGGGCTGGG
>JAGPGQ010000347.1 GCA_018055925.1 Micropruina sp.
TGAACGAACTCGGCCTGCTCAACCATGCCCCCCGGGAGGCCACCCGGCGGTTTCTCACCACCGGCAGCCCGGAGAAGTTCCAGGGCATCGGCAGCCGCCTGATGGGCGGGTTCGTCACCGACGTCCTGGGCGTGTGGTGATCGGAATTGCACCTCCAGGCGCCGCACCATCGACTCCAGCGCCGAGGTGACCACCGCCTGCTTCGTGGTGAGCCCGGACAGTTCCAGCGCCCGCCGCATCAGCTGGTCGTCGAGATCGATCAGGGTCTTGGTCACGGCACCACTATGTATCCGATTCTTCAGATTCTTATATCACCGGCGCCGTCCGCAGGCCGCGATAGCACACCCGCCGCAGCCCTCGGCCGGACAGCCGATCACCAGCGGGCACTCCTGGACGCGGCCGGTCCGCACCAGGTGGTCGGCGGCGGCACGAACGACGCCGGCCGGCAGCCCGGTCCGCCGCCGGACCTCCGCCAGCGAACCGGCACCCCGGGTCAACGCGTCCAGCACCGCCGTCACCGGTCGGGCGGCGTCGCGTGCGGTCGTCCGGACGGGCATCGTCGTCACCACCACAGGCTCCCCACCTGGAAGACCAGCACGGCCAGCCCCCACGCCATCGCCAACTGCAGGACCACGCCGAACAGCGTCCAGCGTCCGCCGATCTCGCGCCACTGCGCCGCCAGGGTCGCCACGCACGGCGTGTAGGCGAGCAGGAAGACCATGAAGGCCAGGGCCGCCGGGATCGGATGACCGCCGGACGACTCGGTGAAGTCGGCCAGGATCCGCTCCCCCAGCGAACCCGGATCGCCACCCTCCTCCGGCTCGTCGACGGCGTAGGTCTGCGCCCAGGACGAGATCACCGCCTCCTTGGCGACGAATCCCACCACGAGCGCGGACGTGGTCTGCCACTGGCCGAAACCGGCCGGCGCGAACACCGGCGTGACCGCCTGGGCGGCGACGCCGTAGACCGAGTCCTCCACCTCGACCTCGCCGAACCCGGCGCTGCCGGTGGCCGGGATCGACTGCAGCAGCCAGACCGCGCACACGGTGATCACGATGATCCCGGACGCGGTCCGCAGGAACCCCTGCAACCGGCCCCAGGCGACCGTCGCGGTGAGCCGCAGCGTGGGTCGCTGATACGGTGGCAGGTCGATCACCAGGGGCTCGGTGCCCATCGCGCGCCACAGGGTGCGCCGCAGCAGCAGTCCGGCGCCCACCACGAGCAGGATCGAAGCCAGATACATGGCGAACACCACCGTCCCCGCCCAGGGCCCGAAGAACACGGTGCCGAGCATCACGAACACCGTCAGCCGGGCGGTGCACGAGGTGAATGGCACCAGCAGCGCGGTCAGCAGGCGTTGCCGGCTGTCGCCCAGGATGCGGGTCGCGCTGATCGCCGGCACGTTGCAGCCGAAGCCCACGACCAGCGGAAGGAACGCCTTGCCGGGCAGGCCGATCAGGCGCATCAGCCGGTCGGTCACCACGGCTGCCCTGGCCAGGTAGCCGGAGTCCTCCAGCAGCGCCAGCAGGACGAACATCAGCGCCATCAGCGGAACGAAGGTCAGCACCATGCCGACACCGGCGATCAGGCCGTCGACCACGAGCCCCTCGATCCAGGTCCCGGTCAATCCGAGCGCCCCGAAGCCGGCCAGCGCCAGGTCGGTCACCGGGCCGGAGAACAGCGTGTCGAAGAAGTCCTGCAGCGGCGCGGCCACGGTGGTGGTGATCTGGAACACCAGCCACATCACGGCCAGGAACAGCAGCGGTCCCCAGACGGGAGCGAGGGCCACCCGGTCGACCCGGTCGGACAGCGTCGCCGGGTCGTCGCCGTCGGTCAGGGACGCCGCCTCCAGGACGGACGCGACCCAGCCGAACCGCTCGTCGGCGCGTTCCAGGTCGTCCGCGCAGCACGGGTGCGGACGGGGACGCGGCTCCGGTTCTTCCAGGACGCGGCCCACCGCGTCCTCGAGCGCGGCGAGGCCTTCGCGACGGCGCGGATCGAGGCCGACGACCGGGCAGCCCAGCGCCGCGCCGAGGGCGGCGGCGTCGAGTTCGATGCCGTGGCGTTCGGCGATGTCGCGCATGGTGAGCGCGACCACCACCCGCTGCGGATGCTCGCGCACCTGGGCGACCAGGTGCAGGCTGCGGGCCAGGTGGGCGGCGTCGGCCAGCACCACCACGACATCGGGACGGTCGTCCGGATCGGACAGCAGCAGGTCCCGGGTGAGGGCCTCGTCCGGGGACAGCGGATCGAGGGAGTAGGCGCCGGGCAGGTCGAGCAGCGTGCTGGTCCGCCAGGTGCCGCGGGCCACCTCGACGGTCGTCCCGGGCCAGTTGCCGACGGTGGCGCGGGCGCCGGTGAGTCCGTTGAACAGGGTCGACTTGCCGGAGTTCGGGGTGCCGATCAGCGCGATCACCGGGGCGTCGGCGCCGGCCCCGCTGCGGGCGACGGCGCAATGGCAGGTGACGGTGGTCATCAGGCCACCTCCGCTCGCAGCCCGGCCAGCAGGGCGGAGCCGAGCACCACCCGGGCGCCGGCCACGGCGACCACCCGGCCGCCGCCGGTGCTGCGCCGCAGCACGGTCAGCGCCGCCCCGGGTCGGAGTCCCAGCCGGCTCAGTTGCCGGGCGTGCACGTCCGGGACCGTCAGGAGTGTGAGTGAGGCGGCCAGCGGTGCCTCCGCCAGAGTGATGACGTTCATGGGAACCGTCCATCGGTTGTAGGTCAGATGTGCCTAACCTAAGAACGGCGCCGGTGGCCCGTGGGGGTTCCTTCGGACGTCCCGGCCGACGATCTCATGGATCCCAGTATCTGGACGGTCGGCGCAGGGGTCTGGTTCGGGCGCGGCTGACGGGCCTGGGTCCGCGGGGAAGCGCCGTCCGCACTAGTCAGTCGGACGGGGTACGCGACGCCCGTCCGAGGCCGCATCGGGCCATCTCGATCCCGGCACCATCACAGGATGCGCACTCCGGTGCCCGATGTCGGGTGCAACACCCAGCGAACCCCTGGCGCTGCCGCGGAGGAGAGCCGTCGGGCTCAATGCAGCTTGTCGAGCAGATCCTCCAGCAGGTAGCCCAACCACTCGTACATGTTGTACATGACGCCCCGGGGATCCTCGGCGTCGAGTTCCTCCAGCTCCTCGACATC
>JAGPGQ010000116.1 GCA_018055925.1 Micropruina sp.
TCGTCCGCGGCGTCCGGTGGGCGCTCGGCGTCCGTCCGGTGTTCAAGACGGTCGACACCTGCGCCGCCGAGTTCGCCGCCCGCACGCCGTATCACTACTCGTCCTACGACTCCGAGACCGAGGTGGCACCGCGCACCAAGCCGGCGGTGCTGATCCTGGGCTCCGGCCCGAACCGGATCGGCCAGGGCATCGAGTTCGACTACTCCTGCGTGCACGCCGCGCTGACCTTGTCGCAGTTCGGCTACGAGACCGTGATGGTCAACTGCAACCCCGAGACGGTCTCGACCGACTACGACACCTCCGACCGGCTCTACTTCGAGCCGCTGACGCTGGAGGACGTGCTCGAGGTCTACCACGCGGAGGTCGCGGCCGGCCCGGTGGCCGGGGTGATCGTCCAGCTCGGCGGGCAGACGCCGCTCAAGCTGGCGCAGGCCCTGAAGGACGCCGGCGTGCCGATCGTGGGCACCTCGCCGGAGGCGATCCACCTGGCGGAGGAGCGCGGCGCGTTCGGGCAGATCCTGGCCGACAACAAGCTGACCGCACCCGCCTACGGCATGGCCACCTCGGCCGGCGACGCCCTGCGGATCGCGCACGACATCGGTTACCCCGTCCTGGTGCGGCCGTCCTACGTGCTCGGCGGGCGCGGCATGGAGATCGTGTACGACGACGACTCGCTGGTCGGCTACATCGAGCGGGCCACGCACATCACGCCGAACTCGCCGGTGCTGGTCGACCGGTTCCTGGACGACGCCATCGAGATCGACGTGGACGCCCTGTTCGACGGCACGGAGCTGTACCTCGGCGGCGTCATGGAGCACATCGAGGAGGCCGGCATCCATTCCGGCGACTCGGCCTGTGCGCTGCCGCCGATCACCCTCGGCAACGAGACCGTCGACCGGATCCGGGACGCCACCGAGGCGATCGCCCGCGGGGTCGGCGTCCGGGGCCTGATCAACATCCAGTTCGCCCTGCTCGGCGACGTGCTGTACGTGCTGGAGGCCAACCCGCGGGCCTCCCGCACGGTGCCCTTCGTGTCGAAGGCGACCAGCACCCCGCTGGCGAAGGCGGCCTCGCGGATCATGCTGGGCGCCACCATCGCCGAGCTGCGCGCCGACGGCACCCTGCGGGCCACCGTGGACGGCACCGCGAACCTGCACTCGGCCCCGCTGGCGGTGAAGGAGGCGGTGATGCCGTTCAACCGGTTCCGCACCGCCGACGGCGCCTGGGTGGACACCCTGCTCGGACCCGAGATGAAGTCGACCGGCGAGGTGATGGGGCTGGACCGCACCTTCGGGGTCGCGTTCGCCAAGAGCCAGACGGCCTCCTACGGCGACGTCCCCACCGAGGGATCGGTGTTCGTCTCGGTCGCCAACAGCGACAAGCGGCACGCCATCTTCCCGGTGAAATGCCTTGCCGACCTGGGATTCAAGGTGTATGCGACGGAGGGCACCGCGCAGGTGCTGCGGCGGCACGACATCGAGGTCACGGTGTTGCGCAAGGAGACCCAGGGCCCGGGCGCCGACGGCACCCGGACGGTGGTGCAGGCGATCAACGACGGCGACGTCAGCCTGATCTTCAACACCCCGCTCGGGGTCTCCGAGGGCGGCGACCCGCGCCGCGACGGCTGGCAGATCCGGTCGGCGGCGATCCTGCACGACATTCCGTGCGTGACCACCGTGCAGGGCCTGTCGGCCTGCGTGCAGGGCATCGAGGCGATGCGCCGCGGCAAACCGACCGTCCGGCCGCTGCAGGCCTGGAGCGCCGACATCCAGGCCGAGCTGGCCCGGGAGCGGACGAGCGCATGAACCTCCGGGCCGGACTGCTCGGCGCCGCCTACGCCGGCGCCGTCCGTCCGGTCATGTTCGGTGCCTACCACGGCGACCCGGAAGCGATCCACGAACGCATGATCGGTACCCTGGCCCGGCTCGGCCGCTCGCCCGGCGCGGTCGCGGCGCTCCGGCTGCTGGCCGGCAGCCGGGGCACCCCGGCGACGGTCGCCGGCGTCCGCTTCCCGGGGCGGGTCGGCCTGGCCGCCGGGCTCGACAAGGACGGACGGGCCGCGCTGGCCTGGCAGGCGTTCGGCTTCGGGTTCGCCGAACTCGGCACCGTGACGGCGCAGGCCCAGCCGGGGAACCCCACGCCGCGGATCTTCCGGCTGCGCCGCTCGAAGGCGCTGATCAACCGGATGGGGTTCAACAACGCCGGGGCCGCCCGGCTGCACCGGGAACTCTCCCTGCTCGGGGTGTACCGGGGCGGGGACGGTGCCGGCATCCCGATCGGCATCTCGATCGGCAAGACCAAGGTGGTGGCCCTGGGCGAGGCCGTGGGCGACTACCTGGCCTCGTTCGACCTGGTGGCCCCGCACGCCGACTACGTGGCGGTGAACGTGTCCAGCCCGAACACGCCGGGACTGCGCAGCCTGCAGGACGGCGGCGCGCTCGCCGAACTGCTGCGGGCCCTGGTCGAGAGTGCGGACGGACGGGTGCCGCTGCTGGTGAAGATCGCGCCGGACCTGACCGAGCCGCAGATCGACGAGGTGCTCGCGGCGGGCCTGGACGCCGGCGTGGCCGGCCTGATCGCCACCAACACCACCCTTGCCCGCGAGGGGCTGGACCCCGCCGACATCCCGCTGGCGACCGAGGCGGGGGGCCTCTCCGGCGCCCCGCTGACCGTCCGGGCCCGCGAGGTCGTGGGCTACCTGACCCGGCACACCGACCTGCCGGTGATCGCGGCCGGCGGCATCATGACCGCCGACGACGCGGCCGCCATGTTCGACCTGGGCGCCGCCCTGGTGCAGCTGTACACCGGCTTCATCTACGGCGGTCCCGCGCTGGTCGCCCGGATCAACGCGCTCACCCGCGGCCTGCCGCCGGGGTGAGCCCCGTCCAGAACCAGATCGGCGGGTGGCCCCGCCGAAGGATCACGAGGAGGACCCGATGACCGACTACTGGACCCGACTGCGGGCCGCGACCGGGCAGCGGGGCGCGTTGTGCGTCGGCATCGACCCGCACCCGTCCCTGCTGGAGTCCTGGGGGCTGAGCGTCGACGCCGCCGGCGCGGAACGCTTCGCGCGGCGGATCGTGGAGGTGCTGGGGGAGCGGGTGGCGGTGTTCAAGCCGCAGTCGGCCTTCTTCGAGATCCACGGCTCGGCCGGGGTGGCCGTCCTGGAGCGGGTCCTGGCCGACATCGCCGGGGCCGGCGCGCTCAGCGTCCTGGACGTCAAGCGGGGCGACATCGGCTCCACCATGGACGCCTACGCGGACGCCTACCTGGCCGACGGTGCCCCCCTGGCCGCCGACGCCATCACCATCTCGCCCTACCTCGGCTTCGGTTCGCTGCAACCCGCCTTCGACCGGGCGCACCGCCACGGTCGCGGCGTCTACGTGCTGGCCCGCACCTCGAATCCGGAGGGCGGCCAGGTGCAACTCTCCCGCGATGCGCACGGCATTGCGGTCGCCCAGCAGATCATCGACGACGCCCGCGCGGTCAACGCCGAGACCGGCCAGGGTGCGATCGGTCTGGTGGTCGGCGGCACCCACGCGGACCTCGGCTGCGACCTGACCGGATTCAACGGCTCGATCCTGGTGCCGGGCATCGGGTTCCAGGGCGGCCGGATCGAGGACCTGCCGCGGCTTTTCGGCGATTCGGCCGAACGTGTGCTGCCCGCGGTGAGCCGGGACGTGATCGGCGCCGGCCCCGATGCCGCGGCATTGTCGGGTCGCGTCGAGGCTTTGTTGGCACCGGTTCGATAACAGCGTCCAATTGCGGCTCAGCAAGGGTTTTCACAGCAGGTAATTGCTTGTAGATTTGGGCTTTCCAGATGTGCACTAGCGGTCCGGAGGCCACCGTGGCGATACCCCAATTGACCAGTGAGCAGTTGCAGGCAGCCCGTGCGGCCGCCAATGAGGCACGCCGCGCCCGCGCGGCGTTGAAGGCCCGGGTGCGTTCGGGCGAACTGACCCTCGCCCAAGCCCTCGACGAGGCCGGCGCCGATGAGGTGCTTGCCCACGTCAAGGTGATCGACCTGCTCAAGTCGCTGCCCCGGGTGGGCGACAAGCGAGCGGCGCTGGTCATGGAACGCTACGACATCGCGGCGAACCGCCGGATTCGTGGACTCGGCAGGCACCAACTGGCCGGCCTGAAGGCCGAGTTCGGTGAGCGGTGACGTCACTGTCATCTCGGGTCCAACGGCAGTCGGCAAGGGGACGGTGGTTCGCGCGCTGAAAGCGCAGGAACCGGCGGTGTGGGTGTCGGTCTCGGCAACCACCCGTCCACCGCGTCCCGGTGAGGTCGACGGCCAGCACTATCTGTTCGTGTCGGATGCGGAGTTCGACGACCTGCTCGCGCGGGACGGGCTGCTGGAATGGGCCGTGGTGCACGGCCGCGACCGGTACGGCACGCCCGCGGCCCCGGTGACCGAGGCCCTCGGCCGCGGCGAGCGGGTGATCCTCGAGATCGACCTGCAGGGTGCCCGGCAGGTGCGGGCACGGCTGCCGGAGGCCCGGCTGGTGTTCATCGCCCCACCCGACTGGGACGAGCTGGTGTCCCGCCTGGTCGGACGCGGCACCGAGACCGCCGAGCAACAACGGCGCCGACTGGCCACCGCGCGCGACGAACTCGCCGCCGCGCGGGAGTTCGACCACGTGATCGTGAACGACCGAGTGGGCAGAGCCGTCGATGAGTTGGTAGGCTTGCTGCGCTTGTGATTTCTTCACGGTGCCGATCAGGATGCGCACGAACGCATCCGCCGCGGCTCCTTCGGGGGCCGGGGCATGGGCCGATCACCGTGACGCGAATCTCCCGCAGGCCGAACCACCCGCTGGCGCCGGTAGTACCGTGCGCCGCACGAACCGAAGGTCACCCTTGAGCACACACGCATCGAGCACCCAGATCCCCGAGGGCATCACCAACCCGCCGATCGACGAGCTGCTGGCCCAGGTCGACTCGAAGTACCGCCTGGTGCTGTTCGCGGCCAAGCGTGCGCGACAGATCAACGCCTACTACAGCCAACTCGGCGAGGGCCTGCTCGAGAACGTGGGTCCGCTGGTCGACACCGGTGTGCAGGAGAAGCCCCTGTCGATCGCGCTGCGCGAGGTCAACGCGGGCGTCCTGGAATGCACCGAGATCGACCCCGAGGCCGAGGCTGCCGCCCGCGCCGAGGCCGAGGCCGACCCGGCCTTCAGCGATCTGGACCCTTTCGGCGACGACTTGGCCTGAGCCGTCCATGAGCCGGATCCTGCTCGGGGTTGCCGGCGGAATCGCCGCCTACAAGGCGTGCCTGCTGCTGCGGTTGTTCACCGAGGCCGGGCACGAGGTGACCGTCGTCCCCACCCCGAGCGCGCTCAATTTCGTCGGTGAGACCACCTGGGCGGCACTGTCCGGCAACCCGGTCCGCACCCAGGTGTGGCCGGACGCCGACCAGGTGCCGCACGTCTCCCTCGGCCGGCAGGCCGAGTTGGTGGTGGTGGCACCGGCGACCGCCGACCTGCTCGCCCGCGCCGCCTCGGGTCGCGCCGACGACCTGCTGACCAATGTGCTGCTGACCGCCACCTGCCCGGTGCTGATGGCGCCGGCGATGCACACCGAGATGTGGCAGCACCCGGCCACCCGGGCCAACGTCGCCAGCCTGCGCGAGCGCGGGGTGGTCGTGCTCGACCCGGACGCGGGACGGCTGACCGGCGCCGACACCGGCCCGGGCCGGCTTCCAGAACCGGCCGAGATCGAACAGGTGGCGCTGTCCCTGCTGCAGTCCGGGGTGGCCGAGGCGGTCCGCGACCGGGACCTGACCGGCGTCCGGCTCATCGTCAGCGCCGGCGGCACCCGCGAGGCGCTCGACCCCGTCCGCTATCTCGGCAACGCGTCGTCCGGACGGATGGGCCTGGCGATCGCCCGGGCCGGCCTGCTGCGCGGGGCGCGGGTGCGGGTGGTGGCCGGGGCGATCACCGCCGAGATTCCCGGCGGGGCCGACGTGGCGAGGGTGGTGTCGACCGCCGACCTGGCGGAGGCGATGTCCGCGGCCGCCGAGGACTCCGACGTGCTGATCATGGCCGCCGCCCCCGCCGACTTCACCCCGGCCCACCCGAGCGACGGCAAGCTGAAGAAGTCCGGCGACGCGGGCCTCACCGTCGAGTTCGTCCAGACCACCGACGTGCTGGCGTCCCTGGCCCGGAACCGGCGACCCGGCCAGACCATCGTCGGCTTCGCCGCCGAAACCGCCGGCACCGCCGAGGCGTTGCTCGATCTCGGCCGGGCCAAACTCGCCCGCAAGGGCTGCGACCTGCTGGTGCTGAACGACGTCAGCGGCGGCGCCGTCTTCGGGGCCGCCGACAACACCGTGACCATCCTGGCCGGCTCGGGTGTGGTCGACAGCCTCGCCGGCGACAAGAACCTGGTCGCCCACCGCATTCTCGATGCCGTAGTCAACTGGAGGAAACACACCCCATGAAGCGCCTGTTCACCTCGGAGTCCGTCACCGAGGGCCACCCCGACAAGGTGGCCGACTCGGTTTCGGACGCCGTCCTCGACGCCCTGCTGAGCGAGGACCGGGGCAGCCGCGTGGCGGTCGAGACGCTGGTCACCACCGGCACCGTCGTGGTCGCCGGAGAGGTCACCACCGAGGCCTACGTCGACATCGCCAAACTGACCCGGGAACGCATCCTGCAGATCGGCTACGACTCGTCGGAGAAGAGCTTCGACGGGGCCTCCTGCGGCGTGCTGGTCTCGCTCGGAGCGCAGTCGCCCGACATCGCCCAGGGCGTGGACGACGCAGGCGAGCACCGCGAGGAGCACTCCACCGACGCGCTCGACAGCCTGGGCGCCGGCGATCAGGGGCTCATGTTCGGCTACGCCTGCACCGACACGGCCACCCTGATGCCGCTGCCGGTGGACATCGCGCACCGGCTGTCGGAACGGCTGACCGAGGTCCGCAAGGACGGCGGGCTGCCGTTCCTGCTGCCCGACGGCAAGACCCAGGTGACGGTCGAATACGACGGCGACCGGCCCGTCCGGGTGGACACCGTGGTGGTGTCGTCCCAGCACACCGAGGCGGCCGACCAGCTGACCCAGATCCGGCCGGGCATCCTGGCCGAGGTGGTTCAGCCCGTGCTCGCCCGCTACGACATCGCGACCGAGGGCCTGCGGGCGCACATCAACCCGACCGGCAAGTTCGTGATCGGCGGACCCATGGGTGACGCGGGGGTGACCGGACGCAAGATCATCGTCGACACCTACGGCGGCATGGCCCGGCACGGCGGCGGCGCCTTCTCGGGCAAGGACCCGTCCAAGGTGGACCGCTCCGCCTCCTACGCGATGCGCTGGGTGGCCAAGAACGTGGTGGCCGCCGGGCTGGCCGAACGCTGCGAGGTGCAGGTGGCGTACGCCATCGGACGCGCCCACCCGGTCGGCTTCTACGCCGACTGCTTCGGCACCGAGCGGGTCCCACTGCCGCAGATCGTCGACGCCGTCCAGCGGGTCTTCGACCTGCGGCCGGCCGCGATCATCCGCGACCTCGACCTGCTGCGTCCGATCTACACGCTGACCACCAACTACGGTCACTTCGGCCGGGAACTCCCCGAGTTCACCTGGGAACGCACCGACCGCGCCGACGCCCTGGCCCGGGCCGTGCGCGGCTGAGCGTCATCCCGGGCTCGACCGGGGATCTCGTTGCTTTGGGGCGGACGGCTTGGCCCGGGCCCGTCCGTGGCCGGGCGTCATCCCGGGCCTGACCCGGGATCCCGTTGCTTTGGTGGCGGACGCCCTTGCCGGGCCCGTCCATGGCCGGGCGTCATCCCGGGCGCGACCCGGGATCTCGTGCTGGATGCAGACGGCTTGACCCAGGCCCGTCCGCAGCCGAGCTGATCGCGCGATCGACATCTACTGGCGTCTCGATGCATCTGATGTCGGGATATTTCACGAAACCAGTCGAACAACCCGACATCAGTTGCCGATGGCGCGATCGGCAACACCACCCTCGCTGGTACCCGCCCCAGCCTGCTCCGCCCAGCCTGCATCCGTACTGGGCGGTCTGCATCCACACTGGACGGTGCCGATCCCCACTCTGGCCGGCGCCGCAGAACCGTGGTGACGTCTTCCTCGTCGCGCCATCGGGCGGGGCCTGTCAGTGGCGACCCCTAGCATCGGGTGCGTGAACGAACCGAGGGTGGCCCGGGTGGCGGTCGATGTGCCGTTGCCGCACCTGGACCGTCCGTTCGACTACGCGATACCGGAGGAGTTCGCCGGCCAGGTGGCGCCGGGATGCCGGGTGAAGGTGCGCTTCGCCGGACGGCAGCGGGACGGGTTCGTGCTCGACGTGCTGGAGCGATCCGACAGCGATCGGGAACTGTCCCCGTTGCTGCGGGTGATCTCGCCCGAGCCGGTGCTGCGGCCCGAGATCGTCCAGGTGGTGCGCGCCGTGGCAGACCACTACGCGGGCACCTTCGCCGATGTGGTCCGGCTCGCGGTGCCGCCGCGGCACGGCCTCACCGAAACCGCCGAACGACCGCCGTACCCCGCCCCCGAGGTGGGGGAGGGGACGGGGGTCCTGGAGCGGTATCCGCACGGGGCCGGTTTCGCTAGGGCCCTGGCCGACGGACGCGCCCCCCGGGCCGCACTCAGCCTGGTTCCGGTGGCGGAGCCCGCCGGCGACTGGCGGGAGGTCCTGATCGAGGCCGCCCGGGCCACCCTCGGCGGTGGCCGCGGCGTGCTGCTGCTGGTGCCCGACGCCACCGATCTGGCCCGCCTCGAACGACGCTGCCAGGAGGAGTTCGGCCGCGGCAGCCTCGTCACCCTGCACGCCGACAAGGGGCCGGCGGCCCGGTACCGCGCCTTCCTGGCGGCCGCCCGCGGGCAGGTCCGGCTGGTGCTCGGCACCCGGGCGGCCGCCTTCGCGCCCGTGGCCGATCTCGGCCTGATCGCCCTGTACGACGACGGCGACGACTCGTGGGCGGAGCCGCGGGCGCCCTACCCGCACGCCCGGGTGGTGGCGGCGATCCGGGCGTCTCGGCAATCGTGCGGCCTGCTGTTCGCCGGCTACGCCCGCACCGCCGAGACCCAGGCGGTGGTGGATCGCGGCTGGCTGGTGTCGCTGGAGGCGCCGGTGCCCATGCGGCGCGAACTGTGTCCCGTGGTCCGGACGACCGACGACCTCGGCATCGCCGCGCGCGACCCTGCCGCTCATTCCCGCTTGCCACATGCGGTTTTCACGACGATCCGGGCGGGTCTGGCGAGAGGGCCGGTGCTCGTCCAGGTGCCCCGGTCGGGCTACGTCGCCGGACTGTCCTGCGCCGGTTGCCGGACGGTGGCCCGCTGCCCGTCGTGCGGTCACCCCTTGGTGGGGGAGCGGGGCGACCACGCCACCATCGCGGCCTGCAAGGTGTGCGGCCTGAAGCCCGAGTGGCGCTGCGGCGACTGCGGCAGCGCCGAGGTGCGCTCCCCGCGGATCGGGGTCGCGCGCACCGCCGAGGAACTCGGGCGGGCGTTCCCGCAGACCAAGGTGGTGCAGTCCAGCGGCGAGCATCGGGTGGCCGAGGTGCCCGACGAGCCGGCCCTGGTGCTGGCCACCCCCGGAGTCGAACCGGTCGCGGCGGGCGGCTATGCGGCGGCCGTCCTGCTGGACGCCGACCTGCTGCTGGCCCGGGCCGACCTGCGTGCGGGTGAAGAGGCCCTGCGACGCTGGCTGGCCGCCGTGGCGCTCGTCCGATGTGCCGGTGACGACGGCAGCGTGATCGTCGTCGGCGAGGCGTCGGCGCGGGCGATCCAGGCGCTGGTGCGGCTGGATCCGGTCGGCTTCGCCGAACGAGAGGTGGCCGACCGGGCGCACGCCGGCTTCCCGCCCACCACCAGGATGGTCGGCTTCACCGGCGCGCCCGAGGCCGTCAGCGAGGCGATCCGCTACGTCCAGGCCGAGTCCGGCGGGGCGCTGCTCGGCCCGGTACCGGTGGAGGAGGACCGGCTCCGGGCCATGCTGCGAACGCCTCGTGCGGGAGGCCACGGACTGGTGGCCGCCACCAAGGCGTTGCTGGCGAGACGAAGCTCCCACAAGGAGGACGGGCTGCTGCGTGCGCAGGTCGATCCGGCGGTGCTGTGATCGCGGCACGGGTCAGCGGGGGGTTATCCGCCAGGGCGTGGCCTGGCTTGGCTGCCGCCGTCATCCCGGGCCTTGTTGCCCAGGGAGTGCGCCAGGCCGGCTGTCGTCATCCCGGACTTGATCCGGGATCTTATTGCCGGGTACCCGGGTGGACGGGTGTCGGCGGCTTGGCTGTGGTCGCGAGAGTGAGGGGCTCCGGTCCCGGGACAACCAGCCTCACTCGCAAGCTCGCTCGGCGGCCAGGCCCATCCACGTCCCGGGACCGGAGCCCCTCACCCTCGCTCCAGTGTGCGTACCACGTTGGCCTGGGTGCGGATCGAATCATCCTGGGCGCAATCCGGAACCTGGGTGGCTGGGGGAGATCCCGGCGTTCGCCGGGATGACGTGGTCGGGCGTGCGCGTCATCCCGGACTCGATCCGGGATCTGGGTTGCTGGGGGAGATCCCCGGCGTTCGCCGGGATGACGTGGTCGGGCGTGCGCGTCATCCTGGACGTGGTTCGGGATCTGGGTTGCTGGGGGAGTTCCCGGTGTTCGCCGGGATGGCTGGCTGGGTGTGCGCGTCATCCGGACGTGATCCGGGGTGTGGGTTGCTGGGGGAGATCTTGGCGTTCGCCGGGATGGCTGGTCGGGTGTGCGCGTCATCCCGGACTTGATCCGGGATCTCGGTACCGGATGTTCGCGTGAGCGGTGGTCAGTGGGAGTCGTAGTCCACGACCACGGGGGCGTGGTCGCTCATCCGTTCCTCGTAGGTGGCGGGTCGGTGGGTGCCGGCGACGACGGCCGCCCGAGCCAGTCCGGGGCTCGCCAGTTGGTAGTCGATCCGCCAGCCGACGTCGTTCGCGAACGCCTGGCCGCGCCAGGACCACCACGAGTAGGGGCCCTCTGCCTCGGGGTTGGTGCGCCGGACGACATCGATCAGCGTCCGGGGCCCGAGGACGGAACCGAACCACTCGCGCTCCTCGGGCAGGAAGCCCTCCGAGTTGCGGTTCGACCGGTGGTTGCGCAGGTCGCGCTCGGTGTGCGCGATGTTGAAGTCACCCATCACCAGGAACTCCCGGCCGGCCCGCGCGGCGGTGCGCCGGGCGCGCGTCAGGTAGGCCCGGAAGGACGCCAGGAAGCGCATCTTGCGGCGGTACTTCGCCGGGTCGGCGTCCGGACCGGCCCAGGTCGCACCCTTCGGCACGTACACCGAACCGACGGTCAGGCCGACGCCGCCGATCTCCAGGTCGGCCTCGATGTAGCGGCCCTCCAGGTCGGAGCGGTGACCGAACCCGAGCCGGACGGAACTCGGCGGCACGCGGGTAATCAGGGCGACCCCGTTGCGTCTGGCCAGTTCGCCCTTATGGTAGGAGAGGTGGTAGCCGGCCATGACCTCGGAGGTCACCCGGGCCGGAGTGCAG
>JAGPGQ010000117.1 GCA_018055925.1 Micropruina sp.
CCACCATGCCGAGCGCGCGCAGCGACGCCAGCTGCCGATAGACGGTGCGGATGTTCTGCCCGGTCTGCAGCTGCAACTCGTGGGCGTCCGTCCCGGCCGGGCCCGCCTCGCCCACGGCGAGCAGGATCTCGAACGCGTGCTGCAGCACGGTCGGGATCGGAGTCGGTTCCGCCATATCGACCATTGTTCGAAGCGCGGCACCCTCGGGCAAGCGCGATTGACGCCGCACGTCACAAGCCTGCGCGGCCGGGGGCCCGCGTCCGATGATGGGACGAGGCGACCGCAGGAGGAGCGTGCAATGGGGCAGCAGAGCCGTGACCGGGTGATCGAACAGACCGGACCCGTCCGCTTCGACCGGGACGAGGCCGTCCGGCGGCTGACCGACGGGGTGCTGGACGTGCTCGTGGTGGGCGGCGGCATCACCGGCGTCAGCTGTGCCCTGGACGCGGCCCTGCGGGGATTGCGGGTCGGACTGGTCGAGGCCGAGGACTTCGCCGCCGGCACGTCATCGGCGTCGTCGAAGATGATCCACGGCGGGCTGCGCTACATCGAGCAGCGCGAACTGCGCATGGTGTACCACTCGCTGCTGGAGCGGCAGCGGCTCTACGAACGCGCACCACACCTGGTGAGCCGGCTGCCGTTCCTGTTCCCCATCTATCGCGAATCCGGGGTGTTCGGTCCGGCGATGGCCCGGGC
Source organism: Micropruina sp. (assembly GCA_018055925.1). Classification (GTDB taxonomy): domain Bacteria; phylum Actinomycetota; class Actinomycetes; order Propionibacteriales; family Propionibacteriaceae; genus Micropruina. Next base: position 697 of record JAGPGQ010000117.1, read on the forward strand.
GTTCCGGGCCCTGCTGGTCGCCTACGACCTGGCCGGCGGCTGGCGGATCGGCATGCTGCACCGGCGGATGGGGCCGGCCGAGACCCTCACCCACTGCCCCACCCTGCGGCCGGACGGACTGCTCGGCGGCCTGCTCTACTTCGACACCCGCACCGACGACGCCCGGCTCACCGTGACGGTGGCCCGGACGGCCGCCCTGCACGGCGCCGCGCTGGCGAACGGCTGCCGGCTGGTCGGGCTCGACCCGGCGGCCGAGGGAACTCCCCGGACGGCCCGCGTCCAGGTCGCCCGCGCGGACGGCGGCCAGGACGAGATCACCGTGCGCGCCACGGTGGTGATCAACGCGGGCGGCATCTGGAGCGACCGGGTCAGCACCCTGAACGATCCGGAGCACCGCAGCCGGATCCGTCCGGCCAAGGGCGTGCACGTGGTGGTGCCGTGGGCCAAGGTGCGCAGCCAGTCGACCCTGGTCTTCCCGATGCTCGGCGGGCTGCGCGGCAAGGGTGGCAAGGCGTTCGTGGTGCGCTGGGGCGACTACAGCTACATCGGCACCACGGACACCCCCTACACCGGCGACCTCGGCGACCCCCGCTGCGAACGGGACGAGGCGAAGCTGCTGCTGGACTCGCTGAACGAGACCCTGCTCACCGACCTGACCCTCGCCGACGTGACCGGCACCTGGGCGGGGCTGCGTCCGCTGATCGACACCGGCAAGGGCGACACCGCCGAACTCAGCCGGGAGCACGAGATCACCGTCGCCGACGGAGTGGTGACGGTCGCCGGCGGCAAGCTGACCGTCTCCCGCTCGATGGCCGAGCAGGCGGTGGACGCCGCCTGCACCCTGCTGGGCGTCCGTCGCCGCTGCCGCACCCGCCACGATCCGCTGGTGGGTGGGGCGGGTTTCGACGCCGAGGCGGTCGAGGCGACCGGGGGACGATTCGGGCTGCTCGCCGGCCGCTACGGGACGGAGGCCCGCTTCGTGGAGGATCTGGCCCTGGCCGACCCGGCGCTCGGCGAGCCGATGATGCCCGGCCTGCCGTATCTGTGGGCGGAGGCGGTCTACGCCATCCGGTACGAGATGGCCCGGACGGTCTCGGACGTGCTCACCCGGCGGATGCCGGCCCGGTTCCTGAACGCCCGGGCCGCCGCCGGCGTCGCCGGCGAGGTGGGTGCCCTGCTGACCCGCGAACTCGGGCTCGCCGAGGACGTCGTCCGGCGCCAGGTCGGGGCGTTCGTCGCCGACGTCGAGGCGGAGCGCGCCGCACTCGCATGACACAATCACAAGGGTGAACAAGCTCCTCGGATTGCTGTTGGTCGGGCTGGTCGCGGCCGCCTGTGCGGGTCCCGGCGAGCCGCCCGCCACCCAGCCGGCCGCCACGCCGTCGCCGACCGTGCCCTCGGCGACGCCCGGCACCGCGGCGCCGCCGTCCGCGTCGCCCGCCCACACCCTGGTGATCACCCTGGCCAAGGGCCGGGTGGAGCCGAACGGCGAACGGGTCAACCTGAACCGGGGGGACACCGTCCGGCTCCAGATCAGCTCCGACCGCGACGACGAGATCCATGTGCACGGGGTCGACCGAACCGTCCAGGTCAAGGCGGGTGAGCCGGTCAGCGCCGACTTCGTGGTGGAGCAGACCGGCCGCTACGAGATCGAGTCGCACCACCCCGAACTGCTGATCGCGGTCCTGCAGGTCCGGTGATCCTCCCGCTGCACGGCCTCGGCTCCCGCCAGGATCTACCGCTGCCGTTCGAGTTCGTGGTGATCGGCGCCGCGCTGGCGCTGATCGTGTCGTTCGCGGTGCTGGTGGCGGCGTGGCGCCGGCCGCGCTACACCCGGCCCCGGGGCCTTCCGCTGCCGACGCTCACCCGGCTGGTGGACGCGTCCGTCACCCGGGTGCTGGGACGCATCCTGGCCATGGCGCTGTACGGCTGGATGGCGATGGCGCTGTGGTTCGGCCAGGACCGGGTGACCAACCCGGTGTTCGGCTTCGTCTTCGTCTGGCTGTGGATCGGCCTGGTGCCGCTGTCGCTGCTGTTCGGCCGCATCTGGCGACGGAACAACCCGCTGCGGACGCTGGTCCGCCTGCTCACCCCGCGCGGACCGCTGCGACCGCTTCCCGAGGCGGCCTGGACGAGGCTGGGCGTGCTGCCCGGCGTGGTCGGGCTGCTCGGGTTCGCCTGGCTCGAACTGGTGCAGCCGGAGAACAACACGCTGCCCGTGCTGCGCTGGTGGGCGGTCGCCTGGGTGGTCGGCGTGGTCGGCGGCGCGATCGTCTTCGGGGAGCGCTGGGTGGCCGCGTCCGACCCGTTCGAGGTGTTCGCCGAACGGCTGGCCACCCTGTCACCGTGGCAGCGGATCGGCGACACCCTGCACCTGGTGAACCCGCTGCGCAACGCCTGCACCACGCGGGTCCCCCGCGGTACGGCCTGGGTGTGCACCGTGCTGTTGGGCATCACCGCCTACGACAGCTTCACCAACACCACCGGCTGGGTCGGGTGGGTCCAGACCTCGGCACTGCCCCGGGAACTGTGGGGCACGATCGGGCTGCTCGGCATCACCGCCCTGGTCATGGTCACGTACGCCCTGGCCAGCCGGGCCACCGCCCCGGGCTGGGCGGACCGGCTGGCGCCCAGCCTGGTGCCGATCGTGGCGGGCTACAGCATCGCCCACTACCTGAGCCTGCTGGTGATCGAGGGACAACGCACCGCGATCCTGGCGTCCGACCCGCTCGGCCTCGGCTGGAACGCCTTCGGCACCGCCGAACTCGGCGTCGACACCGGCATCTTCGACCACCCCGAAACCGTCGCCCTGATCCAGCTCGCCGGCATCGTCCTCGGCCACCTGACCGGTGTGCTGGTCGCCCACGACCGTTCCCTGGTGGCGCTGGACGGACGCCGCGTCGTCCGCGGCCAGCTGCCCATGCTGGTGCTGATGGTCGGCTATACCTGCGCCGGTCTGTTGCTGCTGTTCTCGCCCTGAGGAAGCCGACGTTGGTCGAGCTTGTCGAGACCCCACCCGGGCAAGGTCTGGAGCAGCGCAACGAACCGTCATCCCGACTGATGCCGGGGATCCCTGGGCAAGCATGAGAGGACGCATCAGTTCTCGACAGGCTCGCCCAGCCGTTCCGGGTCGTCCTGATCGCGCGATCGGCAACTGACGTCGGGAAGACTCAGGTGCTTTCGGGTTAGAACCCGAAAGCATGTCTGTGATCCTGCCAGTAGTTGTCGATCGCGCGAACGGCCGTGTACTCCTCCGCATCCCCTCACGAACGTCAAAGCGTGGCGAAGATCCCACCGCACGGCTGGGATGGCCTCCGAGGGATCGGGTATTGGTCTGTGGCTCTGCTCACGCCTGGCGCCGATCGAAGATTCAGTCCCGATTCTGCTGAATCAGCGGGCGGAACATCAACTGCAGAACATGTGCGGTACCCGTCCAGACGACGAAGGCCAGCGAACCGAAGAACCCGCCGAACAGCACGTTCTCCCAACCGATCCCCTCAAGGTTCACCAACGAGATAGCCAGAACGATGCCGAGGAAATACATCAGCAGGAGTGTCCTCGCCGGACTGGGTAAGGCATCTACGAGCAGAGACGCCAGCAGGACATACGCCAGCGTGCCGAGCATCCAGTTCGGCAGCGGCACGTCCAGCAGGTAGGGATTGGCCGCCAGGAATCCGATCAACCAGCCGAGCCCGGAGACGGCGAGGGCGACGGAAAAACTGCGTCGCTCTCTGCCTCCGATCATTTGCTCACGGTACCCCGTGGGCATTCTTTCGGGCCATACTCGATGCCCATTGAATGCGAATCGCCCTATTCCGATCGGTCACGGGACCGGCGAGATCCCGGCGTACGCCGGGATGACGCAGACCCCGTCATCCCGGGCTCGACCCGGGATCTCGCGAGCCTCAGCTCTTGCGTCCGTGGCACACCTTGAACTTCTTGCCCGAACCGCACGGGCAGGGGGCGTTCCGGCCGACCTTCGCGTACTGGTCGTCCGCCGCCTCGGCGGTGGTGACCGCCTCACCGGTCTCGGACGGCGCCGAGTACGACACCTGGCGCTGCCGGCGCGGCTCACCGAGGCCCTTCGCCTTCACCACCGGGCGTGCCTTCGCCGCCTTCTCGGCCGCCTCCTGCGCCTCGTCCGGCTTCTCCTCCGGATCGGTGAGCATCGACTCCAGCACCTCGGCCGACATCGGCACCCCGCCGTCCTGCACCAGGCCGACCTCGGGCCGCTGCACCTGCACCTCGAGGTTGAACAGGAAGCCGACGACCTCCTCCATGAACGCCTCCATCATGGCGTTGAACATGGTGCCGCCCTCGCGCTGGTACTCCACCAGCGGATCGCGCTGGGCCATCGCGCGCAGGCCGATGCCCTCGCGCAGGTAGTCCATCTCGTACAGGTGCTCGCGCCACTTGCGGTCCAGCACGGTGAGCAGCACCTGCCGCTCCAACTCCCGCATGGTCTCCTCGCCGAGCTCCTCGACCCGGCGGTCGTAGGCCGCCTGGGCGTCCGCCTTGAAGTCCTCGACCAGCTCGTCCGGGGTCAGGTCGACACCCTCGTACTCGGAGCGGTCCAGCCCCACCGGGTAGAGCGTGCCCATCTGGGTCCACAGCTGCTCCAGGTCCCAGTCCTCGACGAAGCCCTCGGCGGCGCCGCGGACGTACTGCTCGACCACGGAGTCGACCGTGGCCCGCAGCTGGGTCTCGACGTCGGTGCCTTCGAGCACCTTGCGCCGGTCGCCGTAGATCGCGTGTCGCTGCCGGTTCATCACGTCGTCGTACTTGAGCACGTTCTTGCGCATCTCGAAGTTCTGCGCCTCGACCTGCTCCTGCGCCTGCTGGATCGACGTGCTCACCCGCTTGTTCTCGATCGGGACGTCGTCGGGCACCTTGAGCGCCTGCATCACCCAGTTGATGATGTCGGACTTGAACAGCCGCATCAGGTCGTCCTGCAGGCTCAGGTAGAACCGGCTCTCACCCGGGTCGCCCTGCCGGCCGGACCGGCCGCGCAGCTGGTTGTCGATCCGGCGGGACTCGTGTCGCTCCGAGCCGACCACGTACAGGCCGCCCAGCTCGACCACCTCGTCGTGCTCGTCGGCCACCTGGGCCTCGATCTCCTCGAGCACCTTCGGCCAGGCCGCCTCGTACTCCTCGGCGTGCTCGACCGGGTCGATGCCCCGCTCCCGCAGCACCGCGTCGGCCAGGAACTCCGGGTTGCCGCCCAGGATGATGTCGGTGCCGCGGCCGGCCATGTTGGTGGCCACGGTGACCGCGCCCTTGCGTCCGGCCAGGGCGATGATCGCCGCCTCCCGGGCATGGTTCTTGGCGTTCAGCACCTCGTGCTTGACGCCGGCCTTCTTCAGGGCCCGGGAGAGCAGCTCCGACTTGGCCACGGACGCGGTGCCGATCAGGATCGGCTGGCCCTTTTCGTAGCGCTCCACCACGTCGTCGACGACGGCGGTGAACTTGGCCTCCTCGGTGCGGTAGATCAGGTCGCGCTGATCGACCCGGATCATCGGCTTGTTGGTCTCGATCGGCAGCACGCCGAGGCCGTAGATCTTCTGGAACTCGCTCTCCTCGGTCTTGGCCGTACCGGTCATGCCGGCGAGCTTCTCGTACATCCGGAAGTAGTTCTGCAGGGTGATCGTGGCGAGCGTCTGGTACTCGTCCTTGATCTCGACCTTCTCCTTGGCCTCCAGCGCCTGGTGCAGGCCCTCGTTGTACCGGCGTCCGATCAGGGTGCGGCCGGTGTGCTCGTCGACGATCAGCACCTCGCCGTCGAGGATCACGTAGTCCTTGTCCTTCTTGAACAGTTCCTTGGCCTTGATGGCGTTGTTCAGGTACGAGATCAGCGGCGTGTTGACGCTCTCGTAGAGGTTCTCGATGCCCAGCCGGTTCTCCACCTCGGTGATGCCCAGCTCCGAGATCGACACGGTGCGCTTCTTCTCGTCCACCTCGTAGTGGGTGTCGCGCACCAGCCGGGCGGCGATCTTGGCGAACTCGGGGTACCACTGATGGTTGTCCTCGGCCGGGCCGGAGATGATCAGCGGGGTACGCGCCTCGTCCACCAGGATCGAGTCGACCTCGTCCACGATCGCGAAGTAGTGGCCGCGCTGGACGCAGTCGTCCAGGGTGAGCGCCATGTTGTCGCGCAGGTAGTCGAAGCCGAACTCGTTGTTGGTGCCGTAGGTGATGTCGGCGGCGTACTGCTTGCGCCGTTCGGCCGGCGACATGCTGGCCAGGATCACGCCGACCTCGAGCCCCAGGAAGTGGTGCACCCGGCCCATCTGCTCCGACTGGTACTTGGCCAGGTAGTCGTTCACCGTGACGATGTGCACGCCCTTGCCGGTGAGCGCGTTCAGGTAGGACGGCATCAGCGCGACGATGGTCTTGCCCTCACCGGTCTTCATCTCGGCGATGTTGCACCGGTGCAGCGCCACGCCGCCCATCACCTGGACGTCGTAGGGCCGCTTGCCGAGCACCCGCCTGGTCGCCTCGCGCACGGTGGCGAACGCCTCCGGCAGCAGATCGTCCAGGCTCTCGCCGTCCTCGAGCCGTTTGCGGAAATCGTCGGTCTGGCCGCGCAACTCCTCGTCGGTCATCGCCTCGTAGTCGGGTTCGATCATGGCCACCTGATCGGCGACCCGGCGCAACTCCCTGAGCTTGCGCCCGTCGCCCATGTGCAGCAGCTTGTCCAGAACACCCACGGTGGATTCGTCACTTCCTGTTCGATGACAGTCCCGCGTCATCTTAGTGCTCTCGGACGGCCGCACCGCGGCGGTGTCGCGGGTCCGTCCCCTCCCGTTCAGGGGACGGTTCCCATTCCCGTTCAGGGGACGGTTCTCATTCCGGTTCAGGGGACGGTTCCCTGAACGGTTCAAGGAACCGTCCCCGACAGTGTCGAGAACCGGCGGCGGGCTCCGTCCCCCGAGTAGAGCCGACCACAATGGGCGGCACCGAACGAGGAGCACACGATGGCCAAGTACCTGCTGCTGAAGCACTACCGGGGCGCGCCCGCGACGGTGAACGACGTGCCGATGGAGGACTGGACCCCGGACGAGATCGCGGCGCACGTCCAGTACATGAACGACTTCGCCGCCCGCCTGGAGGGCACCGGCGAGTTCGTCGACGGCCAGGCCCTGGCCTTCGAGGGCGCCTGGGTGCGCTACGACGGCGAGGGCCGCCCGCCGGTCACCGACGGGCCGTTCGCCGAGACCAAGGACCTGATCGCCGGGTGGATGATCATCGACGTCGACGGCTGGGACCGGGCGGTCGAACTGGCCGGCGAACTGTCGGCCGCCCCCGGCGCCGGCGGCCGGCCGATCCACGAGTGGCTCGAGCTGCGGCCGTTCCTGGGTGCCGCGCCGACGACCACGGAGTAGCCGGGTGGACGACGCCCCGCTGCGCGACCTGATCCCGGGCGTGCTGGCCGTCCTCGTCCGTCGCGGAGCCGACTTCGCGGCGGCCGAGGACGCCGTCCAGGACGCCCTGGTCGAGGCCCTCCGGGTGTGGCCCGAGTCGCCGCCGCGGGATCCGAAGGGCTGGCTGATCACCGTCGGCTGGCGCCGCTTCCTGGACGCCACCAGGGCCGAGTCCACCCGCCGGCGCCGCGAGGAACGAGTGGTGGACGAGCCGCCGCCCGGACCCGTCCGGGCGCGCGACGACACCCTGTGGCTCTACTTCCTGTGCGCCCACCCGTCGTTGACCCCGTCCTCGGCGGTGGCGCTCACGCTGCGCGCGGTGGGCGGCCTGACCACCCGCCAGATCGCCCGGGCGTACCTGGTTCCCGAGGCGACCATGGCGCAGCGGATCAGCCGGGCCAAGCGCACCGTGGCCGACGTCTGGTTCGACCGGCCCGGCGACGTGGCGACGGTGCTCCGGGTGCTCTACCTGGTGTTCAACGAGGCCTACTCCGGCGACGCCGACCTGGCCGCGGAGGCGATCCGGCTGACCCGGCGGCTGGCCGTCCAGATCGATCATCCCGAGGTCTCCGGGTTGCTGGCGCTGATGCTGTTGCACCACGCCCGGCGCGCGTCCCGGACCGCACCCGACGGCAGCCTGGTTCCGCTGGCCGACCAGGACCGCTCCCGCTGGGACACCCGCGCGATCGCCGAGGGGATCGCGATCCTGCAGGCCGCGCTGGCCCGCGACCGGTTGGGCGAGTTCCAGGTGCAGGCCGCGATCGCCGCCCTGCACGCGGACGCACCGAGCACGGCGGAGACCGACTGGGTGCAGATCGTCGAGTGGTATGACGAGCTCGTCCGGCTGACCGGGTCGCCGATCGTGCGGCTCAACCGGGCGGTCGCGGTGGGTGAGGCGGACGGGGCCCTGGCCGGGCTCGCCGCGCTCGCCGGACTGGACGAATCGCTCCCCCGCCACGCGGCCGTCGCCGCCCACCTGCGCGAACGGGCCGGCGACCTGCGCGAGGCCGCCCGGCTGTACGCGGTCGCGGCCAGGGCGGCGGACAACCTCGCCGAGCGCGACCACCTGTACCGGCAGGCGGCCCGGCTCAACACGCGTTGAGCCGGGCCGCCGGAGTGCTTTCGGTCGCTAGACGAAGCTGAACAGCAGCGCCGCCATCCCGAAGCCGACCACCGACAGGACGGTCTCGAGCACCGTCCAGGTCTGCAGGGTCTCCTTCACCGTCATGTTGAAGTACTTCGAGATGATCCAGAAGCCGCCGTCGTTGACGTGGCTGGCGATGATCGAACCGGCCGAGATCGCCATCACGATCAGCGCCAGCTGCGGCTGGGTGTACTGGCCGTCGGTCAGCGACGGCGCCAGGATGCCGCCGGTGGTGACGATCGCCACCGTGGCCGAACCCTGCGCGATCCGCATGCCGCAGGCGATCACGTACGCCGACACGATCAGCGGCAGGCCGGCGCCCGACAACGTGGTGGCCACCGCCGTGCCCACGCCGGTGGCGGCCAGCACCGCCCCGAAGAACGCGCCGGCGCCGACGACCAGCAGGATCATGCCCACCGGACGCAGCGAGGACCCGCTCAGTTCGCCCAGCTCCTGCGCGGACATGCCCTGCCGGAAGCCGAGCAGCCACATGGCGATCAGCACGGCCACGGTGAGCGCGATGCCCGGGTTGCCGAAGAAGATCAGCGTGTCCCGCAGCGCCCCGGGCGGCGCGAACACGTTGCCGAAGGTGCCGCCCAGGATCAGGATCATCGGCAGGCCGATGACCAGCAGCACCACGCCGATGCTCGGCTCGTGGCCCTTGGCCTCCTCGGCCTCGGGGACGATCCGGTCCTCGGGCACCTCGACGTGGATCCGCTTGCCGATCCAGGTGCCGAACAGGATGCCGCCGACGAACCAGGCCGGGATGCCGCAGGCCAGGCCCATGATGATGATCCAGCCGAGCTCGACCTGGAACAGGCCGGCGGCCGCGACCGGGCCGGGATGGGGTGGCAGGAAGGCGTGGGTGATCGACAGGCCGGCCAGCAGCGGCAGCGTGTACAACACCAGTGATTTGCCGCCGCGCACCGCCGCCACGTAGATCAGCGGCGCCAGCACGAAGATGCCGATGTCGAAGAACACCGGGATGCCCAGCACGAAGCCGGTGATGCCCATCGCGAGCGGGGTGCCCTTCTCGCCGAAGATCTGCACCAGCCTGCCGAGCAGCACCTCGGCGCCGCCGGAGCGTTCCAGGATCGCGCCCAGCACGGTGCCGAGACCGATGATCAGGGTGATGTGGCCGAGGATGCCGGCGAAGCCCTTCTCGATCAGGGCGTCCGAGCTCTTGATCGGTGTGCCCACCAGGGCCTCGATGGTGACGCCGCCCGCAAGGGCGACCAGCACGCCGGTGCCGACCAGCGCGATGAAGGGTTCGACCTTCAGTCTGATGATCAGGAACAGCAGCAGCGCGATGCCGACCGCCGCCAGCGTGAGCAGGCCGGCGGTGTCCTGGCGCAGCCAGGTGAGGAAGCCATCCATGTCTCTCCTTCGTGGTTGGGGGTGGGCCGGCGGCCACTAACGGCGCCGCCGGTCCGGATGCGCGGGAACGGTGGATTCAGCCGGTCGGGCCGGCCGTCCCCGCAGGGGTACGTCGCAGGGCACGACCTGCCCGGACGCCGGTTGGTACGCCGTTCGCGATCGCCGCGAGGTTCTTCGAGTTGTCGGCACTGGCGCTGGAACAGCGTGACATCCGCTCCGTCGCCCGACCGCACCTGCTGCGGCTGGCCGAACGGACCGGGCACACCGTGCACCTGGCGGCCTTCGAGGGCCCCGACGTCATCTACCTGGACAAGATCGACTCGCGCCAGCCGGTGCGGATGTATTCGCGGATCGGGCTGACCGCCGCCCTGCACGCCGCCGCCGTCTCGAAGGTCCTGCTCGCGGGCCTGGCCCCCGACCGCCGCGAACACGTGGCGGGCACGCTGGCCTACAAACGGCTCACCCCCCGGACCCTCACCAACGCCGCCGACCTGCTCACCGAGCTGGACGCCGTCGCCGCCCAGGGCTGGGCCGTCGACCTCGCCGAGCACGAGGAGTTCGTGCACTGTGCGGCCGCCCCGGTACGCGATGCCGGCGGACGCGTGGTCGCCGCCGTCTCGTGCTCGGTTCCGGCCGTGCTGCTCGACGGCGACGCCGACATCCGCGACCTGATTCCGGCCATCACCGCCTGCACCGAGGCCATCTCCGCGGACCTCGGCTGGACCCCCGCCGAAAGGACAACTCAATGACCAAGGAAATCGTCGTCACCGCCGAGGCCCCGGCTCCGGCACACGTCTTCT
>JAGPGQ010000118.1 GCA_018055925.1 Micropruina sp.
GTACGGCGAGGAGATCGCCGGCTCCGAGGCCTGGTTCTTCTGGTGGGACTGAGACCGCGCGCGACGGCATGAACCAGGGGTCAGGCGACGTCCAGTGTGACCAGGAAGCGGGGGGTCCCCTCGGGCGAGGAGGTGAGCACCTCGGCTCCGCTGGGCACCCGCTCGATCGCGGTGCGTCCGCCGGCGTGGTCGATCACCTCCAGCCCGGCCACTCGGCCGCTCACCGTGCCGGTGGCGTCCTCGGGTATGTGGTGGGTCTCGTGCCGGAGGCCGTGCTCATCGGTGTAGTAGGCCCACTCGACCAGGTCGTTGAGCCGGATCTCCCGGCCGCAGCACTCGTGCTCCCAGCCGCCGACCTCGATCTCGACGATCATGACCGTTCGGCGGCGTCCTCGGCCCTGGGCTCGGGTTCGGGTTCCGGCTGGACGTCGGCATCGTCGGTCACGGTGGGTGCCTCCAGCGGCGGCACCGGCTCGGCCGCCCCCGGCACCACCTCGTCCAGCTTGCCGCCGAGGAACACCGACAGCCAGCGCGTCCGGGGGTCGGCGTCGAAGAAGATGCCCTTGCAGAACAGGGTCAGTGGCACGGCCAGAATCGCGCCCAGCGGGCCGATGATGATCGACCAGAACACCAGCGAGATGAACGTCGTGGTGATGTTCAGCCCCACCGCGTCGCCGGTCACCTTCGGCTGGATCACCATCGAGGCGATGAAGTTCACCACCACGTAGGCGATGACCATGATCACCATGGTCTGCAGGTCCCGGGCCAGCAGCGCCATCAGCGCCGGCGGCACCATGCCGATGATGAACCCGACGTTGGGGATGTAGGCGGTGACAAACGCCAGGATGCCCCAGGTCACCACGAGCGGGATCTGCAGCCAGGTCAGGATGCCCATGTTGATCAGGGCGACGGCCAGGCCGAAGATCGTGTTGACGATCCAGTACTTGCGCACCCGCCAGGAGAAGTCCAGCAGCGCGGCGGCCAGGTTGGGCCGGACCCGGGCCAGCTTCTCCCGTCCCTCGGTGGTGTCGGTCAGGTCGACCGAGATGAACGCCACGAACAGGAACAGCGAACCCACGAAGGTCGCCCAGAAGCCGACCTGGCCCATCACGCCGGTCACGTAGCCCAGCAGCCGGGTGTAGTCGAAGGTGGTCACCCACTGGGTGATCGTCTCCTGGCTGACCCCCCAGGCCATGAGCTGCGCCGAGGCCTGGCTGTAGAGCATGTTGAACCGGTCGGCGTAGGCCGGCATCGCCGCGACGAACTGGATCAGGGCCACCGACACCGCGAACAGGATCGCGAGCAGCACCAGGAACACCACGAGCATGCCGAGCAGGGCGCTGACGACCTTCGGCACCCCGCTGTCGTTCAGCTTCAGGACGAGGGGACGCACGGTCAAGACCAGCGTCATGGCCAGGAACACCGGTGCCACCACGTCGCGGATGAAGAAGACGCCGACCAGGCACGCCACGATGGCCGCCCCGGCGTACAGCATGCGGATACCTTCGGGGGCTCCGGTGCGTTCCGGGGAGGTTGCGGCGGTCACGCGTCGGAGTCTAGTGGCCGCGTCGCCGGGACGGACGTCAACGCCCGGCGCGCCACCCCGCGGTGTGCACCGGCGCGTCGTACAGCGTGGTCAGCTCGTCGTCCAGCCGGATCACGGTCAGCGAGGCGCCGGCCATCTCCAGCGACGTGAAGTAGTTGCCGATCTGGCTGCGGGTGACGTTGACCCCGAGGCCGGTCAGCCGGTCGGCGGCCCGGTTGTACATGATGTACTGCTCGCACAGCGGGGTCGCGCCGAGACCGTTGATGAACAGCAGCACGTCCTCGCCGCGCTCGATCGCCAGGTCGGCCAGCACCGCGTCCAGCAGCGTGTCGGTGATGTCGTCGGCCTTCATCATCGGCACCCGCTTCACGCCCGGCTCGCCGTGCACGCCGATCCCGAGTTCCATCTCGTCCGGGCCCAGCTCGAACGACGGCTTGCCGACGGTCGGCACGGTGCAGGCGGTCATGGCCAGGCCCATGGTGGCCATCTGGTCGTTGGCCTTGGCCGCGATCCGGGTCACCTCGTCCAGGCTGTCGCCGCGGTCGGCGGCGGCACCGGCCAGCTTGAACGCGACGATCGCGCCGGCCACGCCGCGGCGGCCCGCGGTGTAGGTGGAATTCTCGACCGCGACGTCGTCGTTGATCACCACGGTGCGGATGTCGATGTCCTCCAGTTCGGCCAGCTCGGCGCCGGTCTCGAAGTTGAGGATGTCGCCGGTGTAGTTGAGGATCAGGTGCAGCACGCCGGCGCCGCCGTCGGCGGCCTGCGAGGCGGCCAGGATCTGGTCCGGGGTGGGCGAGCTGAAGAACGCGCCCGGGGCGGCCGCGCTCAGCATGCCGGCGCCCACGTAGCCGCCGCCGAGCGGCTCGTGCCCGCTGCCGCCGCCGGAGACCACGCCGACCTTGCCGGGCAGGGCGCCCCCGGCGCGGCAGACGTACAGCGGGTCGTCGTGCAGCTCGACGATGTCGGCGTAGGCCGTGGCGAACCCGCGGTTCATCTCGGCGAGCACGGTGGACGGGTCGTTGATGATCTTCTTCATGTGCCTCTCCTTCGAGGTCAGAGCAGGAGTTGGACGGGCCGGGCGATCAACCCGGCCAGCGCCTGCAGATACTGGGCTCCGAGAGCCCCGTCGATCGCGCGGTGATCGAACGATGCGGTGATCCGGCACGTGGTGGCGACGGTCAGCTGCCCGTCGGCGTCCACCCACGGACGCGGCTTCGCCGCGCCGATCGCCAGGATCGTGCCGTGCGGCGGATTCAGGATGGCCGAGAAGTCGTCCACCTCGAACATGCCCAGGTTGCTGACCGTGAGCGAGCCGCCCTCCAGCTCCTGCTGCCGCAGCCGGCCCTCGCCGGCGCGCCGGGCGGCGTCCGAGATCGCGGACGAGAGCGCCTTGATGCCCAGCCGCTCCACGCCCCGGACGACCGGGGTGACCAGGCCGCGCTCGCTGGCCACGGCCACCGCCACATCGCTGGCGGAGTACTGCAGCAGGGCGTCCTCGGTCCAGCTGACGTTCGCCTCCGGCACGGCCTGCAGGGCCAGGCCGGCGGCCTTCACCAGCAGGTCGTTGACCGAGATCCGGACGTCGCCGCCCTCGTTGGCCTGGGCCCGCAGGGCCAGCAGCGGGCCGAGATCGAGTTCCCGGCTGAGATAGAAGTGCGGTGCGGTCTGCTTGGACGCCTGCAGCCGGCTCGCGATCGCCCGGCGCAGCCGGGTGTGCTCGATCCGGGTGACCCCGCCGGATTCGGTGGCCGGAGGGGCGGGTGAGGCCGGCGGGGCCGCCTGCTGGGCCGCCGCCGCATAGGCCGCCTCGACGTCGGCTCGGACGATCCGGTTGGCCGGGCCGGTGCCGGGAATGTCGACCAGCTCCAGGCCGTACTCCTTGGCCAGGCGCCGGGCCAGCGGGCTGGCGAAGATCCGGTCCCCCGGACGGCGGGCCGGCCGGGCGGGGGCCGGGGGAGCCGTCGGCCGGTCCGGGTCGGGTGCCTGCATGTCCTCGGCGACCGCGATGGTGTCCGCCGAGACCGCGGGCGCCGGCTCCGGCTCGGGCGCCGCCGCGGCGGTGCCGGTCAGCCTGGCCACCAGCGAGGCCGCCGCCGCCGGATCCTCGCCGGGTTCGGAGAGCACCGCGATCGGGTCGCCCACCGGAACCCGGGCGCCGTCGGCGACCAGCAGGGTGTGCACCACGGCGTCCGCGTCGGCTTCGAGCTCGACCATCGCCTTGTCGGTCTCCACCGTGCCCAGCACGGTGCCCTCGGAGACGGACTCGCCGGCCGCGACCGACCAGCTCTCCAGCAGGGCGGTGTCGGCGTCGGCGGAGACGCCCGGCATGCGCAGCAGGAAGGCCATGACTACCCCTTCAACTCGGTGAGGGCGGCGACGATGTCGTCGGTGTTGGCGTTGGCGGCGGTCTCCAGCGCCTTCGAGATGCTCGGCGCCGCTTCGCCGCCCTGCACCCGGATGACCGGGGCGTCCAGCCAGTCGAACAGCCGGCGGCCGATCTCACCGGCCAGCCAGCCGCCGTAGGAGGTGCCCTGGGCGCCCTGCTCGACGATCACCACCCGGTTGGTCTTCTTCACCGACTCGGTGATCGCGTCCCAGTCGAGGCTGGCCCGGTCGAGCCAGCGCAGGTCGATGACCTCGCCGTCGACGCCGGACTGCTCCACCGCGTCCAGGCAGCGCTGCACCATGGACAGGTAGCTGATCAGGGTGACCTCGGAGCCCTCGCGGCGCACCGCGGCCTTGCCGAACGGCAACACGAAGTCGAGGTCCTTCGGCGCCGGGCCCTCCAGCTTGTACAGGTCGGCGTCGTGCTCCAGCACCGCCACCGGGTCGCCGGTCAGCATGGCGGCGTTCAGCAGGCCGACGTAGTCGACCGCGGTGGACGGGGCGATGATCCGCCAGCCCACCGACGTGGACAGCACGCCGGCCGGGTCCATCGAGTGCTGTGAGCCGTAACCCGTTGTCGTGCCGATCTTGAGCCGCATCAGCATGGCCATGTCGTGGTCGCCGCCGAACATGTGCCGGGCGCGGCCGATCTGGTTGAAGATCTGGTCGGCGGCCACCCAGATGAAGTCGGCGTACATCAACTCGACCACCGGGTAGAACCGGCCGTCGAGGGCGACGCCGCCACCCAGCCCGGTGAACCCGGCCTCGGCTATCGGGGTGCCCAGCACGCGTCCGGGGAAGTCCTGCGGCAGGCCCTTGGTGGCGCCGCGGGAGCCGCCGTTGAGCTTGTGCACGTCCTCGCCGAGGACGATCACCCGCTCGTCGGTCGCCATCCGGCGGTGCATCACGGCGGCGATCACGTCGACGAAGCGCTGCCTGGTCAGGTCGTCCGGGCCGAAGTCGTGCTCCGTGCGCACCCGGGACGGATCCACGCCGGGCCAGTCGCCGCGGATGCCGACGTCGATGAAGGACGCCTTCGGCCACAGCTCCGGCCGGATCCGCAGCTGCCCGGGACGGCCCGCCGGATCGGGCTCGGTGATCCTCCCGGCGAGTTCCTGCATCAACTTCTTGCAGGACCGGCGCAGGTCGTCCAGCTGTTCGCGGGTGGCGATGCCGAGCCGCTCCAGGTGGCGTTCGGCCAGCTGCAGCGGGTCCCGGTCGCGCCAGCTCGACTCCTCCTCCTTGCTGCGGTAGCCGAACGCGCTGCCCGGGAACGGGCCGTTCTGGTGGAAGTAGCGGTAGGTGTCGGCCTCGACCACGGCCGGGCCCTCACCCGCGCGGACGTGCGCGAGCACCTCGTCCATCACCAGCTTGACCGCGAGGGCGTCCTGGCCGTCCACCCGCCAGCTGGCGATGCCGAAGCCGAGGCCGCGGACGCTCAGCCGCGGATCGGCGGTGGACTCGTCGTCCGTGGTCGACACGGCGTAGTGGTTGTTCTCGATGAAGAAGACGATCGGCAGCTTCCAGGCGGCCGCGAGGTTCAGCGCCTCCAGGGTCGAGCCGATGTTGCTGGCTCCGTCGCCGAAGTAGGTGACCGCGACCGCGTCGGTGCCGGCGAGCTTGTGCGCCATCGCGAAACCGGTGGCGAACGGGACGGCGCCGCCGACGATGGCGTTGGTGCCCATCGCGCCGGCCTCCTTCCACTGCAGGTGCATCGACCCGCCCCGGCCGCGGCAGAAACCGTCCGAGAGGCCCGCGATCTCCGACAGCGTGCGGTGCAGCACCGTGATCGTCTCGGGGCTCCACGCGGCCCCGATCTCGAACCCGTCGGGTTGCACGGCGTTCAGCGCCTTGGCCAGGAACTGGTGGTGGCCGCGGTGCGAGCCGTTGATCTGGTCGGCCACGGTGAGCGGGATCGCCGAGCCGACCGCGCCGGCCTCCTGTCCGATCGACGAGTGCGCCGGGCCGTTGATCAGCTTCTGGCCGGCCAGGTCGAGCACCTGCTCCTCGAAGGCCCGGATCAGGTGCATCTGCACCGCCATCGTCTGCAGCACGGCCGGATCGGCCGCGTCCCAATCCGTCTCACCGGCCCGGAGTTCGTTCCAGGTGGCCGAGGGCTGCAACGGCTCGATTGTCGGCATACGGTGTTGCCTCCTAGGTACACGCGCCCGCATCCATGCGGTGACTACGGGTGAGGTAAGCTCAGGCTGGACAAGCTACAGGACATGATCGTACATGTACAGCCAAGTTGGTCGCCTGTTGGGAAGCCCCCGAAGGAGTGATGCGTGACCACCACCCTGAACCGGAACTCGGCCGTTCCCCTCTATCTGCAGCTTGCCGACGAGCTGCGGACCAAGATCCTCAGCGGCGAGTGGCAGCCGGAGCAGCGGATCCCCTCCGAGAACGAACTCAACCAGATCTACTCGATCAGCCGGATGACGATCCGGCAGGTGCTGGGCAAGCTGGTCGACGAGGGCCTGGTCTTCCGGGTGCACGGCAAGGGCACGTTCGTCGCCCGGCCCAAGATCGCCGCCCGGGCGTTCTACCGCGGGGTGCGGGAGCAGCTCGAGCAGCAGGGCTACTCGACCCGCACGGTGATCGTGAACTCCAGCGGGGTCGAGGCGGACGCCCAGCTCGCCCACCAGCTGGACGTGCCCCTGGGCAGCCCGCTGCACATGGTCGAACGCCTGCGCTACGCCGAGGAGACCCCGATCAGCCTGCACAAGTCGTACGTGCCGGTGCATCTCGCTCCCGGGCTGCTGGAGCACGACCTGGCCGCCAAGCAGCTCTGCCAGGTGCTCGAACGCGACTACGGGCTGGCCATGGTGTACGTGCACGAGTCGCTCGAGGCGCTGGTGCCCACCCAGGCCGAACTGACCGCCCTGGACGCCCGGCACGGCACCCCGCTGCTGCTGCTCGAGCAGCGGATCAGCGACCACTCGCGCCGGGTCTTCGAGTACACCCGGATCAAGTTCCGCGGCGACCGGATCCGGCTCGAGTTCGACTACGACCTGACCCGCGCCGCCCGCTGAATCACCCGCTCGATCAGTTCCGGCGTCCATTCGCCCGACATCACCAGCAGATCGGGCAGGGTGAGCCGGTCGCGCATGTACGGCAGGGCGAGCAGCGTCCAGGCGAGTTGGTCGCGACCGACCGCCGGGGTGAGCTCGTCGAACGTCGCCGCCGCGCCCCAGTGCCGCAGCGTCGCGGCGCTGCGTCCGGGATCGCCCACGTAGTCGAACAGGGTTGCCAGCAACTCCGCTCGCTCGGTGTCGCAGGGGCCGCGGTCCGCGGCGTCCCAGGCGGCCACCTTGCGCCGGACGGCCGCCAGGCACTCCTGGCCGAGGCGTCCGGACAGATCCAGCGCGGCCCAGGTGTGCAGCACGCGCTCGTCCAGGTCGTCGGGGTAGGTGAGCTCGGCCCAGGGCAGGTCGAAGACCCGGCAACTCTCCCGGACCTCCTGCCACAGCGCGGTGCAGACCACCGTGGCCGCGCCCACCTGGGCGCCGTGCAGGTCGTGCTCGGCGCCGTTGGCCATCGCGGCCATGTCGATGATGTGGCTGACCAGGTGTTCCGAGCCGGACAGCGGCGCCGTCGAGTCGGCGATGCCGATCACCAGCCCGCCGAGGGTGAGGCTGTCGACCAGCGCGGTCCGGGCGACGGCGCGGTCGGGGTCGGTGAGCCGTTCCACGGCGTCCAGCACCGGACGGACGACGGCGTCGTCGAACGGGCCGTCCAACCCCAGCCGGCAGGCCAGGTACCAGTCCGCGGGGGCCGACCAGATCGCGATCGCGTCCCCGACCCCGGAGCGGTTGAGCCGCGCGGGCGCCTCGTCGATCACCCGGTCGTCGATCACCAGGGCGGCCGGCCAGGTGGACGGCTTCGTGCGTTTCGCGCCACCGATCACGAGCACGCTGAGCGGGTCCGCGTAGCCGTTCACGGACGCCGCCGTCTGCACCGCGAGCAGTGGGGCGCCCGAGCGGGCCGCCACCACCTTGCCCAGGTCGGTGATCGTGCCCGAGCCGAGACTCACCAGCAGCCCGGGGTTGCCGACGGCGGCCACGGTCGCCTCGACCGTGGCCTCGTCGAGCGTCACCCCTGCGTGAGTGGCCGGCGCGACCACCGGACGGACCTCGCCCACCAGGCCGGCCACCAGGGCCAGCAGGTCGTGCCCGTCGGCGGTCTTCTGCGCGTCGTCGAGCAGCAGCACGCACTCGCCGGGTCTTGCCAGCCGTTGCGCGAGCGCCGGGAGCTCGTCGAGCGCCTCGGGACCGACGGCCAGCCTGGTCAGCGCGCCGCCGGACGCCTCCCGCGCGAAGTCGTCGAGGCTCGTCATGCGCGGCGCGTGATGGCCTGGAGCTTGTCCCAGATCGGCGGCATCGCCTCGCGGTACTCCCGGTAGATCGCGAAGTACTCGTCGTAGGTGGTCGGGTTGTCGATCGGCACGTTGTGCGCACCGCGGCTGAGCTCGTTGCCGTGGACGTCGAAGATCGCGGCCTTGATCACGCTGGTCCCGGCGTCGATTCCCATGAGGTACTGCGGCATTGGGTGGCCCCTTCCGATGCGGCGGGCGCTCCCCTGCGCCCGCGCGGTCGTTGCGATGCTAACCAGAGTTGTCTAGACATGTCTAGGGGTGGAGGTGCGTCCGTGGACGGGCCGGCGTCCCGCTCGGCCGGCAGTGGACCGACGGCGGATCACCTGCTAGGAAGTCGCCATGCGCGCCCTGGTCAAGTACGCCTCCGGTCCCGGCAACATCGAACTCCGCGACCTGCCCCGTCCCGGACTCCAACCGGGGCAGGTGCTGATCCAGGTCGCCTACGCCGGCGTCTGCGGCACCGACCGGGCGGCCCTGGACGGACGCTTCGCCGGCCTGATCCCACGCTCGCTGGGCCACGAGGCGTCCGGCGTGATCGCGGAACTCGGGCCGGGCCTGCGGCGCGACGACCTGGCGGTCGGCGACCGGGTCACGTTCGAGACCGACGCCTACCTGTGCGGCACCTGCCTGTACTGCCGGGCCGAGCAGTACCAGCGCTGCCCCTACCGCAAGGGCATCGGCACCACGGCCGACGGGGCGCTGGCCGACTTCGTCGCCATGCCCGAGCTCGCCGTCCACCGGCTCCCCGAGGGGGTGTCGCTGAAGGCGGGGGCGCTCACCGAGCCGCTGTCGATCGCCGTCCATGCCGTGATCGAGCGCAGCCCGTCGCTGGCCGGCGAGGTGGTGGTGGTCACCGGTCCCGGGGCGATCGGGCTGCTCACCAGCGCGGTCGCGACCCAGGCCGGCGCGACGACGGTGCTGGTCGGCCGGGGGCGGCACACCGGCGCCCTGGCGCGGGCGCGGGAGCGCGGCTTCACCTCGCACACCGTGGACGACGAGAACGCCGACCTGGCCGGCTACGTCGCCGGTCTCACCGACGGCTACGGGGCGTACTCGGCGTTCGAGTGCTCCGGCGCCGCGGCCTGGCCCCGGCGGCTCCAGCCGCTGCTGCGCCGGGGTGGCCGGCTGGTGCTGGTGGCGCTCTACCACGACGAGGTCGGCGTCGACTTCGGACTGCAGGTGAACCACGAACTCGAACTCGTCGGATCGCGGGGCAAGAACGCCCAGAGCTACCGCACCGCCCTGCGGTTGATGGCGGAGGGTCGGATCGACGCCGAGTCGTTCATCGGCGAGGTGCTGCCCCTGGAGCGGTGGCACGACGGCCTCGATCTCGTGGCCGGTGGCCGCAAGGTCGTGTTCGAGGTGGGCGGAGACATCTAGCCAAGCCAGGGCAACTTGTATATAGTTGTATATACGTCTTTCCATGGAGGAGCCCATGCCACTCGTCAACACTCTCGAACTGGTCACCGCGGCGCGGGGTCGCGGGTACGCCGTACCGGCGATCAACATCGTCGATCCCCTGACCATCAAGGCGGTGGTCGAAGCGGCCGATTCCGTCGGCTCGCCGGTCATCCTGCAGACGTCGGTCAAGACGGTGAAGTCCGCCGGCGCCGGGGTGCTGCACTTCGCCGCCAAGGACGCCGCCGAACGCGCCTCCGTCGGGGTGTCGCTGCACCTGGACCACTGCCCCGACCGGTCGATGATCACGCACGCGATCGAGCACGGCTGGGGTTCGGTGCTGTTCGACGCGTCCGACCGCGACCTGGCGCAGGCCCGCAAGGAGACCGCCGAGGTCTGCCGCGAGGCGCACGACGCCGGCGCCACCGTCGAGAGCGAGATCGAGAACATCATCGGCGTCGAGGACGGCGTCGGATCCGACGAGGCCCGGCACTCGTACACCGTCGAGCAGCTCGTCGAGGTGGCGCTCGAGACCGGCACCGACCTGATGGCGCCGCAGCTGGGTACCGCGCACGGCATGTACACCGCGCAGCCGGTGCTGCTGCCGGAACGCGTCCGCCAGATCGGGGCGCTGTGCGACCTGCCGGTCGTGCTGCACGGCGGCACCGGCCTGAGCAACGCCGAGTTCGACGAGTTCATCGACGCCGGTGTCACCAAGATCAACATCTCCACCGCCCTCAAGCGGGCCTACATGAAGTCGGCGCTGGAGTACTTGAAGGAATGCGAGGCGACCAACAAGTGGGAGCCGACCAAGCTGTTCGACCCGATGATCGAGGCGTCCAAGCAGCTGCTGATCGGCTTCGCCGACATCTTCCATTCGGCCGGCCGGGACGGCGCGGGCAAGGACGGTGCCCAGTGAGCGCGCATGCCCTGATCCTGGACTGCGACGGCGTCCTGGCGGACACGGAGAAGGACGGCCACCTGGTCGCCTTCAATCAGGTCTTCGCCGAGTTCGGCTACCCGTTCCGCTGGTCGGAGGAGGAATACGCCGACCTGCTGAAGGTGGGCGGCGGCAAGGAGCGGATGCGGCACTACCTGTCGCTGCACCCCGAGATCGAGGTGCCCGGATCGGACGACCTGGACGCGCTGCTGGCACAGGTGCACAAGCAGAAGAGCGCCGACTACCAGCAGATCGTGAACAGCGGCCAGATCCCGGCCCGGCGGGGCATCAAGCGGCTGGTCGAGGAGGCCCTGGACGGCGGCTGGCGGGTCGCGATCGCGTCCACGTCCGCGGTGCCGAGCGTCGAGGCGGTCGCCGTCGCGGTGTTCGGCCAGGCGACCCGGGACCGGCTCTCGGGCATCTTCGGCGGCGACATCGTGGCCGCCAAGAAACCCGCGCCCGACATCTACCTGTACGCCCTCGATCAACTCGGCCTGCAGCCCGGTGACGCGGTGGTCGTCGAGGACTCGGAAAGCGGCGCCAAGGCGGCCGCGGCGGCCGGTTTGCGGCACATCGTCACGGTCAGCCACTTCACCCGCGAGGACCCCTTCCCGGACGCCTTCGTGGTCGTCGAGAACCTGGGTGAACCCGGAACTCCGGCGCAGGTGCTGGCCGGCGAGGACGTCCGCGACACCCGTGGCGTGATCGGCCTGGAATCCCTGGAGCGGATCGTCCGAGCGGACGCCTGA
>JAGPGQ010000119.1:0-4710 GCA_018055925.1 Micropruina sp.
GCGAACGCCTCGTCCACCTCGTCGACCAGCAGGATGCTCAACGCGATGCCGCCCGCCGGGAGCGCGATCAGGGCGGCCAGGACGTCGGTCGCACCCAGGTGGGCGACCGCGAACACCCCCAGCGAGTAGTAGGCGACGGCCGCCAGCCCGAAGCCCAGTGACGACCCCCAGAAGGCGGCTCGGCGGGTCCGCGAGTGCCGGCTGTAGTCGGCGGCCAGCGGGGCGAACGACACCACTCCGGCGACCGCCAGGTCGACCGCCGGCCAGAACCCCAGCACCGCGTCCTGCGGAATCGGACGGGCCGGCTGCAGCAGCACCTGGACGAACAGCACCACCGATGCCACCAGCACCAGCCACACCATCACCTTGCGCAGCATCCGCACGCTGCCCAGCGGCCGCACCGCCATCAGCGTGGCGACCGCGCCGGCGAGCACGACGAACGGCCAGCGCCAGGCCTCGCCGACGATTCCCGCCGCGGCCGTCGAGATCACGATGATCTCCATCGTCGCCCAGCCGATGTTCTGCCCGATGTTGAGCACGGTGGGAACCAATGAGGCCCGGCGACCCAGCAGACCGCGCAACGACACCATCGCCGGCACCCCGGTGGTGGCACCGAACACGGCGGACGTGCCCAGCAGGCCGGCGCCGATCGCGCAGCCCACGGCGATGGCCGCGATCGCCAGCCACACCGAGCCGGTGGTCGCCGCCACCAGGGCGCCGGTCAGCGGCCCGAACAGGCTGATGCCCAGGTTGGCCCACATTGCGAACTGGTCGAAGAACCGCAACGGACGGGGCGGGCTGTCGGTGAGCACGACGGGTGCCTCGACTCGCCGGGTCTCGGTGGACTCAATGGTCGGATCGGACGTCTTCATGGACGAAACCTCCCTACGCCGGCATTACCCGGACAGGTTCGGTCGGTCGGCGGGCCCGCAATCACGACGGATCGACACCCCACCCTCTCAGCCCGCCATCTGGTGCGAGCTCCCGAGCTTTAGTTGTTGCAACCACCCTAGCGATCAGGAACCTCCGCCCGCTGCGCGACGCCCGGACCAGCGCCGCTCAGTCGGGCCGGCGCCGCTCAGTCGGGCCGGCGCCGCTCAGTCGGGCCGGCGGCGATGTCGAGATCGCTGCCCGATGGAGGGAAAGCCCGTTCGGTTTCGAGTCGTTACACGACATCGGCGAGGTTTCCCGCCATCGGACGGTGATGTCGAGATCGCTGCCCGATGCAGGCGGACGGGCGGGCAGGTGACGCCCGACGGCCAGCCGCAGGATCAGCGCCAGCACCGCCTCAGCGGGCGAACCCGAACCACCAGACCGCCGCGCCCAGCCCGGCCAACGCCAGTGCCAGAAGTACCCCGCGATGCACACCCGGCAGCCGCTCGCGGCCCAACGGCGCACTCACCATGGCGGCCACCGGCGGCAGCAGCACCAACGCCGCCCACCACCACCAGTCCCCCACCGCCGCGACCATGACCAGCGGCAGGTAGCCGGCCAGGTAGGCGACCCAGAACCAGATGCCCAGGCCGCCGATGGCGCACGCCGGCAACAGCACCAGCACGTAACCGGCCATGCCGATCAGCACCATCCAGCCCAGCGCGCAGCTGGCGTCGTCCCCACCGCACAGGGCCGGCGTGAGTGCGCTCGCCAGGGCCAATGCGAGCCCGGCGCCGACCAGCGCGACCAGGGCGGCCAGCATCGACCAGGCGGATCGTTCGGCGAGCTCCGAACCGACCCCCGACAAGCGCGAACGCCAACTCACGGAGGCCGGACGGCGTTCCGCGTCCGACCCCTTCGGCGTCGCGTCCGGCTTCGCCGCTTCCCGTTTCGCCGCGGACGGCTTCTCCGAGCCCGCATCGCCGGCGGCGGCCGTCCGGGCCCGCGCGGCGATCTCTCGTTCGCGCTTGGCCCGGTCGGCCCGGCTCTGGCGCTTGGCCACTCAGCCCCGCAGCAGGCTGCGCAGCACGTATTGCATGATGCCGCCGTTGCGGTAGTAGTCCGCCTCACCCGGGGTGTCGATCCGGACGACGGCGTCGAACACCTTATCGTCGGCCTGGACGCGCACCGTCTTCGGCGTCGTGCCGGCGTTGAGCTCCTCGATCCCGGTGAAGGTGAACGTCTCCTCGCCGGTCAGGCCCAGCGAGTCGGCGTTCTCACCCTCGGGGAACTGCAGCGGCAGCACGCCCATGCCGATCAGGTTCGACCGGTGGATGCGCTCGTAGCTCTCGGCGATGACCACCTTGACGCCCAGCAGCGCGGTGCCCTTGGCCGCCCAGTCCCGGGACGACCCGGAGCCGTACTCCTTGCCGGACAGCACCACCAGCGGGATCCCGGCCGCGGCGTAGCTCTGGGCCGCGTCGTAGACGGTGGTCACCGGGGCGTCCGGGAGCGTGAAGTCGCGGCTGAAGCCGCCCTCGGTGCCGGGCGCCAGCTGGTTGCGCAGCCGGATGTTCGCGAACGTGCCGCGGATCATCACCTCGTGGTTGCCGCGTCGCGAGCCGTAGGAGTTGAAGTCCTTGCGGGCCACGCCATGCTCGGTCAGGTACTTGCCGGCGGGGCTGTCGGCCTTGATCGCGCCGGCCGGCGAGATGTGGTCGGTGGTCACCGAGTCGCCCAGCTTGAGCAGCACCCGGGCACCGGCCACGTCCGAGACCGGACGCGGTTCGGCGGGCATGTCCTCGAAGTACGGCGGCTTGCGGACGTAGGTCGAGTCGGCGTCCCACTCGAACACCTCGCCGGTGGGCGTGGGCAGCGAGCGCCAGGTGTCGTCGCCGGCGAACACGTCGGCGTACCGGCTGGAGAACATGTCTGCCGAGATCGAGCTGTTCACCACCTGCTCGACCTCTTCGGTGGACGGCCAGATGTCGCGCAGGTAGACGGGCTGGCCGTCCGAGCCCTCGCCCAGCGGCTCGTTCAGCAGGTCGATATCCATCCGCCCGGCGAGCGCGTAGGCGACCACCAACGGCGGGCTGGCCAGGTAGTTCATCTTCACGTCGGGGTTGATCCGACCCTCGAAGTTCCGGTTGCCGGACAGCACCGAGGTGACCGCCAGGTCGACCGAGTTGACCGCCGCCGACACCTCGGGGATCAGCGGGCCGGAGTTGCCGATGCAGGTGGTGCAGCCGTAGCCGACCAGGTCGAAGTCCAGCTTGGCCAGGTACTCGTCCAGGCCCGAGCGGGCGTAGTAGTCGGTGACCACCTTGGAGCCCGGCGCCAGCGACGTCTTCACCCACGGCTTGCGGGTGAGGCCCTTCTCGACCGCCTTCTTGGCCAGCAGCCCGGCGCCGATCATCACGCTCGGGTTGGACGTGTTGGTGCACGAGGTGATCGCCGCGATGGTGACCGCGCCGGTGGGC
The DNA here is from genome assembly GCA_018055925.1 of Micropruina sp. Classification (GTDB taxonomy): domain Bacteria; phylum Actinomycetota; class Actinomycetes; order Propionibacteriales; family Propionibacteriaceae; genus Micropruina. The sequence goes on from JAGPGQ010000119.1 coordinate 3,354, forward strand.
AGGTCGAAGTCGACACCGTCGGCGAGGGTGACGTGCACCTGCTTGTGGGCATCGTCGGTGTAGGTGCCGATCGACTGCCCGAACGCGTCCGCGGCCTCGGCCAGGACGATCCGGTCCTGCGGACGCTTCGGCCCGGCGATGGACGGGACGATGGTGCCCAGGTCGAGCTCCAGGTACTCGGAGTAGCGGGGCTCGGCCTCGTCCACATGCCACAGGCCCTGACGCTTGGCGTAGGCCTCGACCAGCGCGATCTGCTGCTCGGAGCGTCCGGTCAGCCGCAGGTAGTCGGTGGTCTTGGAGTCGATCGGGAAGATCGCGATGGTGGAGCCGTACTCGGGGCTCATGTTGCCGATGGTGGCGCGGTTGGCCAGCGGCACCTCGGACACGCCGGGGCCGTAGAACTCGACGAACTTGCCGACCACCTTGTGCTCGCGGAGCATCTCGGTGATGGTCAGCACCAGGTCGGTGGCGGTGGCACCCTCGGGCAGTTTGCCGGCGAGCTTGAAGCCGACCACCCGCGGGATCAGCATCGACACCGGCTGGCCCAGCATGGCCGCCTCGGCCTCGATGCCGCCCACACCCCAGCCGACCACGCCGAGACCGTTCACCATGGTGGTGTGGCTGTCGGTGCCGACGCAGGTGTCCGGGTAGGCCTGCAGCACGCCGCCCACCTCGCGCGGGAAGATCACCCGGGCAAGATGCTCGATGTTGACCTGGTGGACGATGCCGGTGCCGGGCGGGACGACCACGAAGTCGTCGAACGCGCCCTGGCCCCAGCGCAGGAACTGGTACCGCTCCCGGTTGCGCTGGTACTCCAGCTCGACGTTGCGGACGAACGCGTCCGGGGTGCCGAACAGGTCGGCCACCACGGAGTGGTCGATCACCATCTCGGCCGGCGACAGCGGGTTCACCTTGGCCGGGTCGCCGCCCAGCTCGGCGATCGCCTCGCGCATGGTGGCCAGGTCGACCACGCAGGGGACGCCGGTGAAGTCCTGCATGATCACCCGGGCCGGGGTGAACTGGATCTCGCGGTTGGGCTGATCGGACGGCTCCCACGCACCCAGCGCGCGGATGTCGTCGGCGGTGATGTTGGCGCCGTCCTCGGTGCGCAGCAGGTTCTCCAGCAACACCTTCAGGCTGAACGGCAGCGTCTCGGAACCCTCGACCTGGTCGAGCGAGAAGATCTCGTAGGTCTCCCCCGCCACTTCCAAGGTGGTCCTGGCGCCGAAACTGTTGATGCTCATGCGTGCCTCCTCGGATGTCCGACCGAAAGTATCTCGATATCGAGATATTACCGCAGCCGTGCCTGTTGCCGCAAAGCCTAGTGCGCCGACCCCCGCCGCGGCTCGCCACCGGG
>JAGPGQ010000119.1:4810-11393 GCA_018055925.1 Micropruina sp.
CTGTTGATGCTCATGCGTGCCTCCTCGGATGTCCGACCGAAAGTATCTCGATATCGAGATATTACCGCAGCCGTGCCTGTTGCCGCAAAGCCTAGTGCGCCGACCCCCGCCGCGGCTCGCCACCGGGAGGCATCCGTGTCCCCGGGACGGGTGGGGACGGTTCCTAACGGGTGGGGACGGTTCCTATTCCCGTTCAGGGAACCGTCCCCCTTCCCGTTCAGGGGACGGTTCCTGTTCCCGTTCAGGGAACGGTTCCTATTCCGGTTCAGAGAACCGTCCCCATTCCGGTTCAGGGAACCGTCCCCACCTGTTCGAGAACCGTCCCCATTCCGGTTCAGGGAACCGTCCCCACCTGTTCAGGGCGACCTCGACCGGTTCACCAGGGGCCGGGTCCGGGCCGGATCCGCACGGAAACACAGCCCGGTCGTTCAGTGGACGGGGTGCAGGATCGCCACCGCCTCCAGGTGATGGGTCATGCCGAACAGGTCGAAGGCGCGGATCGACTCCACCTCGAGGCCATGGTCGCGGGCGAAGCCGAGGTCGCGGGCCAGGGCCGCCGGATCGCAGGCCACGTAGGCGACCGCCCGGGGACGGAGCTGCGCCACCGCGGCCATCACCGTGCGGCCGGCGCCCGCCCGGGGCGGGTCCAGGACGACCAGGTCGGCGCGCGCCGGCAGGCGGCGCAGCGTCCGGTCGACCGACCCGGCGAAGAACCTGGCCTCGGGCACGTTGGTCCTGGCCCGGCCGACCGCGTCCCGGTTCCCCTCGATGCCCCACACTCGGCAGCCGGCGTCCGCCAGTGCCCCGGCGAACACGCCGACGCCGCAGTACAGGTCGAAGGCGCGCTCCCCGGCCGCCGGCCGCACCCCGTCCAGCACCGCCCGGGTGAGCACCTCGGGAGCGCGCACGTGGGCCTGCCAGAAGCCGTCGGTGGAAACCTCGAACCGCCGTCCACCGACCGACTCGGCGACCACCCCGCCGGCATCCGGCGACACCAGCGCGCCGCCCGAGTCGCCGACCAGTCCCAGCCACTCCGTTCCCGGCTCCGCCGGCGGCGGCTCGAGCGGCATGGCTGGATCCGCGATGGCGCACCGGCCGCCGGGCAGCGGCACCACCCGGTGCGAACGGTGCGCCCGCAGCCCGAGCTTGCCCTCGTCGTCGGTCACGAATCGCATCCGCACCCGCGAGCCCGTCACCGGCGCCACCTGCTCCACCGCGCCGGACCACTCCAGGCCGGCGAGCCGCCGCAACTGCTCGGCCATCACCCGCCGCTTCAGTTCCGCCTGGAACCGGGGCCGGACGTGCTGGAAGTCGCACCCGCCGCACTCGCCCGCGGCCGCACAGGGCGGTTCGACCCGCTCCGGGGATGCCCGCAGCACCTCGGCCGCGTCGGCCCGGGCGAACCGCTTGGCGACCTCCGTCACCCGGGCCGTCACGAGCTCGCCGGGCAGCACGTGCCGGACGAACACCACTCGTCCGTCCAGCCGGGCCACGCAATGCCCGCCGTGGGCCACCGGACCGATCTCGACCGGCCCGATCAGGTCTCCGGGTCGCACGTCACTCCGACCCCAGGTGCTGGCCCGAACGCACCGAGCCGCTACCGGGACGGCGCCAGGCGGCCGGGTTGTCCCGGGCCGCACGGTCGATCGCGTACGCCGACGAGGCCAGCAGGTACGGCACGGAGGTCACCATCACCCCCGGCATGAAATGCAGCCGGGTCCGCAGAATGAGCGCGGTCTGGTTGTGCAGGATGTGTTCCCACCAGTGCCCGACCACATATTCCGGAATGTACACGCAGACCACATCGCGGGGATTGTCCGACCGCAGCCCCTTCACGAACTCCAGGATGGGTGAGGTGACCTCGCGGTAGGGCGACGCGATCACCCGCAGTGTCACGCCCAGGTCCTCGGCGTACCAGTCGTTGAGCAGCGCCGAGGTCTGCTCCGGGTCGATCGACACCGTGACCGCCTCGATCGAGCTGGGCCGGGACGCCCGCGCGAAGTTCACCGCGCGCACCGTCGGCTTGTCGACCCCCTGCACGACGACCACGGCGTGGACGCGGCTGGGCAGCACGTTCCGCTCGCCCGGCCGCACCGCGATCTCGGTCCGCACGTTGCGGTAGTGCGTGTGGATCGCCCGCATGGTGAGGAACAGCACGGCCATCGCCACGATCGCGATCCACGCCCCGAGCACGAACTTCACCGCCAGGACGATGCACAGCACCACGCCGGTACAGGTCAGCCCGATGGCGTTCACCAGCCGCGAGCGCTGCATCCGTCGCCTCAGGGCCGGGTCGTTCTCCGTCCTCAGATGCCTCGTCCAGTGCCGCAGCATGCCCGCCTGACTGATCGTGAACGAGACGAACACGCCCACCACATACAGGTTGATCAGGGCCGTCACCGAGGCGTTGAAGGCGAGCACCAGGGCGATCGCGGCGACCGCGAGCAGCACGATCCCGTTGCTGTAGGCCAGCCGGTCGCCGCGGGTGTGCAGCGCCTTCGGCAGGTAGCCGTCCCGGGCGAGGATCGACCCCAGCACCGGGAAGCCGTTGAACGCGGTGTTCGCGGCCAGGAACAGGATCACCACGGTGACGATGACGACCAGGTAGAAGCCGGGGGCGAAGGTGTCGAACACGGTCGCCGCCAGCTGGGTCATCGCCGTCCCCGGATCCCCGGTCACCCGGCGGCCGTTCTCCTCGAAGTGGCTGTGGCCGGCCGGCTCGACCAGCTGCAGCCCGGTCAGGCTCGACAGCAGGATGATCCCGCCCAGCATCGACACCGCGATGCCGGCCAGCAGGGTGAGGGTCAGTGCGGCGTTGCGGCTCTTCGGCTCCCGGAACGCCGGCACCCCGTTGCTGATCGCCTCGATGCCGGTCAGGGCGGCGCAGCCGGACGAGAAGGCGCGGGCCAGCAGCGCCACCAGGACGAAGCCCGCCAGCGGGTCGTAGGCCTCGGAACCGACCACCTCCAGGTGCTTGGTCGGCGCCTCCAGGTTCTCGCCCATGCCGAAGATCCGGAACAGCCCCCAGAAGGTCATGCCCAGCACGGCGATCATGAACCCGTAGGTGGGAATGGCGAACAACGCGCCGGACTCGCGCACACCGCGCAGGTTGAGGCTCATCAGCAGGACGATCAGCGCGGCGGCGGCCAGACCCTCGTGCCCGTGCAGCCAGGGCAGCAGCGCCTTCGCGTTCTGCACCCCCGACGAGACCGACACCGCCACGGTCAGCACATAGTCGACCAGCAGGGCGCTGGCCACCGTGAGCCCGGCGTTCGGCCCGAAATTGACCGTGGCGACCTCGTAGTCGCCCCCGCCCGACGGGTAGGCGTGCACGTTCTGCCGGTACGACAGGACCACGATCACCATGACGAAGCCGACCGCGATCGCCACCGGCCAGGAGTAGAGGAAGCCGACGGCGCCGGCGAGCGACAGGGTCAGCAGGATCTCGTCGGGCGCGTACGCGACCGAACTGAGCGCGTCCGAGGCGAAGACCGGAAGAGCGATCCGCTTGGGGAGGAGTGTCTCCCCGAGTTGCGTGCTGGCCAGCTTGCGGCCGACCAGGAGCCGTTTGACGGCATCGGTGGTGCCCACGTCCGCCGACTATATGCCTGCCGCGGGGCCGATCGATACGGCCCGGGTGCGCCCGCGTCCGCAGGCCCGGACGGGCCGTTCCGGCTCCCTATACTTGGGCCGCGGCCAGCGGGCCGCCACCGGGCAGGAAGGCTGCGTTGTCGTGCACATCGTGATCATGGGGTGCGGCCGAGTGGGTGCGTCGCTGGCGCGCGGCCTGGAGCGTCGCGGGCACTCCGTCGCCGTGATCGACGCGGTGGCGGACGCGTTCCGCAGGCTCGGCCCGGCATTCCGGGGCAAGACGGTCAAGGGCGTCGGTTTCGACCGCAACGTGCTGATCGCGGCCGGCATCGAGAAGGCGGACGGCTTCGCGGCCGTCTCCAGCGGAGACAACTCCAACATCCTCTCGGCGCGCGTGGTGCGCGAGACGTTCGGGGTGCACAACGTGGTCGCCCGGATCTACGACGAGGGCCGCGCCGAGGTCTACGAGCGGCTCGGCATCCCGTCGGTGGCGTCGGTGCGCTGGGCGTCCGGCCAGATCCTGCGCCGGCTGCTGCCCTCGGGCGCCGAACCGTTGTGGCGCGACCCGTCCGGCACGGTGCGGCTGAGCGAGGTATACGTCGACCCGGGCTGGGTGGGCACCACGATCGGCGCCATGTCCGAGACGGCGCAGTGCCCGATCCCGTTCCTGACCCGGTTCGGCGCCGGCATGGTGCCCAACGGGTCCACGATCTTCCAGGACGGCGACCTGCTGTACGTCGCCGTGCACAACGACCGTGAGGCCGACGTCGAGCAGTTGCTCGGCGCCCCGCCCGAGAAGCACTGAAGCCGGACGAGCAGGAGGCAACCGGAATGCGTGTGGTGATCGCCGGAGCCGGCAATGTGGGCCGCTCCATCGCTCGCGAGCTGAGCGCCAACGGGCACCGGATCCTGCTGATCGACCGCTCCCCCGAGGCGATCAAACCGGCCAGCGTGCCCGAGGCCGAGTGGCTGCTGGCGGACGCCTGCGAGCTGGCCTCGCTGGAGGAGGCCGAGCTCGAGACCTGTGACGTGGCGATCGCCGCCACCGGCGACGACAAGGTCAACCTGGTCCATTCGCTGCTCGCCAAGACCGAGTTCGGGGTGCCCCGGACGGTGGCCCGGGTGAACCACCCCAGCAACGAGTGGATGTTCGACGACCTGTGGGGGGTCGACGTGGCGGTCTCGACGCCCCGGTTGATGTGCGCCCTGGTCGAGGAGGCGGTGACCGTCGGCGACCTGGTCCGGCTGCTCAGCTTCCGCGGCGGCCACGCCAACCTGGTCGAGATGACCCTGCCCGAATCCAGCCCGCGGGTGGGCGTGCGGGTCGCCGACCTGCGCCTGCCCGGCGACGCGGTGCTGGTCGCGATCATCCGGGACGGCACCGCGCGGGCTCCCGAGCGGGACGGCGCGGTGGAGGCGTCCGACGAGCTGCTGTTCGTGGTCGACCCGGAGTTCGAGGCCGAGCTGGCGCACTACCTGTCCCCCCGCGAACGGGTCACCGCCGACGCCTGAGCCGCACCGGCGGGGGCGCATTTCCTGTTGCGGAGATCCCGGCGTTCGCCGGGATGACGGAAGCCGCGGGACGAGCCCCTCGCCCCGGCTCCCCTCGTCGCCTCGAACCCCGGCGTCGTCGCGCGCCCTTGCGTCCCGGCCCCCTCGCCCGGGCCCCGGTATCGCGCCCCTTCGTCCCAGCCCCCGTCGTTCCCGAGCCTCGGCGTCGTCGCGCGCACCTCGACCCGGCCCTTCGTCATCCCGGCGAACGCCGGGATCTCTCCGTCCCGACCACCCGGCCCGAGCCGGGACGGGGATCAGCGCAGCTGGTAGTAGGGGTTGTACATCCGGCGGCGGCCGTCCACCCAGGACACCCGTCCGGTCACCTCGAGTTCGCGCCCGGCGGTGACGCCGGGAATGTCCCGGCGGCCCATCCAGATCAGCGTGAGGGTGCCCGAGCCGTCGGTGAACTCGGCCTCCAGCCAGGGGGTGCCGCTGCGTGGCCGCAGGGTCAGCACGGCGATCCGTCCCCGTAGGGTGGCCCGTTCCCGGTCGGCGACGTCGGCGATCGCGCTCGGCCCGGTCGGCGCGGGCGCGTCCGCCTCGCCCTGAGGCCCGGGGTCCGAGCGCCGCAGCCAGCGCAGCGCCCGGGTCAGCGGCTTGCCGGTGCCCATGCTCAGCCCTGCGGCACCGTCTGCATCGTCATGGCGATGACCTCACCGGGCACCATCGGGCCGTCGCCGCGACGCACCACGACGTTGCGGAAGAACTCCACGAACGGCGCGGACGCCCCCTCGGCGGCCTCGGTGAGCCCGGCCTCGCCGAGCAGCGTGCCGCGCAGCAGCCAGCGGGGTCCCTCGGCGAACCAGGTCCGGCTGACCTGGAACAGCTGTTCCCCGTTGGGTCCCTCGACGGGCAGCACCCGGCGCAGCTCGGGGCCGAAGGGGCCCTTGACGGTGGTGGCGCTGCCACCCGCCTGCTCGGCCTCCTCGGTCAGATCTTCGCGCAGCTCCTCAGCGAGTCCCCCGCTGGTGGGGGCGGCGAGCAGCGCCAGTTCGAGCCCGGACTGCTCCCAGAACGCGAGCGCGGCCACCACCTGCTGGGTCGCCTCGTTGACGTGCAACTGCAGCCCCATGCCCTCCCAGGGCGTCAGGATCAGCGAGCCCAGGTCCATCCGCTGCACCTCGTCGGCCCCCAGATCGACCTCGTCGAAGTCGAACGGCCCGTCGACGCGCGGATCCTCCTGCTCGTCGTCCTGGTCCTCCTCGTCCCCGTCGAACTCGTCGTCCTCGTCGGCGTCGTCGGTCTCTTCGCCGGAGTCGGACGCGGTCTCCGCGTCCGGATCGTCCTCGACCTCCGCGACCGCCTCGGCGACCTCGTCGTCCGGGTCGGCCTCGGTCACCTCGAGAGCCTCGTCGCCGGCCAGCTCTTCGGGCTCCTCCGTCGGCTGCCCCTTGGCCTTGCGTCGAAAGATCACGCGTGCTCCTTCATCGATCTCATC
>JAGPGQ010000348.1 GCA_018055925.1 Micropruina sp.
CCGGCGGGAATGCCGAGCGACAACGACGGCAGGATGGCGGTGTTCAGCCCCGTCCAGCCGTAGGGCGGCAGCCACTGCAGCTGCACGGCGACCACCACCAGCAGGGCGCTGGCCAGCAGGAACTCCGGCAGCGCGGTCAGCGCCACCCCGACCGGGCCGGAGCCGCGCTGCGGCTGGTCGCGCAGCACCCGCAACGCCGGCGGCACCACCAACAGGGCGGCGATCAGCAGGGCGACGATGGTGGCGAACAGGGTCAGCGTGGCCGACACCCCGAGCGCGTTCCACACGCCGGCACCGATCGGGCGCTGGCTGATCCACGATTCGCCCAGGTTGCCCTGCAGCACCCCCGACCACCAGCGCAGGCTGATCGCCAGGGGCCCGCCGTCCAGGCCCAGCTCGACCCGGATCGACTCCAGCGCCTCGGGCGTGGGCGACAACTCCGCGTACCGTGCCCGGAGCACCGAGGCGGCTGGATCGCGCTGCGACAGCCAGGGCAGCGCGCCGGCCACCACCAGCAGCAGGACGCCGCTGACTACCCGCGATACGGTGCCCAGCAGGTTACTGTGCCGCATCGAACCGGGTCTGGTTGGTGATCAGGATCCGTTCCCGCGGATCGCGTGCGGCGTCGACGACGCCCTTGACCTCCCCCTGGATGACCCGCTCGTGCAGCATCGGGATGGCCGCGTCGGTGGCCAGGATCCGCGCCTCGGCCGCCATGATCGCCCGCTGCCGGGCCTCGCCGACATCGGTCTCGGAGGCCTTCTTGAGCGCCGCCTCGACGTCGGGGTCGCACAGCTGGGAGATCGCGAAGCCACCCTTGCAGCCGAAGTCCGAGGCCATGTAGGCGACCGGGTCGCCCGAGTCGATCACGGTCGCCCGCGACAGGATGAACGCGTCGAACTTGCCGTCCAGGGCGTCGGCCTCGATGAACTGGTACTCGCGGACGTCCTGCTGCACCTCGAAGCCGGCCGCCTCGAGCGCCTGCTCGACCATCACGGCCACCTCGGGCAGCTCGGCCCGGTCGGTGAACGTGCCGAGCGTGATCTTCACCCCGTTCACCTTGGCCGCGGCCGGACGCTTGGCCAGGATGTCGGTGTAGGCGGCCTCGGTGCGCAGCCCAGCCGCGTACGGCAGTGCCGGTCCGAGCAGTCCCAGCGCGACGTCGGCGCGACCCTCGTACACCTGCTTCACGATCGCGGCGGTGTCGAGCGCCTCGCGGGCGGCGGCGCGGACCGCCGGGTCCTTGAACGGGCCCTTCTCGGTGTTCAGGTACAGCGTGTTGGTGCGCGGCATCGGCACCTCGGCGATCAGGTCGGGCGAGATCGTGGCGGCCTGTCCGACCGGGATCGCCTCCACCACCTGGGCCTCGCCGGTGCGCAGCGCGGCGGCCCGGGCGGTGCCGTCCGGCACGAACGTGACGTCGATGCCGCCCGCCTTGGCCTTCTCGCCCCAGTAGCCCTCGAACCGGTTCAGGGTGGCGCCCACGATGCCGTCCACCTTGACCAACTCGAACGGGCCGGTGCCGGTGCCGACCGGCGAGACCGTCTTGCCCTGGTAGGCGTCCAGGTCCAGGATCGCCAGCTGCGGGCTGGAGAGCCGGTTGGGCAGCAGCGGGTCGCTGGAGCCGGTGGTGATCACCACGTGGTCGCCGTCGGCCTTCACCTTCATGTCGACGCCGTCGAGGATCCGCGGCAGGGGTTTCGCGTCGATGGCGTGCTGCAGCGAGTTCACCACCGCCTTGGCGGTCAGGTCGTGCCCGTTGTGGAATTTGACCCCCGGGCGAATGGTGAGCCGCCAGGTCTTGTCGTCGACGCGTTGCCATTCGGTGGCCAGTCCGGGCAGCGGGTTCCCCTCCGCGTCCAGCACGACCAGGGTCTCGGCCGTCGCCCAGCGGGACAGCTTGAAGGCGTCGTCGCTCAGCGGGGTCAGGCCCGAGCGCGGCGGCTGCAGGTGCGCCACCGAGACGCGGGCGTCGCCCGTCGTCCCGGACGGGGCCTGCGCGGACGAGAAGCAGGCGGTCAGGCTGAACGCCAGCGGAATGGCGGCCAGCGCCAGCAGCCGGCGCAGGGCCGGACGCTCGGCGGCAGGACGTGTGGAGACATTCATCGAGTGGGTGTTCCTTCCAGGGATTCAGGGCACGTGATGGGGTGGAGATCTAGTCGGCGAAGGCCGGCACCGGGACCCGCACGCGACCGGGGACGACCTCGGGCTGAGCAGGCGGAACGATCGTGATCGCGCGGGTGCAGCGCTCGGCGAGACCGGGATCGTGGGTCACGATCAGCAGGGCGATGTCGGACTCCTCGGCGATCGCCAGCAGCGCGGCCTGCACCGCCAGCGAGGTCTTCGGGTCGAGGGCGCTGGTGGGTTCGTCCGCGACCAGCACCGCCGGCCCGGCGGCCAGCGCCCGGGTGAGCGCCGCGCGCTGCGCCTGGCCGCCGGAGACCTCGCTGGGCCGGCGGTCGAGCAGGTCGGGGTCGAGTTGGGCGAGTTCGGCCGCGCGGGCGATCCGGTCCGCGGTGTCGCGCTCCCCGGTGAGCCGACGGATCGCCTGGTCGATCGAGTGCCGGAAGGTCCAGCGCGGAACGAACGCCGCCAGCGGGTCCTGCGGGACTCCCTGGACCAGGTGCCGGCGGGCACGGGACGGCTTCAGCGTCGGGGTCACCCACGGCTCGCCGGCCACCTTGACGCGTCCCTCCGCCGGCGGACGCAGGCCGAGCACGATGTCGCCGAGGGTGGACTTGCCGGCCCCCGACCTGCCGATCACGGCCACCGCCTCACCCCGCTCCACGGTGAGGCTGGTCGGCGCCAGGGTGCGGCGGGCCTGTGCCCCGACCCCGTGGACGGCCGACACCTCGGCCAGTTCGAGCACGGGTGTGGCTGCCGTCTGGGTGCTCATCGGACTCCTTCGGGTTGACCGGACGCGACCGGGATCTCGGTGATGACGCCGTGGTCCAACTGCAGGTGACGAGCGGCGATGGTCTCGGCGACCACCCAGTCGTGGGTGGCCACGACCAGCGCCTGGTCGTCGGTGATCACCTCGGCCAGCAGCCGCAGCATCAGGTCGCGGGACTCGTGATCGAGCGCGCTGGTCGGCTCGTCGGC
>JAGPGQ010000120.1 GCA_018055925.1 Micropruina sp.
AACGGCAGGCTCGAGCACCTGCGCGGCTCGGCGCTGGGGTTCCGCAACCTGACCAACTACATCGCCAGATCCCTGCTCGAGACCGGCGGGTTCAGACCCCGACTACACCCTGGATTCGGATGAGCCCTGAATCCAGGATTGAGAATCCATGTCGTCCCACCCCGATGATGCCCCGTCCAGTAATACTGAACATCCCGGATCGCCGGATCCGACCATCAACGATCTGCTCGTGGACAATGCCGAGCAGCAACCGAAGAACCGGCCCAAACGGGCGCTGCGTGTCTGGTTGATCGTCCTGGGTGCTTTAGTCGCCTTGGTCTTGGTGGGTGCAGGATCGATCTTCGTCTATGGTGTGCAGACGTTGAACACGATCAAGCGTGAGCCGGGGTTGTTGCCGTCGGATCGGCCGACGGTGCCGGTGGAGGAGTTGGTGTCGCAGCCGCTCAATTTCTTGGTGCTGGGCACGGATGCCGATTACGGGATGGACCGGGGCCGGTCCGATGTGATGATGCTGGTGCACAGCGATCCGAGTCGGGAGAAGCTGTACCTGATCTCGTTGCCGCGCGACCTGTGGGTTCCGATTCCGGGTCATGGCACGAACAAGATCAACGCGGCGTACGCGTTCGGTGGGGCGCCGTTGGCGGTGAAGACGGTCGAGAAGCTGCTGGGTGTCCGGATCGACAATGTGGCGTTGACCAGTTTCAACGGGTTCTTCCAGCTGATCGACGACATCGGTGGGGTGACGGTGTTCAATACGAACCCGTCGACGAATGAGGGGATCCGGTTCCCGCGTGGCGATGTGAAGCTGGACGGCAAGTCGGCGTTGGCGTACGTGCGTCAGCGGAAGGGGTTGCCGCGGGGCGATTTCGACCGGGCCGAGCGGCAGCGGTTGGTGATGAAGGCGATCGTCGACAAGGTGGCCAGCAAGCAGACGTTGAGTGATCCGGGCAAGTTGCTCGGGGTGATCAAGACGATGTCGAAGTCGGTGACGGTGGACGATTCGTTGACCAACAAGCGGATCCTGTCGTTGGTGCAGGAGTTGCAGGTCACCTCGGGTGAGGACATCGAGCATCTGCAGGTGCCGGTGGGCGGGTTCGGCACGTCGAAGGCGGGCGCCTCGTACGTGAAGCTCGACAAGGCCGGCATGGCCAAGCTCTCCGACGCCCTGAACAACGGACGCATGAACGACTACGGCAACTGACCCGCGGGTCATCGGCCCACGCGACCGGCCGGCACCACCTCGGTGGGGCTGGCCGGCCTGTTTCTCCGGGCGCCTTCACCACGCCCAATGGGAGTTATCCACAGATTCCGCACGCGACTTGCCGTGCGGACACCATGAACGATTACCCTGCCTCGCATTGTAGTTCCCGCTCGACAGGTATTCCCGACGATGTCCGATTCACGCTCCACGGCCACCGCCGCGCTCCGTCCCCGTCGCAATGTGCGCTGGATCCTGGTCGGGGTGTTGGCCATCTGTCTGGGCGGCCTCGGCTCGGCGATGCTCTATTCGAGTGTCTCGGGGGCCACCTCGGTGCTGAAGGTGAATCGCACCATTCACCGCGGCGAACTGATCGGGGCGGCCGACCTCGGACCGGTCAGCCTGGGCAGCCACCTGGGCCTGGAGACGGTGCCCGCCGACCGGGCGTCCGAACTGATCGGCAAGACGGCCCTGACCGACCTGCCGGCCGGTTCGCTGGTCACGCCCTCGTCGATCGGCAAGCCCGAACTGGTCCGGGGGCAGTCGCGGCTCGGCCTGAAGCTGAGCGCCGGACAGGTGCCGGTGTCGGCGCTGCCGCCGGGCACCCCGGTGATCCTGGTGCCACTCGGCTCCGCCAACGACGGCCAGGGGACGGCGGAGCCGATCCGGGCGACGATCGCGGTCGCACCCACCCTGTTGCCCGACGGGAGCTCCTCGCTGGAGGTCACCGTGGCCGACGCGGACAGCGCACGGGTGGCCCGGCTGGCCGCGGCCGGCCTGCTGGTGGTCGTCAAGAGGGCCGCCTGATGGCCGTCGTGGTGCTGGCCTCGGCCGGCCATGCGCCCGGCGTCACCACGACCGCGCTGGGGCTGGCCCTCACCTGGCCCCGATCCGCGCTGCTGGTGGACGCCGACCGCACCCCGACCCAGGCGGTGCTCGCGGGCTACCTGCGGGGAGCGCACCCCGGTCAGCACGGACTCGGACGACTGCTGCAGGCGGCGCGCGAGCAGCGCCCGCTGGCCGAGGTCGTCGACGCCGAACTGCTGGAACTGCCGCCGGTGCCGGCGACCGGCCGGGCGGCCCGCTTCCTGCCCGGCTTCCCGCACCCCGGCGTGGTCGGCCTGTTCGGCGCCACCTGGCCCGACCTGATGGCCGTACTCGCGGCCCGACCCGGCGACGTGCTGATCGATGCCGGACGGATCGGCGCCGAGGGGCTGCCGCCCGCGTTGCTGCAGGCGGCCGACCAGGTGCTGGTGGTGACCCGCACGTCACTGGTCGCGCTGGCCGGGCTCCGGCTGTACCTGCCGACGGTGGCCGAGGCCGCCCGCGACGTGGCGCTGCTCCTGGTGGGCAGCGGCCGGCCGTACGGTCGCGCCGAGGTGCAACACCAGTTCGCCACCAGGATCGCCGGCGAGATCTCGCACGACCCGGCCGCCGCGGCCGTGTTCAGCGAGGGAGCCCCGGCGCCCCGGAGGTTCGCCCAGGCCGGCCTGGTCCGCAGCCTGTCGAAGACGGCGACGTCGATCTCCGGCCGGCTCGAGGCGGCCCGCGACCTGATCGGGGCCCGGCGATGACCAAGCTGACCACCGTCCCGTTGCTGCAGGACCTGCCGTTCGACGCCACCGTGCCCGCCGACCGGGTGCCACCGCCGCCGCGTCCGCCCGAGCGGCCGCGCCGGCCGAAGGGCCAGGTGAACTTGGACTGGACGCTGGTGGTGCTGTTGCGCCGCAAGGCGTCCGAACTGATCGCCCACGAACTGGCCGAGCACCTGCAGGCCGAGGGTGTCGCGATGCCCGACGTGGACCGTCGCCTGCTGGGCCGCTCCCTCGTCCGGCGGGTGGTCCGCGACCACGCCGAGGAGCTCTCCTCGGACGGCCGCGCGCTGTGGCCCATGGCGCTCGAACACGCCTACGCCGAGGCGGTCGAGAGCGCGATCTTCGGCTACGGACGGCTGCAGCCGCTGTTCGAGATCCCCGAGGCGGAGAACATCGAGATCCACGGACACGACTCGGTGATGGTCCAGTTCGGCGACGGACGCCGCGAGGCGCGACCGCCGGTGGCCGACTCCGACCAGGAGCTGGTGGAGGCGATCCGGTTCCTGGGCGAATCGGTCAGCCCACCCCGTCCCTTCGACGACGCCCACCCGACGATGACCCTGGCACTGGGCGACCGGTTCCGGCTGCACGCCATCGGATTCGGGCTGTCGTACCGGCCCAGCATCGTCATCCGGCAGCACACGCTCACCGACGTGTCGTTGAAGCACCTGGTGGCGGGCGGGATGATGCCCGAGAACGTGGGCAGGCTGCTGCACTCGGCCGTGATGGCGCGCAAGTCGATCGTCATCGCCGGCGACCAGGGCGCGGGCAAGACGACCCTGCTGCGGGCGCTGATCGCGGCGATCCCCGCCAACGAACGATTCGGCACCCTCGAAACCGACTACGAACTGTTGACCCACCTGCAGGCGGGCCGGCGCAACATGCTGGCGTTGCAGGCCAAGGTCGGCATGGGCGAGCGGCAGGACGGGCACCGGCTCGGCGAATACACCGTGGCCGACCTGATTCCCGAGGCGCTGCGGCAGAACCTGGCCCGGCTGATCGTCGGCGAGGTTCGCGGTACCGAGGCCGGCGCGATGTTCGAGGCCATGCAGTCCGGAGCCGGAACCCTGTCGACGACGCACTCCCATTCGGCCGCCTCCACCATGGACCGGCTGGCCTCGCGGGTGGCGCAGGGCGGTGTGCTGAGCGTCGAGGAGGCGTACCGCCAGATCGCCCACCACATTCACCTGCTGGTCCACGTCCGGCTGGTCGACGACACCTGGCGCGGCGGCACCCGGGCGCGGCTGGTCGCCGAGATCCGGCAACTCACCGGCGCGATCGAGGGCGGACGGCCCGTGACCCAGCTGGTCTACACGGCCGCCACACCCACCGCCGCGGAGCGGTTCCATCCCGTGCCCGGGTTCGCCGCTGAACTGGCCGAATTCGACTCCGCCTGGGACGCCTCATGATGACGGTTCTCGCCTGCCTGCTCGGTGCCCTGGTGGGCGGCGGGGCGGTGCTGCTGGTCGCCGGATGGCGTCCGGGGCCGGAGGCGCAGCGGCCGGGGACTCGCCGTTCGGGGCTGCCCGAGCGGGTGCGGGGCCTGCTGCGAGCCCACGGCCTCCGGCTCGGGCTGGGGGTGGCCGGCGGGGTGGCGCTGGCGGCGGTGACCGGCATGAGCGTGCTCGCCGTGGTGGTGCCGGTGGCGGTGGTCGGACTCCCGGTGCTGCTCGGCGCGCCCAGCAACCGCGACATCGACCTCCTCGAGGCGCTGGATCGCTGGATCCGGGGATTGGCGGCGACACTGCCCACCGGCCGTTCAATCACCGACGCGATCCGGGTGTCGGTGCGCACCGCGCCGGAGCTGCTGGCGGAGCCGATAGCGCTGTTGATCGCCCGGCTGGACGATCGCTGGAGCGCCCCGGAGGCGCTGCGAGCGATGGCCGACGAACTGGACGCGGCGGACGCCGACGCGGTGCTGGCGGCCCTGGCCCTGGCGGCCGAACGCGGCGGCACCGGTGCGACCGCTACGCTGCACGCGCTGGCCGACTCGATCCAGGACCGGCTGAAGGCGCAACGCGAGATCGAGACCGAACGGGCGAAGCCCCGGATCGTGGTGCGGCAGGTGACCATCGTGACGATCGTGGTGCTGGCGGCCGCGCTCGTCTTCGGCCGGGAGTTCTTCGCCCCGTACGGGACGCCCGCCGGTCAGCTGATCCTTGGTTCGCTGCTGGCGCTGTATGCCGCCGCGCTGGTGATGCTGCGCCGGATGACCACGCCGCGCCGGCGCGACCGGATCCTGCGGGGGTTGCGATGACCGGCCTGTGGATCGCCATCGGGGCCGGCATCCTGCTGGCCGGAGGCATGTGGGCGCTGGGCGGCTACTTCGTCCGGCCCCATCCACGGCTGGAGGACGCCCTCCGGCTGCTGGACGGCCAGGGCCAGGAGCCGGCGGCGGCCGCGGAGGGCGCCACCGGCGTGGATCGTCTGGGCCGGTGGCTGCGGCTCCTAGTGCGGGGCGGCGTCGACGACCGGATCTCGCGCCAGCTGCGGTTGCGCGGCATCGGCCTCGACCGGTTCTACACCTACAAGCTGCTGGCCGGCGCCGCCGGGCTGGCCCTGCCCGGCCTGGTCGCCGCCGTCCTGTTGCTGGTCACGAACGTGTCGGTGGTGCTGCCGCTGCTGGTCGCGCTGCTGCTGGGCGCGGTGGGCTTCTTCGTGCCCGACATCGTGCTCGGCCGCGGGGCCAAGGCGACCTCGTCGGACGCCACCGAGGCGCTGCTCACCTTCATGGACCTGGTGACCCTGGAGCGGCTGGCCAACTCCAGCGCCACCCAGTCGCTGCATGCCGCGGCCGCCATCTCGGATCACGGGGTTTTCCTGGCGATCCGGGCGTCGCTGCAACGGTCCCGGCTGGAGCAGCGGGCACCCTACGCCGACCTGAAACGCCTGGGCGCCGAACTGGAGCTGCCCGCCCTCTGCGACATCGCCGACGTGATGCGGCTCGACGATTCCGGCGCATCGCTGTCGGATGCCCTGCGGGCCCGGGTCAAGGAGCTGCGCGACGCGCACCTGACCAAGGCCCGGATCGAGGCCGCCTCCATCTCGGAACGAATGACCTTCCTGATGGTCATCCCGAGCCTGATCTTCGGGTTGTTGTTCCTGACCCCACCGCTTCTCAGAATCCTGGGCAGCTGACCATTACACATGTGAGGAGTACGCAATGGTCACCTTCATCCACACCCTGATCGGGTACCTGGTGAATCCACCCGCACGCGACGAGAAGGGCCTGTCCCAGTCGACCGAGAACGCGCTGCTGCTGGCCGGTGCGGTGGCCGTCGCCACGATCGTGGTGTACGCCGTCACCGCGTACGTGAACGGCAAAATGGGCGAGCTGAAATGAGTGAACGCGGGGTCTCGGAGTCCACACAGTGGGCGCTGCTGATCCCTGCGTTGATGCTGGTCGTCCTGGGCACCATCCAGGGCGGCATCTGGCTGCACGGCCGCAACGTGGCCGCGCAGGCCGCCTCCGCCGCGGCCGAACAGGTCGCCTGGGACCGGTCGCCGGATGCCGCGGCGGCCGCGATGGGACGACGGATCGCGACCTCCGGTGGCCTGCTGGCGGCCGAAGTGCGGATCGAACGCGGCGGCGGCAGCGTCCGGGTCACGGTGACCGGACGGGCGCCGCTGATCATCGACCTGGGCATGGGAGCGATCGCCGAGCACGCCGTGATGCCCCTGGAACGGACGCGGCCATGACGGCCGGCCGGCCCGACGAGCGGGGCGCGGCCGCGCTCGAGTTCGTGCTGATCCTGCCGGCCCTGGGCCTGCTGATCGCGGCCATGATCGGTGCCGCCCGGGTCTGGTTCGCCCACACCACCGTGGAGCAGATCGCCGGCACCGCCGCCCGCGCGGCCTCCCTCGAACACACCGCCGGGCAGGCCCGTCCGGCGGCCGACCGGATCGCCCGGGCCCAGGCCGGCACCAACGGGCTGCGCTGCGCCAGCCTGTCGGTCGATGCCGACGTGCGGGGTTTCCAGGTGCCGGTCGGACAGCCGGCCACGGTTCGGGTGCGGGTGTCCTGCACCGTCCCCCTGGCCGACCTGATCGTGCCCGGATGGCCGGGCCACTGGACGGTGACCGCCGACGCGAGCTCGGTGCTCGACCGCTACCGAAGGAGAGGCTGAGCATGAACAGAGTGCGATCCGTGGCGGCCGGCCTGCTGCTGATCGGCGTGATCGGCCTGGTCCCGGTCGCGCTGCTCCGCTGGGGCGTCCCGACCACCGTGCTCGGCGACCTGGCCCGGCCCGACGACGGCTCGGCGCTGCTGGCGGTGTTGACCGTCGTCGGCTGGCTGGCCTGGGCGGCGTTCGCCGGATCGGTCGCCGTCGAAGCGGTCAACCTGCTCGGACGCCGCGTCGTCCCGCTGAGGATCCCGCTGCTGGGAGGCCTGCAGAGCCTCGCCGGGACGCTGCTGTTCGCCGCGCTGTCGTCGGTGGTGCTGCCTGCCGAGGCGGCACCCGCCACGGCGCCGCCCGCACCCGGCAGCGCCGCGGCGGCTTCCGTTGCCGAGGCGACCGCGTCCGAGACCGCGTCCGACGCGGCGGAACCGGATGACGGCGGATACCGGGTGCTGCCGGGCGATGACCTGTGGAGCATCTCCGAGCAACTGCTGGGCGATGGCCGGCACTGGCGGACCCTCGCCGAGGCCAACCCGGGACTGCTGGCCGACCCGACCGCCGACCTGGTCGCCGGCACACACCTGCGGGTCCCGGGGGTGCCCGACGAGCGACCCGAACCCCATCGGGCGCCGGATCCCGGGAAGCCGGGGAAGCGCACCGAGTCCCCGCGCTCCGTGACCGTCGTGCGCGGCGATACCCTCAGCGGCCTGGCCCAGCAACATCTCGGGCGGGCGGCTCTGTGGCCCCGGATCCACGCCGCCAACGCCGACCGGATCGCCGACCCCAACCTGATCGACGTCGGGTGGAAGCTGGTCATCCCCGAGCGCCGGGCGGCGAAACCGGCCCCGGAGAAGGCCCGGCCGGTGCGCAAGCCGGTGCCGCCCACCGGGCAACTCCCCGAGACGGACCGTCCACGCGTCGAGCAGCCCGCCACGCCGGCGCCGCAACCGGCCGATCCGCCGGCGTCCCGGCCGGACCAGGCACACCCCGCGCCCGCCGAGGCCGACCAGCCGGGTACCGCCGGGACGACCGAGCCCGGCTGGCCGCTGATCGGTCCGTTGTCCGGGGTGACCGCGGCCATGATCCTCGCCGGGCTGGGCGCCAACCGGCTCGTCCAGCTGCGCACCCGTCCGGTCGGCCGCAGGATCGGCCACCCACCCGTCGACCTGCGGCGGTACGAAACGGCGCTGGGGAAGCGGGAACGGCCCGAGGTCACCGGACTGCTCGAGCGGGCCCAGCGGGCCCTGGGCGCGCACGCGCACACCACGGGACGCCCGCTGCCCCGGCTGGACCGGGTCGAGGTGGACGACGTCAGCGTCGGCTTCGTCTGGGCCGACCCGCCCGGCACCCGGCCCCCGAAAGGCTTCGCGGCGCTGGGCAACACCTGGACGCTGCCCCGGACTGCCGCCGAAGGCCTGCCCGACTCCAGCCACCCGGTACCGTTCCCGGCCCTGGTGACCCTCGGCAGGCTGCCGGACGACACCTGGCTGATGATCGACCTGGAGTCGCGTTCCCCCTTGTTCCTGGACGGTTCCCGGGCCCACCGGCACGGCGTGATGGCGGCCCTCGCGGTCGAGCTCTCCGGTTCGCCGTGGGCGGCGGAGGTCGCCCTGACCGTGGTCGGCGGCGACGAGATGTTCGTCCGGGCCGCCTGCCCGGAGCTGGTCCGGTTCCACGCCGAGGCCGGCCCGGCCGTCGCGGCCGTCCGGGCCCTGGTCGACGAACGCGGTGACGACCCCACCCCGACGGTGCTGCTCCGCGTCGATCCGGAGACCTCGGAGGCGGGCGCCGTCCAGGTCACGCTGGTCGCGGACGAGCCCAGCCCGGCGGACCGGCGCACCCTGGCCGGACTGTTCGAGGACCGCGACCTGGGGGTCTGCGGCGTCCTGGCCGGGACGGGACCGGACGCGCTCCGGCTCGGCGGCTCCGAGGCCGACCCGACCGCCACGCTGGAACCCGACGGCATCGAGTTGCGTCCGCAACTGATCGCCGCCCACACCCGGGCCGCGATCGGGACGATCTTCGCCGCCACCGACGAGGCCGCGCACACCGAGGCGCCCTGGTGGTCGGCCGACGACAACGTGCATCCGCTGGCGCCCCGGCGGGAGTCGATCGAGCTGACCGAACGCGAGCCCGAGGAGCCGCCCGCACACCCGTACCTGCGGCTGATGGGCCCGGTCGAGCTGCTCGGCGCTCGCGGTGAGCCGCCCACCCGCTCCCGGCGGCAGTGCGAGGAGTACTGCGCCTGGCTGCTGGAGCATCCCCGCAGCAACGCCTCCCGGATGGCCACCCAACTGGTGGTCGCCGAGTCCACCCGACGGTCGAACATGTCCCGGTTGCGGTCCTGGCTGGGCACCGATCCGGAGGGCCGGGCCTACCTGCCCGAGGCCTACTCGGGACTCATCGAGTTGCACCCCGACGTCGGTTCCGACTGGCAGCGGATGCAGGTGCTGGCCGGGCCCGGCCTCAACCGGGCGGCACCCGAGACGCTGGTCCGGATCCTCGAACTGGTCCGCGGCGCACCCCTGGCGGATGCCGCCCCCGGTCAATGGCACTGGGCGGAGGAGCTGCGCACCGACATGGCGTCGCTGGCCCGGGACGCGGCCGTCGTGCTGGCCCGCTGGGCGATCCGGCAGCGGGACGTCGACCTGGCCCGCTGGGCCGCCGCCCGGGGACTGCTGGCCATGCCCGAGGACGAACTGTTGCTGGTCGAACGGGTCAACACCGAGGCGCTCACCGGCAACACCGACGAGGTGAAGCGCCTGGTGCGCTGGCTGACCGACCAGTCCCGGGTGCTCGGCATCGACCTCGCACCCGAGACCGTGGACGCCTGCCAGCGCGCCCTCGAGGGACGCACCCGGGCCCGCTCCGTCCGGACGCTCAGTTCGCGGCCGTGACCCCGTGGCCGGCCAGCCACTTCAGCGCCTCCCGGCGCGACAGCGGCGACAACGCGTGGCCGGCGACGAACCGGCGCACCCACGCCTCGTCCGTCTTGGAGTACTCCCGCAGCGCCCAGCCGATCGCCTTGCGGGCGAAGAAGTCCGGGTCGTCCAGGCTGCCCTCGATGGTGTAGCCGAGCAGGTCGGTGTCGGTGCGCTCCCGGGCGCCCAGCTGGGCGATGATCGCGCTGCGCCGCAGCCACAGGTCGGGTTCCCGCGACCAGTCGCGGAGCACCGCCGTCATCGTGGCCCGGTCGGCCAGCAGCAGGTCGCCCAGCGCGTGCGAGGCGTCGTCCACCAGATCCCACCAGGCGCCCGAGGTGATCAGATGCCGCAGCAGGCCGAGCAGGTCGTCGTCGGCGACGCTCGCCCACGCCCGGTGGCGGCGGTGCCGCAGCACGCCGAGCGCCGCGTGGCGCTGCTCCCGGTGGGTGGCCTCGTCCCACAGCGACCGGACGACCGCCAGCCAGGCGGCCCGGTCGGGCAACGGATGTTCGGCAACGACGCTTCGGACGAGGGCCCGCACCTGCGGCATGGTCACCCCGTGGAACGGCATCGCCGATTTCATGTAGCGCCGCTGGCCGGCGGCCCGCTCCGGATCCGCCCGCGACGCCAGCGCCGTCCGCAGCGCCGCGGCGAGGTCGTCCACGACCTCAGGAGGCCCAGCGGCCGGTGAAGAACAGCCACCCCCAGAAGTAGAGCACGATCGAGGCGGCGAAGAAGGCCAGCCCGGTGAGCAGGATCCGCAGCGCCCGCCGGCCACGGCTCCGCTGCCGGTCACGCGACAGCGCCTCGCCGATCAGGATGAACAGCGGGAACCACAGCAGCACGGCCCGGTTCACGCTCAGGAACCAGTACGAGCAGGAGAACGCCAGCACCTGCACGCCCACCCAGGACGCCTCGGCCCAGCGCCGCTTCACCAGGCAGAGCACGGTGACCGTCACGCCCACGGCCATCGAGATGATCTCGGCGCGGAACACCCACGACCACTCCGGGAAGGCCGGATACGCGTTCGAGCCGGCCGCCTCCAGGGTGTGCTGCAGCGACACCCAGGGCCAGGTGAAGCCGCGCGGCCAGCCGGCCGACTGGGCGTGGTACCAGGCGTTCCAGTCGCCGGTCAGCGAGTACAGGTAGGCGATGTAGGCGAACACCGTCAGCGCCGGGACGATCAGCCAGGCGAGCGCCACCAGCCGCGGCTTCCAGAGCTCCATCGGGCCCGCGGGAGCCGGCGGGGCCGGACGCCCGGCCGAGGCGGCCCAGCCGAGCCAGCGGGCCGGACCGGTGCCGGGCGGGTCGGCCCAGCCGGGGGTGACCGGACGGGGCCCGGGCCGGGTCAGCGCGAGGATCACCAGGGCACCCAGCAGAAACAGGCCCGAGACCCGCATGGTGCACGCCAGCGCGGCCAGCGCCGCCGCCGGGCCCCAGCGTCCGGCCCGGGCCCGCTCCCAGGCCCAGAACGCCGCCGCGCAGAACGCCGACTCGGTGTACGGAA
>JAGPGQ010000349.1 GCA_018055925.1 Micropruina sp.
ACGCGGTAAAGGGTTCGGGTGGCCATGCGGGTCGCCCAGGTTGCGCCGAGGTATGCGCCGATGAGGCTGCCTGCCAGCAGGTTGACGATGATTGGCCAGTAGGGGGTGATCTGATCGAGCGGGATGCTGATCAGCCTGGCCGGCAGTGCTGTTGCAACCACGAGCAGGCTCATTGCCTTGTTCAGGATCACCGCTTGTAGGGCGATGAACCCGAACATTCCGATCAGCAGTGGGAGGCGGAACTCGGCGCCTCCCAGCCCGATCATTCCACCGAGGAGTCCGACGCCGGCACCCCGCGATTGCGGCGGCTATCCATCGCTGGTTCTGGGAGCCGGTCGGCGTGGAAAGCGCGCCCTGATGTTCGGTGGCCACAGCAGGAAACCCTATGAGCTCAGGACTTGCGCCGCAGGCGAACGCCGTGCCTGGCCCCGCAGGAGCGGGTTGGGATCGGCCTTCGCGCTGGAGGTCGCGGCGTGGGGGCAATGCCTCCTCGTGGCCAAGGTCACATTTTGGCCTTGTCGGCGCGGATGAACGCGCTGGCGAAGGTGCCGCTCAGATTGGTGATCGCCTCGGTGAGGTTGATTCCGTCGGGCAGTGGGCCGGTCAGGTCGTCGGCCAGCTCGGCCAGGTCCGGGTCGGTGTAGGAGCGGGTGACCTCGACGGTGGGGTTGTCGAAGCCGGCCGCGGTCAGCTTCGACTGATACTCCTCGATGGTGAGGGCGCCGGAGATGCAGCCGGTCCACAACTCGACCACCGTCGCCCACTGCTGCTCCAGCGGTCGGAGCAGGACGATGTCGGAGACGGCGAACCGGCCGCCGGGCCGCAGCACCCGGTGCGCCTCGGTGAGCACCTTGTCCTTGTCGGTGGACAGGTTGATCACGCAGTTGGAGATGACCACGTCGACGCTGGCGTCCGGTAACGGGATGTCCTCGATGGTGCCCTTGACGAGTGGGCGTTGTCGATGCCGGCCTCGGCTCGGTTCCGTTCCGCGAGTTCCAGCATTTCGTCGGTCATGTCGAGGCCGTGGGCGGTGCCGTCCGGTGCGACCCGGCGGGCCGACAGCAGGACGTCCAGGCCGCCGCCCGAACCCAGGTCGAGCACGTCCTGTCCCGGGCTGAGGTCGATCAGGGCGGTCGGGTTCCCGCAGCCCAGGGAGGCCGACAAGGCCGCCTGCGGCACCGACTCGGTGTCGTCGTAGAGGTCCCTGGTGATCGGATCGGCCGCCGTGTTGTCGCTGCAGCAGGTTGGTCCGCAACAGGATCCGGATTCGCCGGCCAGGCTCAGCTGGGCCGCGGCGGCGTAGCGCTGCCGCACCGCTTCCTGCAGTTGTGTCGTCTCGCTCATCGCATCCTCCTTGTATTGATGGTTGTCGAAACACCATCCTTCCCTGTTGATTCGACATATGTCAAGATAGGAGGCGTGATGGAGTTGCCAACTATCCAGCCCGACGCCTGCTGCAGCCTTGCCGACACGGTGATCGACGAGGCAGCGGCTGCTCGGATCGCACCGATGTTCAAGGCGCTCGGCGACCCCGTCCGGTTGCGGCTCGCCGCGCTGATCGCCAGCCAGGCGGAGGTGTGCGTGTGCGACCTTCAGACTCACTTCACCTTGTCCGGGCCCACTATCAGTCACCACCTGAAGGTGCTGCGCCAAGCGGGCCTGATCGGTGGTGAGCGGCGCGGCACCTGGGTCTACTACTGGATCAAGCCGGACGCGCTGCAGTCGCTGAGCGCGCTGCTGCAGCCCGCCGCCCCGGCCGCCTCCTGAGTCAGGTTGTGTTTGCTGTGGCGGTGAGCTCGGCGGCCAGGGTGCGAACCCGCTGATCGATGTCGTCGCGGACCAGCCGCATGCGTTCCAGGCCGTCGATGCCGCGCAACGACGGTTCGTCGGTGACCCAGGTCTCGATCGTGCCCCGCATCCCCGCGGGTGGCTCCACGACCGCTTCGGCGCCGAGCACCACGATCCGGTCGACGCCGGCGGCCAGCGCCGGGTCCAGCAGTTTCGAGTGCTCGCCGGCCATCGTGGCGCCGACCTCTTCCACCACGACCCGGGACTGCTCGTTCAGGCTTCCGCCGGGCCGGGTGCCGGCTGAGAACACCTCGATCGCCTCGCCGGCCTGGTGGCGCATCAGCGCGGCTGCCATCTGGGACTTGCCGCCGTTCTTCACGCAGACGAACAACACCGACGACCTGGTCAGGCCGGTCATGCCGCCACCGGGTCGACGCCGAGTTCGTGCAGCAGCTGCTGGACGCGCTGCTTGATCTCGTCGCGGATCGGGCGGATGGCGTCGACGCCTTGTCCGGCGGGGTCGTCGAGGGCCCAGTCCAGGTAGCGGGTGCCGGGGAAGAACGGGCAGGCGTCGCCGCAGCCCATGGTGATCACCACGTCGGAGGCCTGGACGGCCTCACTGGTGAGGATCTTCGGTTTCTCAGCGGAGATGTCGATGCCGTCCTCGAGCATGGCGGCGGCGACGGCCGGGTTGATGCTGTCGGCGGGTGCGGACCCGGCGGAGCGGACCTCGACCTGCCCGCCGGAGAGATGGTTGGTGTAGGCGGCGGCCATCTGCGACCGGCCGGCATTGTGAACACAGACGAACAGCACCGATGGACGGATGGTGGTGGTCACGGCGATCTCCCTTTGCTGACTGACAAGCGGTTGGTCGGTGGGGCTGGTGGGGTTCAGTGCAGGATGCCGCGTAGCAGGGTGGTGACGCGGGTCTGGATGTCGTCGCGGATCTCGCGGACCACCTCGATGGGTTGCCCGTGCGGGTCGGCGACGTCCCAGTCTTCGTAGCGTTTGCCCGGGAAGTAGGGGCAGGTGTCGCCGCAGCCCATCGTGATGATCACGTCGGCCGCCTTCAAGACGCTGTCGGTGAGCGGTTTCGGGTAGGCGCTCGTCAACGCGATGCCGCGTTCGGCCAGCACCTCGACCACCACCGGGTTGACCTCACCGGCCGGTTGCGACCCGGCCGAGCGGACATGCACCCGGCGGGCCGACAGGTGCTCGGCCAGGGCGGCCGCCATCTGCGACCGGCCCGCGTTGTGGACACACACGAACAGCAGCTCCGGCACGGTCTTGGCCCGCCGTCCGGAGGC
>JAGPGQ010000121.1 GCA_018055925.1 Micropruina sp.
CAACCGGCACCTGTCCTTCGCCGAGGACGGGCATGGATCGACGATCATCAAGGGCAAACTTCCCACCGGGGATGCCGCGTTGTTGAAAGCGCAGATCGATGCGTTGGCGCACCAACTGCACCGCACCGCCCTGGAAGAACGCGACCCCCTGCAGGAAGAGGTCACGTGGCCGATGCGCCGCGCCGACGCCCTGGTCGAGTTGGCCCGCCGGGTCGCGGTCCAGCAGGCCGCACCCAAACACGGTGGCGACCGTCCCCACGTCACGATCACCATCCGTTACGAAGACCTGGTGAAGGACTGCTGGAACGCACAACTCGCCAACGGCCACACCCTGACCGCCAGCGAACTACGCCAGTACGCATGTGACGCCGACATTCTGCCGGTCGTGCTGGGCGGACCGTCCGGGGTGCTCGATGTTGGCCAGAAGCATCGACTCGTCACGGCAACCATCCGGCAAGCCCTGCATGCCCGCGACCGCGGCTGTGTGTTCCCCGGCTGCGGCCGGCCAGCCGCTGACTGTGACGCTCACCACATCGTCCCGTGGCAGCAAGGTGGCGCCACCTCCCTAGCCAACCTGTGCCTGTTGTGCAAACATCACCACAACCTTCTCGAACCCGATGCTCGACGAGCGCCGGACATGCAATGGCAGATCCGGATCAGCCCCGATGGTGTCGCTGAAGTGATTCCACCCCGGTATGTGGATCAACACCAACGACCACGCCGACACCAACGATTCCGACAAACAGACTGTTGACAACCAGTTCGTCGTTTGCGGGCGGGAGATTCTCTTGAATCGGCTCCTTGCGCGCCCGTATCGGGATCCCCAGCTGCACGTCATCCCGGGCCCCGACCCGGGATCCCACCACCAAAGCCGCACCCCGGGATCCCGGCGTTCGCCGGGATGACGAAATGCACAATCCGTACAGTTCGGCACGTACGGGATCATCGACAACGGCTCCTTGCACGCCCGCATCGGGATCCCCGCCTGCGTGTCATCCCGGGCCCCGACCCGGGATCCCACCACCAAAGCCGCACCCCGGGATCCCGGCGTTCGCCGGGATGACCAACTGCACAATCCGTACAGTTCGGCACGTACCGGATCGTCGACAACGGCTCCTTGCGCGCCCCCTTGGGATCCCCATCGGCACGTCATCCCGGGCTTCGACCCGGGATCTCGCCACCAAGGGCGAGAGAGATCCCGGCGTCCGCCGGGATGACGCAAAGCACTCGCCGGGACGACGAAATGCACAATCCGCAGAGTTCCCACGTACCGGATCATCGACAACGGTTCCTTGCGCGCCCGTATCGGGATCCCCCGCCTGCATGTCATCGCGGGCCCCGGCCCGGGATCTCACCACCAATGCCGCACCCCGATCCCGGCGTTCGCCGGGACGACGCGGAGCATTCGCCGGACGACGAAATGCACAATCCGTACCGTTCCTACGTACCGGATCGTCGACTACGGCTCCTCGCGCGCCCGCACCGGGATCCCCCTGCACGTCATCCCGGGCCCCGACCCGGGATCTCACCACCAATGCCGCACCCGAGATCCCGGCGTTCGCCGGGATGACCAACTGCACTAGCGGTCACCACCGGCCCTGCTTCGGGGACGGTCGGGGCCGGCCGCACGGAACCGGACCAGCCGGTCGTCTCCGGGCATCGGCCGGGCCTGGGTTTGCGGGCGTCGCCGGGTAGATTGGTGGCATGCCGCGGATCCTGCCAGTGGTGCTCATCGCTCTCCTGGTCATCTATTGCCTGATCGAGGTCGCTCAGGCCAATCCGACCCGGGTGCGAGTCGTGCCCCGCTGGCTGTGGGTGGTGCTGATCATCGTGCTTCCCGGCATCGGCGCGGTCGCTTGGCTGCTCGCCGGACGTCCCAAGGCGGATCCGAAACCGCCGCCCCGTCCCCGCGCGCCCGACGACGATCCGGACTTCCTGCGCGGCCTGTGAGACTTCCTGCGCGCCGTTGACCCGTCCGCCGTACCGCTGCGTCGACGTCCCGACGGGCGTGTGGTCGTCGGGCCCCCAAAGTGCGGGCACCGCCGCCCCGGCCTAGCGACGCTACAAAACCTGGGGAACCCCTGAGATTTCGCTGAGGGGCTCTCATGTGGCACCCTCGGGGGATGCCCTCCCTGCTTCGCGGTGCCGTCGGGCTCGCCGTCGTCGTCTCGCTGGGGGTCTCGGCGGCCCTCGGCTCCACCCAGGCGGCTCCGTCCGCGGTCAGCCAGCCGGCCGTCCAGGACGACGTACGCGACCCCCGGGTCTCCCGCGCCGACGCGCGTCCCGCCGTCCTGCCAGCCGTGGAACAGTCGCTGAACCAGCGGGTGGCCGCACTGGAGCAGGTGACGCTGCAGATCGCCCTGACGTCGCGCGACCTGCGGACCGAGGAGTTCACCCGGCAGCGCAAGGCCGCCGAGGCGAAGCTGCGCTATGCCGCCAAGGTGAAGGCGCAGGGCTATGACCCGAAGACCACGAACCCGCGCGCGATCGCCCGGCAGTTGATGAAGAACAAGTTCGACTGGGGCAAGGGGCAGTTCGGCTGCCTGAACAAGATCTTCACCCAGGAATCGCAATGGAAGTGGAACGCCACGAACCCCTCCTCGGGTGCCTACGGCATTCCGCAGTCGCTGCCGGCCAAGAAGATGGCCAGCGCCGGGAAGGACTGGAAGACCAACCCGGCCACCCAGATCAGGTGGGGCCTGAAATACATCAAGGACCGCTACGGCACCCCCTGCAAGGCGTGGGCGTTCAAGCGTGGAGCCGGCTGGTACTGAGCCCCCGGAATCCCTAACGGGCTTGGGATGACAGGAACATACACGTCCGGAGCGGCAGCCCCGATACCCGCCGACGCGGCGAATCCCTGGCCTGGTGACGACCCGGCCCGATCCACCCGACGTGCCGCCATTCCAGCGGACGCCGGGAAATCTCGGGTCCGTCCCGAAAATTTGGCACCGAAGTCCCTACAATCCGGCTCGTGGTCTTTCATCGTCTCACCCCCAACCTGGTGCTGCTGCTGTTCCCCTTGGTCGTGGTCGGCCTTATTGCCGGCGTGATCGCCGGCGTTTCGGCGGCCAGCAACGCATTTTTCGGCGGCAGCGGCTTCTGGCCAATGGTCCGCATCCTCGCGATCCCGCTGCTCGTCGCGCTCTTCTTCGGCGTCCGGGTCGCGATCACCTACAAACCTGAACCCGCCGAGGGCATCGAGGTATCGCCGGCCGAACACCCGTGGCTGTGGGCCGAGGTCGCCGGCCTGGCGGCGCTGGCCCAGAC
Source organism: Micropruina sp. (assembly GCA_018055925.1). Classification (GTDB taxonomy): domain Bacteria; phylum Actinomycetota; class Actinomycetes; order Propionibacteriales; family Propionibacteriaceae; genus Micropruina. The sequence goes on from JAGPGQ010000121.1 coordinate 3,271, forward strand.
CGCCCCGCCCGACCGCATCGTGATCGTGCCCGAGGTGAACGCCGCGGTCTCCGAAGCGGCCGGCCGGCGCGAGTTAGAGATCGGCCTGCCCCTGCTCACCACCTTCACCCGCAACGAACTGCGGTCGGTGCTTGCCCACGAGTTGGGTCATTTCGCGGGGTGCGACACCGCGGCCTCGGCGAAAATCATGCGCCGGGTGGTCTTCCTGCACCATGTCCGCCAGAAGGCGGGTGTGGCCTGGCGGTGGTTCTTCACCCTGTACGCGTGGCTCTACGCGCTCGCCGCCGGACCCGCGTCGCGGGAGGCGGAACTGCGCGCCGATCAGTTGTCGGTGCAGGCCGCCGGTCCACGGGCCGCCGTCGCGGCGATGCACGCCATGGTGCGCGCCGATCTCACCTGGCGGGTTCTCGAGGAGAACTATCTCTCGCTGTTCGAGCTCGCTGGCCGACGGGCGCCCGTCCGCGAGGGCATGCACCGGCTGATGGCCGCCAACGCCGAGACGCTGCCCGCGGCGGTCGCCCGCGTGCTCGCCGACGACCGGCAGCACGGGTGGGACAGCCACCCGCCGTTGCGCGAACGCATCGCCAACTTCGAGGCCGCGGCACGGGCCGGGGCTCCCGAACCGCCGTGGTCCCCGGACGCCGCCGCGCCCGCCTACGACCTGCTCGGCGGGGGCGCGCCCTGGTTGGACGCCGCCGAGGGTCAGCTGGCCATCCAGCAGTTCCCGCTCGCCTCCTGGGACGAGGTGATCGTCCGGGGCATGCGGCAACAGGTGGACGCCGAGGCCGAACGGACCGGCGCCCGGGCCCGCAGTCACGGCCTCGGCGACGGCAGTCTGCACGCCCTCTTCTCGCTGATCGATCGGCCCGAGCAGGGGCTTGCTCCCGAGGACGTGGTCGCCGTCCTGGTCGCCCCGGTGCTGTCCGCGATGCTGGCCGTCGGCGCCGCCCGTGTGGTCCCGTCCTGGACGGGCGAGGCGCGTTTCACGGGCCCCGATGGCGCCGATCTCGACATCGGGGAACGAATCGCCGCAGCCGTCCGGGCCCGCACCAGTGCGGAGCTGCGGACGTGGCTGGCCGGGCTCGGCGTCGACGTGACGAGTGCGCGAGCGGTGACGGACGTTCCCCAGTGGCTGGCGGCCGCGAGTCACGTGACCGGCCCCTGGGAGGGCCGCCGCGACGTGCACCTGTGGACCACCGGGGTCCTCGCGCTGCCCCCGCTGGACAAGGCCACGGTCAAGGCGAACAAGGAGCAGGTCTCCGAGAAGCACCAGCACCCGCGCCTCTACCACGCGCGCTTCGAGGGCATCGAGGCCGCACGCCGCAGCCCCGAGACGCTCTGGTGGGACGCCGGCCGCATCTATCGGCACCGAGGTCACCGGCCGGGTCAAGCCACGGATCACCTTCCGGCTCGCCGACGGCGGCACGATGACCATGACCGGCACCCTGGAGACCGCGTTCGTCGACTCGGGGGAGGCGTTCGGCGAGGCCGTCGGCTATCTCGGAGCGCCCAAGATCCCGAGCGGCGCCGGCCACGCGGGCGGAGCGATTCCCACCTGGTGAGGTCGGTCGCCCGCCGCCGGCCAGGGTCGGGTGACCCGGCGGCTCAGGCGCGCCGCTCCACCGGCGGGATGATGCCGTCCTCGATGGCCCGGCGGAACAGGTCGAGCTTGTTGTTCGCGGGCCGGTTCACCTGGGTGTACTTGACCCGGATGCGTTTGAGGTACTCCTTGACGCTGTTCTCGGTGATGTAGAGCTGGTGGGCGACCTCGGGGATCTCCAGCCCGGCGGCGTACAGCGACAGCACCTGCTTCTCGCGCGGACCCAGGTTGGCCGCCACATATCCGGTGTCGGACTCGATCGCCGCCAGCATCTCCTGCGAGAGCACCATCTGGCCCTCGGCGACCAGCCTCAGCGACTCGATCGTCTGGGCGATCGGTTCGGCCTTGCGGCACACCCCGTCCGCGCCGCCGGCGAGTGCCCGGCGGACCAGCCGGATGTTGTCCGCGATCGAGTAGACCAGGATCCGGTAGCCGACCTCGGTGAGCCGCTCGACGTTCTCCTTCGGATCGGACTCGTCGGCCAGGGAGAGGTCGAGCAGCACCACATCGGCGTCCACCTCGTCGACCAGGAACTCGGTGACGGTCTCGTGGGAACTAACCACCTGGACGGAGCCCGCCGCATGCTCCTGAAGGGCGGCGCCGATGCCCAGCCGGATCGCCTCGTGATCGTCGATGATCGCGGTCCGGATGGTTTGGGGGTCACTCATGTCTTCCTCACGGTCACGGTGCCAGACTCGTCAATCGTAGTGAAGTTGCGCTCGGCGTCGACCCGCAGGATGGTCACCGCCTCGGCGTAGCCCTCGGGCGCGGTCCGGGCGACGATCCGTCCACCGGTCGAGTTGCGCACCAATTGCTCCAGTTGGCGCAGCGTCTCGAGCCGGACGGGTTCGGGCAGCCGGGAGCCCCGGTTGTCGACCAGGATCACCTCGACACCCCGGGCGCGAGCCTCCTGGATGGCGTCCGACACCCCTTGTGAAACGAGGTTTCCGGCTCGCAGCGAGTCGCGCAAGCGGCCCTCCAGGACGCGGCAGTCGTCCCGCTCCTTCTCGGTCAGCTGGCGGGTCGGGTCGGCCAGGGTCTGCAGCAGCGGCCCGACCTGATCGCGCAACTGGGTGAGCCACACCTCGCGCAGCACGAGTTTCGAGAAGTTCTCGGCCATCGCCTGGGTGTTCTCCCGCGAGTGGCTCCGGACGGCGGCCACCTGCTCGGTGATCGAGGCCAGGCCGCGCAGCACCAGCGTGGCCAGGACCATCCACAGCAGCGGGCCGAAGGACACCTGCAGCGCGACCGTGGGGTTGAGATCGTTCTGGACGACCCACCAGGTGGTCTGCCCGATGAACAGCATCAGGCCCAGCCAGGCCAGCAGCCGACGGTTGCGCACCAGCAGCGTGATCAGCACCACCATCACCACCGATCCGTACCAGGTCGAGAAGGTGGGCGGCGGCTCGATCGACTGCACCCGGTAGACCAGTTGGGTCATGGCGGCGAGGCTGAGCACCACGCCGATGGCGTGCCAGACCGAGAGGCGTTGCTTGCCCGCGGCGAACAGGGCGAGCCCCGTGGCGGACAATCCGAGTGCCACCGAGACGTAGATCTCCCACCATCGCTCGCCCATGTACTGCGACGACAGGATGCCGACCAGCGACTGCATCCCGACCACCAGCCAGACCAGCAGCTTGAACAGCTGGGGCCGCAGGATCGGCCGGATGACCTCGGTGACCCGGGGGCGGATCTCGTCCACGACCGGCTCGCGCTGCTTGTTCCAGCGCAGGCTGACCAGGGTGCCGTTGCCCAGCTTGGACGTGATCTGGGCCTCTCCCCCGATGCCGGTCATGCGTTCGATCAGCGACAACCGGATGCCGAACCGCCCGTCGGGCACCGCGTCGGGGTCGAAGCCGCGGCCGTTGTCGTGGACGTCGACCCGTACCCGGTGCTCGCCGCCGTCCAGCCGCGAAGACACATTGATCGTGACCTCCTCCGCTTCGGCGTGCCGGGTGACGTTGAGCGCCGCCTCCCGGGCGGCCTGACCCAGGGCGCTCGCCACGTCGGGATCGATCAGCAGAGTGGCGCTGCCGGGATCCACCAGCACCCGCGCCTGCGGGCAGACCGACTCGACCATGTCCTCGATCAGCCGGGAGAACTGGTCGACGGTCAACGGCTGTCCGGTGTCGGCGGCGGCACCGGCCTCGGCCAGCGCATCCAGCGCGGTGCGAGCCAGCTCCGCCACCTCGACGCGGGGTTGGTCGGTCTGCACCGCCGCCACCAGGGTGGTCATCACCCGGTCGTGAATGATCGTGTCGAGCATGGTCCGCTGCTGGCCGAGCGCCCGATCGAGCGCCCGGTCGGCGTCCACCCGCTGCGACTCCACCGTGGTGGTGTCCAACTCCTCCACGGCCTCGGTGAAGAACATGATCAGCAACAGCAGGGCGGCCGGCAGCACCAGCAGCGCGAGCACGTCGTGGGCGGCCGCTTGGACGGACTCCATGCCACCCTGAGGGGTCCAGCGGACGATCCCGAAACTGGCCGCCGCCACCACCGCATAGCCGAAGCCGAAGGCCACATTGGTGGCCATGGCGGCGCACAGGGTGGCGATGCTGACGCAGACCCACAGCCACGGCGCACTCGTGGCGGGAACCTCCCCTGTCCAGGCGAGCGACCAGGTGGCCAGCCCGATCAGGGTCACCACCGCGTACGCGCCGCACAGCCAGCGGACGTCCGCCAGCGACCAGGCGTAGACCGGCATCAGCAGGCTGAAGCCGACGATCCCGCCGCCGACCACGGCCAGCCACAACGGGTGCAGCGAGAGCACCTGCGGCATGGCCAGGATCAGGGCCGGGACGATGCTCACCAGGCAGGCGATGGCAACGGCCTGAGCGATCCACAGGCGCAGTTCAGCCGCGCTCGCGCCGCGAGTCGCAGTGCCACCGCTCAGCAGGCCGGTGCGCCGCCAGAAAGCCATCAGCCGGTCGCGCCGCCCACCAACACCGCGCGGCCGTCGCAGCCCGGCGGTCGCATACTCCATGACGCGGGCGCGCCCGTTTCGCCCCCGCTCCTAGCTGTCACAGGCATATCCTGCCATCGCGCCCGCGGTGGTGCCAGATTGCCGGGGAGCGCTGCCCGCCGACGGCGCTTGCGGCCCCGTCCACTGTCCGTGAAAGGGCGCCCGGTACATCGCTAGCGCGAGTAGGTGTTGGTGAACGCCTCCGCGGCGGACACCGACGCCGGCAGCAGGTCGGCGCGCTGCAGGAACTGGCCCATCTCGCCCCATTGCGCCTCGTCCAGGCCGGGGTCGAAGCGTCCGCCGGTGACCCCCATCAGCTCCACCGTCGCGGCCAGCACCTGCTCGGCGTTCGGCCGGGAGGCGGCCGTCCATCCCGGGATCACCTTCGCCGACTCGTCCACCGCCCGGCCGGGATCGGCGGCGGTCGCCTCGATCGCCTTCGCGGTGGCGGCCACCACCTGGCGGACCACGTCCGGGTTCGCCTGCGCGTAGGCGGCGGTGGTCAGCAGGCAGGTGCTGACCAGCGGCACCGTGCCGGCGGCGACCGGCAGCACGCGGGGGTCGGCCCCGTCGGCGCGCAATTGGACGAGCTCGTTGGTCCGGAAGCCGACCACGGCGTCCACCTTCTTGGTGGTCAGCGCCGCCACCTGGGTGTAGCCGACCTCGACGATGGTCACGTCCTTGTCGGTGAGCCCGGCGGTGGCCAGCGCCACCTGGGCACCCAGCCAGGACTCGCCGAACCTGCCCGGGACCCCGAGCGAGCGGCCCTTCAGGTCCTTGAGGGACTTCACCGGCGACGATCCGAGGGTCAGCACGTCGACCGGGAACTGCTTGTAGTAGGCCCCGACGGCGATCACGTCGACACCCTCGGCGCGGGCCTGCAGCGCCTCGCTGCCGGCGGCCACCAGGAAGTCCTCCGCCCCGGAGGTGAGCGCGTTGAACAGCCCCTCGGTAGCACCGTGATGCCGCAGCGTGACCTGGGCGGGCACGGAGCCGTACAGCGCGTCGGCCTCGGCGAGGTAGAACGGGGCGAACTGGACGTTCGGGATGTAGCTCAACCCGATCGTGGCCCGGGCGGCCGCCGATCCGGACGGTGTGGTGGCGGCGGGCTGTTGACCGGTGGTGCAACCGGCGGCGGCCAGGGCGAGGGCGGTGGCCAGGAAGGTTCGGCGATGCAAGGCGGACTCCTCAGGTGAGCGATTCGACGATGGCGGAGCGGCGCTCCCACCAGGTGATCAGGGAATAGGCGCCGGCCGCGATCAGGCACAGCCAGGCGATGGTGGCGAACATGCCGGTGGTGTCGACCGCGTCGCGCTGCACGGTCAGGACGGTGCCGAGGCCGCTGCCGCCCATCACCATCTCGCCGACGACGGCACCGGTGACGCTGAGCGCGAACCCGTTCTTGAAGCCGCCGAGCAGCGACGGCAGCGCCAGCGGCGCCTCGACGTGCAGCAGCAGCGCGAGGCTGCCTGCCCCGTCCAGGCGGGCGGCGTCCACCACGTCGCGGGGGGTCATCCGCAGCCCGACGACGGCGGACACCAGGATCGGGAAGAACACGATCAGCGCGCACAGGGCGATCACCGGGACCAGCCCGTAGCCGATCCAGAGCACCAGCAGCGGGGCCAGCGCGATCGCCGGGATGGCCTGGGTGGCGCCCAGGAATGGCTGGACGGCGTCGGAGAACCAGGCCGAGCGGTGCACCGCCACGGCCAGCGGAAGGGCGACCAGGGCACCCAGCAGACAGCCGCCGAGCGCCTCGATCAGGGTGACCGCCAGGTAGGGCCAGAGCACGCCGGCGGCGGCGTCCTGGACGATCCGGACGAGGACCCCGCCCGGGCTGGGCAGCAGCACCGGCGATATCGCCGTCCCGGCCAGCGCCCAGAGCGCGAGCAGTACCAGCCCGAGCAGGGCGGGCGCGATCAGCCGCCTGCGTTTCGGGTCGATGTGCCGCATGTGTCCCTCCGGTCGCGTCACGTGACCGGGGACGGCGCAGGGTTGCGCCGATTGCGACGGGACGCGGACGCGTACCGTCGTTCGTGCTGCCTCCCATCCGGACTTTAACCGTCGGTTCCGGAGTTCCACCGGATCAACCGCTGCGGCTGCAGCGGGTCGCGGACTATCACCGCCGGTTCGGACTTTCACCGACCCCGGAGCACGTAATCGGCGCTCAGTATATGCCGTCCCGCCCCGGGACGTCCCGGTGGCCGCCCGGCGGGCACCCGTCCCGCATCGCGCTCGCGGTCTCCGAGGCCATCCACAGCCCGGGCACAGGTTGGTCGCCTACGTTCGCAGCGACCGTTGAGGAGATGCGCATCGATGTCTACTGAACCGCCGACGGCGCCCGGGAACCGGCGCCGTCTTCGCATGCCGGGCCGGAGGTGGCTGTGGTTGTCCCTGGCCGCCGTCGTCCTGATCGCCGCCGGCACCGGGGGCTACCTGCTGTTCCGCCCGACGGACGACGCCCGGCCGCAGGCGATCAGCCGGACCGTCGAGGCAACCGTGGGCACGCAGACCCGGACGGTCGCCCTGGACGGAACCCTCGCCCCGCGCAAGCGGTCGGAGGTGAACTTCACCGTGTCCGGCACCATCACGGACGTCTACGTGAAGGCCGGCGACAAGGTCAAGAAGAACCAGCGGCTGGCCCGGGTCGACGACACCGAACTCAGCAACGCCGTCGAGGTGGCCCGGGCGAACCTCACCCAGGCCCGCGCGAACCGCGACGAGGTGGTTTCCGGCGGCGGCAGTTCGGCCGCGATCGCCTCGGCCCGGGCGCAGGTCTCCTCGGCGCAGGCGGCGCTGACCAGCGCCCAGCAGAACCTGACCTCGGCCGTGCTGCGCTCCCCGATCGCCGGCACGATCGCCGAGGTGACCGCCGAGGAGGGCGACAGCGTCACCGGCGGCGGATCGTCCTCTTCGTCGCGCTCCACGTCCAACCAGAACGGCAACGCCTCGACGAACACCGCCGCGTCCGCCCAGTTCAGCGTCATCTCGACCGCCACCTGGAAGCTCGAGGGCAGCGTCGGCAGTGCGGACCTGACCGGCCTCAAGGCCGGCCAGTCCGTCGCCGTGACCCCGTCCGGCGCCACCGAGGCGATCGCCGGCACCGTCGCCTCGGTCGGCATCGTCGCCACGTCGAGCAGCGACGGCGCGGCGACGTTCCCGGTCGTGGTCAACCTCTCCGGCACCCACACCGACCTGTTCTCGGGCACCACCGCCTCCGCCGTGATCACGATCGGCAGCTACCCGGACGTGCTCACCGTGCCGACCGCCGCGATCCGCACCGAAGGCGGCAGGACCGTCGTCACCAAGCTGGACGGCGGCACCGTCTCGACGGTGGAGGTCACCACCGGCCGTGTGTTCGGTGCCGCGACCGAGATCACCAAGGGCCTCTCCGCCGGCGACAGCGTGCAGATCAGCATCGCCAGGCCGGGTGCGGGCGGCACCACCCGGAACGAGCAGCCCGGCCAGGGC
>JAGPGQ010000123.1 GCA_018055925.1 Micropruina sp.
CTGCGCGACCTGTCGGTCACGTTCCGGTTCGGCGAGACCGTCGAGCGGGTCGAGAAGAGCCGGCACGGGACCGTCACCACCCTGGCGAGCGGCAAACGGATCCCCGCCGAGACGGTGATGTACTCGGCCGGACGCCAGGGCGCGACCACCGCGCTGGTCCTCGAGAACGCCGGCCTGGAGGCCGACTCGCGCGGCCGGATTCGGGTGGACCAGCAGTTCCGCACCACCCAGCCGCACATCTACGCCGTCGGTGACGTGATCGGCTTCCCGGCGCTGGCGGCCACCTCGATGGAGCAGGGACGGCTGGCGGCCATGCACGCGATGGGCGAGGAGCCGGGCACGATCACCCCGTTGCAGCCGATCGGCATCTACACCATCCCCGAGATCTCCTATGTGGGTCGCAGCGAGGACGAGCTGACCGGCGAGGCGGTGCCCTACGAGACCGGCCTGTCGCGCTATCGCGAACTCGCCCGCGGCCAGATCGTGGGCGACACCTACGGCATGCTGAAGCTGCTGGTGCACAGCCAGTACCGGACGCTGCTCGGCATCCACGTCTTCGGCACGGGCGCCACCGACCTGGTGCACATCGGCCAGGCCGTCATGGGCTGCGGCGGCACGGTGGACTACCTGGTGGACACGGTGTTCAACTACCCGACCCTCTCGGAGGCCTACAAGGTGGCCGCCCTGGACGCCACCAACAAGCTGCGGGCTCTGAGCCGCTTCGAGGTCGCCTGACCGACGACGGGCAACGTGGGGACGGTTCCGTCTCCTGAACGGGAAAGGAACCGTCCCCTTCCGTCCGACCGGCCGGAGACGGGGCCGTCGCGGCTCAGGGTCCGGGCGGCGTGCCGTCGCCGAAGGGACGTCCACCCAGGGACTCCCGTCCGTGCGGGGTGACCCAACCCGACAGGTCGGGGCCCTTCGGGACGATCTGGTGCGGATTCAGATCGGTGTGCACCACGTAGTAGTGCCGCTTGATCTGGTCGAAGTCGACGGTGTCGCCGAAGCCGGGGGTCTGGAACAGATCCCGGGCATACGCCCACAGGGCGGGCATCTCGGTCAGCTTGTTCCGGTTGCACTTGAAGTGCCCGTGGTAGACGGGGTCGAACCGCACCAGCGTGGTGAACAGCCGGACGTCCGCCTCGGTGATCGACGGGCCCATCAGGTAGCGCCGCGCGGAAAGGCGCTCCTCGAGCCGGTCGAGCGCGGTCCACAACCGGTCGTAGGCGGCGTCGTAGGCGTCCTGGCTGCCGGCGAAGCCGCAGCGGTAGACGCCGTTGTTGACCTCGGTGTAGATCGTCCGCATCACCTGCTCCATCTCGTCGCGCAGTTCGGCGGGCCACAGGTCGGGGGCGCCGGGACGATGGAACTCGGTCCACTCGGACGACAGGTCGCGGGTGATCAGGTCGAAGTCGTTGGTGACCACCTTGCCGGTGGCGATCTCGACGATGGCCGGCACGGTGATCCCGCGTGGGTAGCCCGGGAAACGCTTCTCGTAGGCGTCCTTCAGCTTGTGGATGCCCAGGACGGGGTCGACGCCGCCCGGGTCCCGGTCGAACGTCCAGGAGTCGGCGTCGTGGGTGGGTCCGGGCAGGCCGACCGACAGCACGTCCTCCAGCCCGAGCAGCCGCCGGACGATCAGCGACCGGTTCGCCCACGGACAGGCCGGCGCGGCGATCAGCCGGTAGCGGCCGGCCTCGACCGGCCATTCGTCGCCCCGGGCCGGGCGCGCGACGATCCGGTCGTTGATGTAGCGGGTGTCGCGGACGAACTCCCGCCCGGCGGTGGAGTAGACGCCGCCGGTGTCGTGCTCGGCCTTCTCGGTCATGGCCGGTTCCTTCCGCTCAGGTGGAGATGTCGGTGTGCAGCCGGACCAGCTTCATCCGGTTCTCGTCGTCGCTGCCGATCTCGCGGTGGCTGCCGTCGGCGGCCCAGCCGGCGCCCTCCAGGAACCCGCGCAGGGCATCGTCGGTGGAGCGAACCCACCAGGTGGCGCGGGCGAAGCCGTCGGCGCGCAAGGTATCGACGCACGCGTTCAGCAGCCGCGAGCCGTGTCCGCTGCGCTGCGCGGGCGGGTCGATCGCGAACTCGGCGACCACGGCGTCCTCGCCCGGCTCGGCGTCCGGGTCGTCGCTCGGGCCGACGGCCGCGAAACCGGTCACCCGCTCCTCGGTCACCGCCGCCAGGACCCGGAACTGGGCCAGCGGCGGCCGGACGATCGCGGCATGCCACGAGGTGGTCATCTCGTCCAGATCGATGCCCTCCAGCACCGACCGGGCAAGATCCTGCGGCAGCTGCTGCAACCAGACGCGTCGCTGGATCGCCGCCAACTGGGGTGCCTCGGCGGGCAGGGCGAGGCGGACGGAATCGGCGAGCACGCTTTCATGCTAGGAACCGCCGATCAATTGCACCAGCCGGGGACGCGCGCGGCGCCTCGTCACCTCGCCGGGATCTCGGGTCGAACCCCAACGAGATCCCGGATCGAGTCCGGGATGACGTGCCCTGCTCCTGTCCTCCCGCGGAGTCGCCCCGGTGGACGCCGGGATCTCCTGTCGAACCCCAATGAGATCCCGGATCGTGTTCGGGATGACGTGCCCTGCCCCCTGGCCCCCCGGCGGAGTCATCCCGGTGGACGCCGGGATCTCGGGTCGAGTCCCCAGCGAGATCCCGGATCAAGTCCGGGATGACGTGCCCTGCTCCTGTCCTCCCGCGGAGTCGCCCCGGCGGACGCCGGGATCTCCTGTCGAACCCCAATGAGATCCCGGATCGTGTCCGGGATGACGTGCCCTGCTCTCCCCGCGGCGTCATCCCGGCGGACGCCGGGATCTCTCGTTTCGGGCACAGCAACCCGATGATCGGCGTTCCGGTCCCGTGGTCGCCGCGACAGGCGGCCAGTGACGGGCCGCTAGGGTGTCCTGGTGCGTGAGTTGCTCAGAACACCCCCCAAGCCGGCCCGCGACACCCTTCGTGTGATCCCCCTCGGGGGGCTCGGCGACGTGGGCCGGAACAGCACCAGCTTCGAGATCAACGGCCAGTTGCTGATGATCGACTGCGGCGTGCTGTTCCCGTCCGACGACCATCCCGGTGTCGACCTGATCCTGCCCGGCCTGCACCTGATCGAGGACCGGCTCGACGACATCCAGGCGCTGGTGCTGACCCACGGCCACGAGGACCACATCGGCGCCGTCCCGTACCTGCTCCGCAAGCGGCCCGACATTCCCGTGCTCGGCTCGCGGCTCACCCTGGCGCTCCTGCGCGAGAAGCTCAAGGAGCACCGGCTGCGCGACGTCGACCTGCGCGTCGTCGCCGAGGGCACCCGGTTGCGGGTGGGGGAGTTCGACCTCGAGTTCCTCGCGGTCAACCACTCCATCCCGGACGCGCTGGCGATCGCCCTGCGCACCAAGGCCGGCCTGGTGCTGCACACCGGCGACTTCAAGATGGACCAGCTGCCGCTGGACCGCCGACTCACCGACCTGCGCGGCTTCGCCCGGCTCGGCGAGGAGGGCGTCGACCTGTTCATGGCCGACTCCACCAACGCCGAAACCCCCGGCTTCACCACCCACGAGCGCGACATCGAGCCCGCGATGGAGCGGGTCTTCTCGCAGGCGAAGCAGAAGCTGATCGTCGCCTGCTTCGCCTCGCACGTGCACCGCGTCCAGCAGGTGATGGACGCCGCCGTCCGACACGGCCGCAAGGTGGTCTACATCGGCCGTTCGATGGTCCGCAACATGACCGTCGCGCAGGAACTCGGCTACCTGAAGGTGCCTGCCAACACCCTGATCGAACTGAAGCAGCTGGAGAACTACCGCGACGACCAGGTCGTGCTGATCTCCACCGGTTCGCAGGGCGAACCACTGTCGGCGCTGTCGCGGATCTCGAACCACGAGCATCCCGTGGTGAAGGCCGGACCGGGCGATGTCGTGCTGCTGGCCTCGTCCCTGATCCCGGGCAACGAGAACTCGGTGTACCGGGTGATCAACGGGCTGGCCCGCAACGGGGTGACCGTGGTGCACAAGGGCAACGCCCTGGTGCACGTCTCGGGGCACGCCTCGGCCGGCGAGTTGCTGTACTGCTACAACCTGATCAAGCCGAAGAACGCCCTGCCGGTGCACGGCGAGATCCGGCACCTGATCGCCAACGCCGACCTGGCGGTGGCGACCGGCGTCCCCCGCAGCCGGGCCCTGGTGGTCGAGGACGGCACCGTGGTCGACCTGGTCAAGGGCAAGGCCCGGGTGGTCGGACGCCTCGACTGCGGCTACATCTTCGTCGACGGCTCCACCGTGGGCGACATCGGCGACGCCGAGCTCAGCGATCGCAAGATCCTGGGCGCGGACGGATTCATCAGCGTGGTCGTGGTGGTCAACCTGCACGCGATGAAGCTGGTCAACGGACCCGACATCCACGCCCGCGGCTTCGTCGAGGACGACTCCGTCTTCGACGGCATCAAGGGCGACATCGCCCGGGCCGTCGAGCAGGCGATGGCCGACGGCAGCGAGGATGTCCGCGGGCTGCAACAGGTGGTGCGCCGCACCATGGGTCGTTGGGTGAGCAACACCTACCGGCGGCGTCCGATGATCCTGCCGGTGGTGGTCGCGGCCTGACCCGGCCCGCGCTGCGGTGGTGACCAGGGCGGGCTCACCCGGAGTCACCAACTGCCGGATCAGGTGTGAGGAAGATCAGAGGGCTGACGCGTCGTCCTAGGGCTGCGGCGGCCCGGCTGGCGGCCACTGCTGCGGACGCGGCCCCCACTGTTGCGGACCGGGCTGCGGCTGGCCCGGCTGACCGGACGGCGGCTGCGCGCCCGGGATCGGCGGGTAGCCGGCGTCCGGTCCCAACGCCGGGGCCACCGGGTAGCCGGGGTGGAAGGATGCCGGCGCCGCGGCGCCGTGCCACGGGCCGAAGATCGGGATCGGCTGCGTCCGGAGCGCCCGGCCGGTGATCAGCCGGACGACGAGGATCGCCAGTACGGCGGCCGTGATGTTCAACGAGTCCGCCGCGATCTCGGTCCAGAACGCCCGCCGGGCCGAATCCAGCGTGGGCTGCAGGTTCTGCACGCTCGCGATGAGCAGTCGGCCACCGATCGCCATCACCAGGAAGGCGGCCCACCAGACCCGGACAAGTCCCGGTACCGGAGGCTGCGTCGGGGCCTGATGCGGGGTCGCCGGCCGGGCCAGGCCGCGCCACAGGTCGACCGTCGTCTGGAACGGACGCACGAAGTTCAGGATCGGGACGAACCAGCCACCGATCGTCCAGCCGGGCCCGAACCGCATCGCCTCGGGCGCCACCCGGTCGCTGCGCCGCAGGGTGTAGCTCCAGGCGATGAAGCAGCCCGCGCAGGCCAGGCTGACCGCGGCGTAGATCAGCGCAGCGATCAGGATCCGGGCGTCCAACTCGTCGCCGTCCCCGGCATTGCCGGTGCCGGACTCCAGGGCGTCCACCCACTGCAGTCCGCGCACGCAGAGCATGATCACGTACCCGTTGAGCACGATGATCGCTCCCAGCGCGACCTGGGTGACGGCGGCGAGCACCTGGAACGAGCCGCCCAGTGGCCTGGGCGACTGCGGTGCCGGACGGCCGACCTGCTCGGGTGACCATGCGGGAGGTTGCCACGGCTGCTGCGACGGTCCGGGCTGTGGGGCCGGCCCTGCCTGCTGGCCGGGCGGCGGTCCCTGCGGGTGGCCGGGCGGCTGCCAGGCGGGTTCGGGTGGGGTGGGGGTGGTCATGGCAATTCCTCTCTTGCACGGCCCGGCGGCGATGCCGTCGGGCCGGGACGCGACCCATGCGCCGCGTCCCGGCACTAGTCTGGCCGTTCGCGGCTCCGATGGAGGCCTCCGGAATGCGCGTGTCCGTCACGATTAGGCGCCCGGCGACCCTCTCGGGTATCGTTGACGAGGCCCTCATCGCGGGGCCGTTCCCAAGCAATCAAGGAGTTACCAGTGGCTGCCGTGTGTGACATCTGCGCCAAGGGCCCCGGCTTTGGCCACAACGTGCCCTGGTCGAAGAAGAAGACCAACCGTCGGTGGAACCCGAACATCCAGCGCGTGCGCGCCGTGGTGGCGGGTGCGCCCAAGCGGCTGAACGTCTGCACTTCGTGCCTGAAGTCCGGCAAGGTCACCCGCTGACCTTCCGGCACCCGTGAAGAACCCGCCGCGGCGGGTTCTTTTCATGTCCGGACGGCTGCTGCGTTCCCGCCGGGGTCACGTCGTCCCTTGGACGGGGAACCGCGCCGGACGCGTCCGAGAGCGGGCGCGGGTGCTCGTCCCGGGTGGGTCGCTGAAACCGGTGGATCACTGATCGCGCGATCGGCAACGACTGGCGCCTCGCGCATGATGGTTTCGGGATATTTGACGAAACCAGTTGGCCAGGCCGACAGCAGTTGCCGATCGCGCGATCAGGCACCGCAGAAGCTGGTCACCGCCGCGAGCGCACGAACCGGTTCTCCGGCACCATGAACCGCGTGACCGAACCCCTGACCATGCCACAGCCCGATCGGCGCGTGGTCCGATGATGCGCTTCAACCCACCGCCGGGCTGGCCGGCGCCGCCGCCCGGCTGGCAGCCGCCCGCCGACTGGCGACCGGATCCCTCCTGGCCGCCCGCGCCGCCCGGCTGGTCGTTCTGGGTGGACGACCCGGCTCCGGCCACCGAACCGCGAATCCTGTTGCGGAAGGCCGCCAATCTGCTGGTCGAGGATGCCCGGCTCGACCTGCACCCGGCCATGGACGCCGGCCTCGCGGCCGCCCAGGAGTCGAGGGCGAGCACCGAATCCGTGATCGACGTGTTCCGTGGCAGGTACGGCGGATTGTGGGTCGGCGGCACGTTGATCGTGACCGACCGCAGCGTCGACTTCCAGGCCAACGCGCTCAACCGGATGGTGCAGACCGGCACCCTGGACCTCTCCGTCCCGCTGGACGACATCGCCGCGGTCGAGGTGCAGCCCGGACTGGTCACGAAGATCGTCGCGATCACGGTCGGCCACCGGCAGGTGAAGGCCCGGATGTACGGCGCCGAACGGGTCGCCGAGACCATCCGGCAGGCCGCCGCGGGGCCGCGCCCCGGCCCGGGCTGACGGCCTCCGGCTCGCCGGATCGATCGTGTCGGGGCCTCCGGTTAGGCTGCCGATCATGGTGACGTGGCGCACGCAGGCATTCCGGGAGCTGCATCTTCCGGCCGCCGAGGTGCTGGGCGCCCGCACCGCCAAGGATCTGCAGAAGCTCCGCATCCACACCGTCGGCGACCTTTTGCGCCACCTGCCGCGGCGCTACCTCTCCGGCACCGAACTGACCGACCTCGCCACGCTCACCGAGGGCGAACACGTGGCCGTGATGGCCCGGGTGAGCTCCACCCGGGTCCGCGCCGGCGGGCGGGGCCGTCCCAGCCGGCTGGAGGTGACCCTGACCGACGGGCACGGCTACCTGGCGGTCACGTTCTTCGGCCGCGACCACCTGGTCGAGTACTGGTGCCGCGAGCTCGCGAAGGGGGTGCGGGGGATCTTCGTCGGCAAGGTCGGCCGGTTCCGCGACCAGCCGCAGCTGACCCATCCCGAGTTCGTCATGCTCGACGCCACCGGCGCAATCGTCGGCTCGTCCGAGCAGAAGCAACTGATCGCCACCATGAGCCGCTCCGGCCTGGTCGGCATGTACCCGGCGACCGCGAAGCTGCCCACCTGGAAGGTGGCCGAATGCTGCCGGCTCGCGCTCGCGACCCTGAGCGCGGGAGAAGACCCGTGGCCCGAGTGGGTGCTGGACGCCGCCGACGTGATGCCGCTGGTGGACGCGTTCGCGGCCGTCCATCAGCCCCGCACGCTCGCCGAGGCCGAGGCGGGCGCCGAGCGGCTGCTGTTCGACGAGGCGTTCGCCACCCAGTTGACCATGGCCTATCGGCGGGCCGACGCCTCCACCCACACCGCGGTCCCACGGCGCGCGAGGACGGACGGCCTGTTGGCCGCGCTCGACGCCCGGCTGCCGTTCAGCCTCACCGCCGGGCAGCGCGAGGTGAGCACCGTCCTGTTGGGCGAACTGGACCGGCCCCGTCCGATGCAGCGGTTGTTGCAGGGCGAGGTGGGCTCCGGCAAGACCGTCGTAGCGCTGCGGGCGATGCTGGCGGTGGTCGACGCGGGCGGCCAGTGTGCCCTGCTGGCACCCACCGAGGTGCTGGCCCAACAGCACTACGCCACCATCCGGTCGCTGATGGGCGACCTGGCCGGCGGCCGGCTGCTGGGTTCCCCCGAGGTGGCCACCGATGTGGTGCTGCTGACCGGTTCGATGCCGGCGGCCGCGAAGCGCGAGGTGCTGCTCCGGGCGGCGTCCGGTGAGGCGGGCATCGTGATCGGCACCCATGCGCTGCTGCACGACACCGTGCGGTTCGCCGAGCTCGGCTTCATCGTGATCGACGAGCAGCACCGTTTCGGGGTCGAGCAGCGTGGCGTGCTGGCCGACAAGGCGTCCACCCGGCCGCATGTGCTGGTGCTGACCGCGACCCCGATCCCTCGCTCGGTGGCGATGACCATCTTCGGCGACCTGGACGTGTCGACGCTGGCCGAGATACCGGCCGGACGACAGGTGGTCGGCACCGTCGTCGTCGACGCGACACTGCGTCCCGCCTGGGTCGAACGGGCGTGGCAGCGGGTGGCCGAGGAGGTCGCCCAGGGCCGGCAGGCGTTCGTGGTCGTGCCCCGGATCAAGTCCAGCGACGAAGGCATCGGCGTGATCGACCTGGCCGAGGAGCTCAGCGCGGTCTCGCTGGCCGGGCTGCGCGTGGGCACGCTGCACGGCCAGCAGTCCAGCGAGGTCAAAGAGTCCACGATGGCGGCCTTCGCCGCCGGCGAACTCGACGTGCTGGTGTCGACCACCGTGATCGAGGTCGGCGTCGACGTGCCGAACGCCACCATGATGGTGATCTGGGACGCCGACCGGTTCGGCATCTCCCAACTGCACCAGCTGCGCGGCCGGATCGGCCGCGGCCAGCACCCGGGTGTCTGCCTGCTGATCACCAAGGCGCTCGACGACGAGGGGGTGCGCAACCGATTGGAGGCGGTGGCCGCCACCACCGACGGGTTCGCCCTGGCCGAACTCGACCTCGTCCAGCGCCGCGAGGGCGACGTGCTGGGTGCCGACCAGTCCGGCGGACGGTCCAGTCTACGGCTGCTCAAGGTGCTCGAGCACGCGGACGTCATCGTCCAGGCCAAGGCGATCGCGACCGAGGCGGTGGAGCGTGATCCCGAACGCACGACCCCCGGTTTCGTCGACGCGGTCGCCTCGATCGACCTCCTCGCGGCCGGCGACTGGCTCGAGCTCAGCTGACCTCGGGGTGTGCTGCCCGCGGGTGCGGACGCACGCCCGACCGCCGGGGACTTGGTCAGGGCGTGGCTGTGCGGACCTGTTCCAGCGGCGTGCGCCCAGCCGCACCGGACCCCGGTCGCGCTCTGGCACGATGAGCCGGTGACGCTTATCGCCGCAGCGGACGGCTCCGCCCTCGGTAATCCCGGCCCGGCCGGCTGGGCCTGGTACATCGACTCCGACCGCTGGGCGAGCGGCGGCTGGCCGCGCGGTACCAACAACATGGGGGAACTGACCGCTGTCCTCGAACTGTTGCGCAGCACCGCGGGCGTCGACGACGACCTGTTGGTCTATTGCGACTCGATGTACGTGATCAACTCGCTGACCAAGTGGATGCCCGGCTGGAAGCGCAAGGGCTGGCGCAAGGGCGACGGCAAGCCGGTGCTCAATGTCGAGATCATGAAGGCCCTGGACGAGGCCCTGCGCGGCCGGAGCGTCCGGTTCGAGTGGGTCAAGGGACATTCGGGTCATCCGCTCAACGAGGAGGCGGACCGGCTGGCGAACGCCGCCGCGGTCGCGTGCCGGGAGGGACGCGTGCCCGCCGCCGGGCCGGGCATGGACGCCGGCGCCACGGTCGAGGGAGTGGACGACCTGCCGGCACCGGATCCGGGGGCCGCGGCGCCGTCGCGTACCGGGGCACCGGACCCGGTTCCCGCACGTGCCTCAACTCCGACGGCACCGGCGATGCCCGTCGATGAACCCGAGGACCTGTTCTCGGCGATGGCGGATGAGCTGGAGGAGCCCGAACCGTCCGACGCCGACCTGGTGATCGCCCACGAACGGTCGCTACTCAGCGACGAGGTGCGGGCCGATCCGTCCGCGGTCGCCGCCCTGCTGCACGAGGACTGGTGCGAGATCGGGTCGTCCGGCCGGCTGTGGACCCGGGCGGACATGCTGGCGGCCATCGCACCGCTGCCGGAACCGGCGCGGCTGGAGGTGGTCTCGGTCGACACCGTCGACGTCCGCACGATCCTGCTGGTCTGGCGCTCGGTCAGCGAGCAGGGATCGGCGCTGCGCAGTTCCCTGTGGGTGAAGGATGCCGACTGGCGGCAGCGGTTCCACCAGGGCACACCCGAAGCCTGACCGAAGTCCGCGATAGCGGGCGGGTTTCACCACGGCAGTCGGTGGTGAAACCCGCCCTCTCGAAGCCCCGGCTCGGGCCTGTCACCTCAGACCCGCCCGGGGCACCCGTCGGTGACGTCCAGCACGCGCCCGACGAGGTGGTGTTCCGCACGCCAGGCGACCTGGGCACCGTCATCCCGGACTTGATCCGGGATCCCGTCCACCGGGATGACGAGGTGGCTGTTCCGGCGGGCGGGCGACCTGGGCGACGTCATCCCGGACTTGATCCGGGATCCCGGCGTCCGCCGGGATGACGAGGTGGGTGTTCCGCACGGCAGGCGATCTGGGCGACGTCATCTCGGACTTGATCCGGGATCCCGGCGTCCGCCGGGATGACGAGGTGGGTGTTCCGCACGGCAGGCGATCTGGATGCCGTCATCTCGGACTTGATCCGGGATCCCGGCGTCCGCCGGGATGACGAGGTGGGTGTTCCGCACGGCAGGCGATCTGGATGCCGTCATCCCGGACTTGATCCGGGATCTCCGCTCTCGCCCGCAGGCTCGGCTCAGGTGGCGGTCGCCACTTCCGGCTCGGGCTCGTCGCCGAAGACGAACCGGCGCCCTTCGATCTCGTCGACATCGATCCGGACCACGTGGGTCTTCACGGTCGCCACCCAGGGGTGCAGCACCCGCTCGATCCGGTCGCGCTCGTCGGCATCCGTGACCTCGGTGGCGGTGCCCTTGACCACCACGCTCCAGCCGGTGTCCGTCACCCAGCCGTCCGCCTGGAACGCCACCCGGGTGTTCACCGTGAGCTGCAACAGCTTGGAACCCTCGGAGGTCCGGAAGATCACCGACGAGTCCTCGACGA
>JAGPGQ010000122.1 GCA_018055925.1 Micropruina sp.
CGCTCGACCAGCATCGACGGGTACCACCGCGGCTTGGTGTTGATCAGCAGCAGCGCATCGCCCAGTAGCGGATCGCTCGGCCAGGGCGCGTCGGGGACGCCCACGGCACGGTTCCTCCGGATCGTCTCGCCCGCCTCGGTCAACCGGACGTTGCCGGCCAGCACCAGGTCGCTGAGCAGGCCCCCGGCGACCAACAGGTCGGTGTACCGGGTCAGTTTGCGGCCGGATGTGTCGTCGGTGGCGAGCAGCAGGACGTCCTCGGCCAGCAGCACGGCGGGCCCCCTTCGGTTGCGGCATCGGGTCGGATGGAGAAATCATGCCCGAGGGTGCAACGTCGTGCCCGGGTGCTGCGTGTGCAGGGTATGACGCTGGTACAGGAGGCGCCGGTGACCGCGGTTGGTTTCGAGGACTACGTCGCCACCAGATCGGTGGCGCTGCAGCGCTTCGCCTATCTGGTGACCCGCAACGCCGAGGACGCGCGCGACCTGGTGCAGGATGCGCTGCTCGGCCTGTACCCGCGCTGGAGCCGGGTCAGCGCCGCCGGCAACGTGGACGCCTACGTGAAGCGGAGCATCGTGAACGCCGGCATCAGCCGGTGGCGGCGCACCGGCCGCGAGCAGGCCAGCGACGAGCTGTCGAGCGTCACGCCCGACCACGCCGGCCCGGTGACCGACGCCGAGGTGGCCTGGCAACTGTGCGAGAGCCTGCCGCCGCTGCAACGGGCGGCGGTCGCCCTGCGCTTCTACGACGACCTCGACTACGCCGAGATCGCCGGCATCCTCGGCTGTGCCGAGGCCACCGCCCGCTCCCACGTGCACCGGGCCCTCACCCGGCTGCGCACCCGACTGATCGAGGACGACACCGATGACTGAGCCCAGGGACGACGACCGGGCCGAGCAGGCCTTCCGCGATGCGCTCCGCGAGCATGCCGAGGAGCCCCAGTTCGAGCCACTGGAATTGCCGGCGGCCCCCCACGCGGCGCGCGGCCGGCTGCCGCGCTGGCTGCCCGTGGCCGCCGCCGTGGTGCTGGTGGCGGCGGTGGCGATACCGCTCGCCCTGAGCCAGTTCCAGGGTGGCTCCCGGAACTTCGCCGTGCCCGCGAACGCGCCGGAGCGCGTCCCGGGCGACGCCGCGACCGGCACTCCGCGACCGGTCGCGTCCGCGCGTCCGGGCTGGCGCTGGGAGTCCTACCGGGTGCTCAGCTACCAGGTGCCGCAGTACTGGGCCTACGGCTACGCGCCGGTGAGCGACTGGTGCACCGGACGGACCCAGCGGGAGGCCGCACCGTTCGTCGACCTCGCCCCCGAGAAGCGGATCGTGGCCCAGATCCTGTGCCCGCGGGACATCCCGGCCGAACGGATGCAGACCTTCGTGTCGGTGCGGGCGGTGGGAGCCCCGGACCGGGGCTGGGACCTGCCGGCGGGCTGGAAGACGGCCACGAAGGAACTGAACGGCTACCTGGTCGAGGTGGTGTACACCGACGAGTTGGCCACAGTCGCCGAGCAGATCGTCGCCTCGGTGCGTCCGATGGGGGACGTCGACCCGAACGGCTGCGCGGCCACGAACACCCTGACCGCCGGCTCCGGTCCGGCCGCCCCCGCGGATCAGGACCCCCCCGAGCGGGTGTCGCTGTGCCAGTACGACCTGGACGTCGCCCCGGCCCAGCTGCTCGCCTCGAAGCTGCTCACCGGCACCGACGGGCATGAGGTGGCCGGGGCACTGGCCGCGGCGCCCGCGGGATCGGGCCCGGACGACCCCTCGTGCACCAGTGCCGGCAACACGGCCGCGCTGGCCCGGCTCTGGCGCGGCACGGTCGCCGCCGACGTGGTGGTGCGCTACTCGGGTTGCCGGGGCAACGGGATCGTCGACGGCGCCGGCAGCCGGCAGCTGACCGAGGACGCCTGCCAGCAGGTGCTGCAGACCCCGCTGGTGTTCACCGCCGGCCATGGGGAGGCGGCGAAGCTGTGCGCGCAGCCGCCGCCCGAGGTGGCCGGGCCGCAGCCTTCCGCAGTTCCACCTTCGGCGAAGCCGACCGCATCGCCGACCCGCTGAGGGTCGGGATCCCGGGTCGAGCCCGGGATGACGTGCCAGGACGCGCCGTCCTCCCGGCACCCTCGTCATCCCGGCGAACGCCGGGATCTCCGCCGCCCGGCCGGCGATCAGAGCACGCCGCAGGAGCCCAGCCAGGCGCGGGTGTCGGCGTCGTCCACCCACAGGTGGGCCCGCCAACCGGCCTCGAGCGCGCCCGCCACGTTCTCGGGACGGTCGTCCACGAAGGCGATCTCGCCGGGCTCGACCCCGAGGTCGGCGGTCGCGTGGTCGTAGATCCGGCGATCCGGCTTGGTGGCCCCGATCCGGGCCGAGACGTACACCCGGTCGAAATGCCGCCGCCAGGGCGCGGCCTCGATGGCCGAACCCAGTACCAGCGGCGCGTTCGACAGCAGCGCGGTCAGCCGTCCGACGGCCGCCGTGTCGGCCACCAGCGCCTCCGCCTCCGGGCGGATCCCCGTCCACAACCGGGCATCGGTCGTGGCCAGCAGGTCGACCCGCTCCGCGGTGGCCGGCAGGCCCAGCGTGGTCAGCAGCGGACCCCAGTAGGCCTCGTCCGGTCCGCCCTCGTCGTAGCTCCGGCGTCCGGTCCAGTAGGCGGCGCTGAACTCGATGGTGGGCACCCCGAGCAGGCCGGCGGGGTGCGAGTGGATGTCGGGCGGCGAGGCGAGCACCTGGCCCAGGTCGAAGACGACGGCGCGGATCATCCGGCCATCATGGCCGATGCACGCCGTTGCGGTGCCTCCGCCGGGCGGGGGCGGGCAGCTGCGGCTCGGCTCGACCGCGGGCGGGCTCGGCGCCCCGCGACATGGCGGTCGGCGTGCTGCCGAACGCCCGTGCGAAGGCGGCGACGAAGGCCGACGTGCTGGCGTACCCGACGCGCCGCGCCACCTCGCCTACCGGGGCCACGTCGAGCAGGTCGCGGGCGGCGGACAGCCTGGTCCGGGTGCGCCAGGCCGTGAACGGCATGCCGAACACCCGGTCGAAGTCGCGCTGCAGGGTCTTGGTCGATACATGCAGCTCGCTCGCCCACTCGGTCAGGTTCCGGTCGTCGGACGGGTCCCGAAGGATCACCCGGGCCACCTCGGCGGCCACCCCGCCGGGCGGCCGCACCGGCTGCCGGGGATCGGGTGGCACGTCCACCGGACTCAGTCCGTCCATCATGAGCTCGCGGGACCGCCGCCACTCGTCGTCCCGGACGGCGCCCGAGCCGAGCAGGGTCAGGTGCCGGACGGCCTCTTCGTCGATCCGGACGACGCCGGTGCGCAACTGCCCGATCGGCCGCGGGACCTGCCGCAGGCAGACCCGGTAGACCGCACCCTCGCCCCGGGCGCGCACCAGGTTGCTGCTCACCTGGTGCACCCAGTACGCCCGGTCGGCGGTGATCCGCGCGTCCGTGCCGTACTGGTCGGAGACCTCCAGGGTGCAGTCCGGGCTCCAGAACAGTTGATGCAGCAGGTCGTCGCGCCGGTCCGACAGCACGGTGTCGCCGGCGACGGCGTACCGCAGCACCAGGACGCCGCCGATCGTCCCGATGCCGTAGCCGAAGTCGTCGCAGGTCAACGGGTCGGGGTTGTGCCGCAGCGAAAGCGACAGTGTCGGCACGGTGTCCTCCTCACGACACAGGGTGTCGCCTGAGCGACACGGATGGGCGATAAGGGAAGGCTAACCTTCGTCGGCGGAAGGAATGCGGCGGCCCGTACCTCGGGACCCGGCCTGCCCCGAAACCGATCCACGGAAGGCGTGAAATCACGTGCGGAGACACCTGCGACAGATCCTGGCCACGGTGGTGTTGGCGACCATGGCGCTCGCCGGCTGCAGCGGCCCATCCACCGGCGGCACCGCGTCCGCCGAGACCCGGACGTTCACCGCCGACAACGGCGAGATCACCATCCCGGCCAAACCGCAGCGCATCGTGGCCACCGGCTACGCGGTGCCGGTGCTGATCGAGGCCAAGGCTCCGCTGGTCGGCATCTCCGAGTTCAAGCGCTCCCTGCCGCTGATGGCCGCCGAGGACAAGTCCACCTACGACGGCCTCACCAAGATCGCCGGCGAACTCGCCGCCGAGACCAACTACGAGGCGATCGCCCAGGCCAAGCCCGACCTGATCATCATCGGCGTCCCCCGGCCGGTGCAGGCTCAGATCGACATGGAGCGGCTGAACACCATCGCCCCGGTGGTGGCGATCGGCCCGAGCGTGCCGTCGGCGTGGAAGACCTTCACCGAGAAGCAGGCCGACGCCGCCGGCGCGATGGCGGGCTTCCAGGCGAACAAGGACGGCTACCTCGCCAAGGCCGAGGAGCTGAAGAAGAAGTACGCCGGCGTGCTGGCGAACCTGAAGTGGGGGCACCTCGGCGGCTACGGCGACGTGGCGACGGGCAACTTCCAGCGCGAGTTCGCCGACTCGTGGGGCACCAACATCGCCCAGGACATCGGCGTGCAGTACTACGGCCAGGTGAAGGAGAAGACCGGCGGCTCCGGCGACGTGAGCGAGAACCCGGCGATCGAGGAGCTCGGCAAGAGCTTCGCCGAGGCCGACTACATCTCCTACACGGTGCAGGAGGACGGCACGCCCAGCAAGTCGGTGCAGTACGTGCTCAACTCGCAGCTCTGGAAGAACCTGCCCCAGGTGAAGGCCGGCAAGACGATCGCCTTCCGGTACACCGAGGCGTCCACCTACAAGTCGGCGACCAAGACGCTGGAGACGCTCGACACCGAGCTCGCCCCGCTGCTCAAGCGATGACCGGCGCTCGGCCCAGAGCCGACGACCGGTCGAAGGCGGCCGAGCGGGTGGCCGCGCACCGGGCGTCCGGCCGCGGCGTCACCCGGATCCCGTACACGATCGGCATCCGCGAGGCGACCGTGCTGCGGCGCAGCTGGGTGACCGACCGGATGGTCCGGCTGACCTTCGGCGGTCCCGGACTGGACGGCACCCACACCTACGCCGCCGACGACCACGTCAAGCTGCTCTTCCCGGACGCCGACGGCGAACTGCGGCTGCCGGTGCCCAACGAGCGCGGCATGCTGGACTGGCCGAACCCGTTCCCGGTCGACCGCACCTACACCATCCGGCGCTACGACGCCGCGGCCCGCGAACTCGACATCGACTTCGTCGTCCACGACGGCGGGCTGGCGTCGGACTGGGCGGTCACGGTGGGGATCGGCGAGGCGGTCCCGATCGCCGGCCCGCCCGGCGCCGCCGCCTTCCCCGACGGCTGCGGGCACTACCTGATGGTGGCCGACTCGACCGCGCTGCCGGCGGTGGCCCGGTGGCTCGAGGAGGCACCGGCGACGGCCCGGGTGGACATCCTCGCCGTGGTCGAACACCCGGCCCAGCGGGACTACCCGCTGGAGCATCCGGGCGCCCGGGTGCGGTGGCTCGACGGGACGCCGTGCCCCGACGACCTGATCGCGCTGATCGAGGCGGTCGACGACGCCGACCCGGCCGACACCTTCCTGTTCGCGGCCGGCGAGGCGGGACTGGTCAAACCGCTGCGCCGCTGGGCCAAGCGCCGCGGCATCGACGCCTCCATCCGCGGGTACTGGAAACGTGGCGTCGAGGGATTTGACGACTGAACCGGTGCGCCGCGGTGAACGGGTGCGCCGCGGCGCCATGCTGATCGCCTGGTCGGTGGGGCTGGTCGTCCTGGCATCGATCAGCCTCGCGGTGGGCAAGGGCGGGCTGGCCCCGGACGAGGTCTGGCGGGGACTGACCGGCGGCGGCACCATCGAGCAGGCGACCATCGTCTGGGACGTCCGGGTGCCGCGCACCGTGCTGGCGGTGGCGGTCGGGGCCGCGCTGGCGCTGGCCGGCGCCGTGCTGCAGACCCTGACCCGCAACCCGCTCGCCGACCCCGGAATCCTCGGCACCACCGCCGGCGCCGGGGCGGCCATGACGATCGGGGCGACCCTGGGCATCGCGTCGTCGCAGCCGTCCCAGATCGTGCTGGCCTTCGTCGGCGCCTGCGCCGCCGGTGTGGTCACCTTCCTGGTCGGACGGGCCTCGCCGCTGCGCATGGTGCTGGCCGGGACGGCTCTGAGCGCCGTCCTGCTCGGGCTCTCCCTCGGCCTGCGGCTGATGCTGCCCGACGTCCTGGACGCCTACCGGTACTGGTCCGTGGGCTCGCTGGCCGGGCGCGAACAGTCACCGCTGGCGCTGCCGCTCGGGCTGGTCGCGGCCGGCATCGGCGTGGTGCTGCTGCTGGCCCGGCAACTGGACGCCCTGGCGCTCGGCGACCAGCTGGCCCAGGCGCTGGGGACCCGGGTGCGCCGGGTCCGGGCGACCGGGCTGGTGGTGGCCATGATGCTGACCGCGGTGGCGACCGCCGTCGCCGGCCCGATCGTCTTCCTCGGCCTGATCGCGCCGCACCTGGCTCGCCGGCTCGCCGGGGCGTCCGTGCCGGGGCTGTGCGGGTTCTGCCTGGTGATCGGGCCCGCGGTGCTGCTGGCCTCCGACGTGGTCGCCCGGCTGGCGCTGCGCACCGGTGAAGTCCCGGTCGCGGTGCCCGTCGCCGTGGTCGGCGGCCTGATGCTGATCTGGGTCGTCCGGCGGTACGGGGCGGCGGCGATATGAGCACCCGAGTGGCGGCCGATCCGGTGCTGCGCCGCGGCCCGGTGGCGATCAGGTTCGACCGGCGGATGCTGGCGACCTGCGCCGGCCTGCTGGTGGCGCTCCTGGTGCTGGTGACGGTCGGGTTGTGCTTCGGGGCGCGCTGGGCGACCCCGTGGGACGTGCTGCAGGCGCTGGCCGGGTACGGCGACTCGTCCGTCGTGGTGCAACAGTGGCGGCTGCCCCGGGTGGTCGCGGCGGCGGTCTTCGGCGCCGCCCTGGGCCTGTCCGGGGCGATCTTCCAGAGCCTGACCCGCAACCCACTGGGCAGCCCGGACGTCCTCGGCCTGGACGCCGGCGCCTACACCGGTGTGCTGCTCGCCCTGATGTTCGGCGGCGGGGCCGCCGTGACCGTCTCGGTGGCCGCCGGGACCGGCGGGCTCGTGGTCGCCGGGGTGTTGCTGCTGCTCACCGGCACGGCCGCGGCGTCCGGCCTGCGGCTGGTGGTGCTGGGGATCGCGGTGAACGCGATCGTCACCGCGCTGAACAGCTGGCTGGTGCTGAGCGCCGAGCTGGACGTGGCGATCGCCGGCACGGCGTGGAGCGCCGGCTCGCTGAACGGCATCGGCTGGGCGGACCTGACGGTGCCGATCGGGGCGATCGCCGTGCTCACCGCCGGATTGGCGGTGTGCGCGCGGGCGGTCCACCAGACCGAGCTGGGCGATCACCTCGCCGTCACCACCGGCGTCCCGCTCGGCCGGTTGCGACCGCTGGTGGTGCTGATCGCGGTCGGGCTCACCGCCGCGGTCACGGCCACCGCCGGGCCGGTGGTGTTCGTCGCGCTGGCCGCCCCGCAGATCGGGCGCCGGCTGGCCCGCTCCCCGGGCATCGCGTTCGCGCCGGCGGCGCTGACCGGGGCCGTCCTGCTGCTCGGCGCCGACGTCGCCGCACAGATCGCCCTGGCGCCGATCATCATGCCGGTCGGCGTGGTGACCACGATCGTGGGTGGCGCCTACCTGGTGTGGCTGCTGATCAAGGAGGCCAGAATCCGATGAGTCCGTCCGTCCATCCGAGCGCCGCGGGCGTCCGGTTGCGCACCCTGGGGGCCACCCTCGGCTACCGCGACCGGGTGGTCTCCCGCGACCTGACGGTCGACATCCCCGACCGGGCGTTCACCGCGATCACCGGGCCGAACGCCTGCGGCAAGTCGACGCTGCTGCGGTCCCTGGTCCGGCTGCTGCAGCCCCAAACGGGGCAGGTGTTGTTCGACGACCGCCTGCTGCACGACTACCGCGGGCCGGAACTCGCCCGGCTGCTCGGCTTCCTGCCGCAGGAGGCGCTCGCCCCCGAAGGCATCACCGTGCAGCGGCTGGTGGCGCGGGGACGGTTCCCGCACCAGACGCTGCTCTCCACCTGGAGCGAGGCCGACGAAGCCGCGGTGACCGAGGCGATGGAGCTGGCCGGGGTGACCGGGATCGCCGACCGCGCCGTCGACGCGCTGTCCGGTGGCCAGCGGCAACGGGTCTGGATCGCCATGGCGCTGGCCCAGCAAACGAGCTACCTGCTGCTGGACGAGCCGACCACCTTTCTCGACATCACCCACCAGTACGAGCTGCTGCGGCTGCTGGCCCGGCTGCGGGACGCCGGCCGCACGGTGGTCGTGGTGCTGCACGACATCAACCAGGCCAGCCGGTTCGCCGACCACCTGATCGCCATGCGCGACGGAGGCATCGTCGCCCAGGGCGAGCCGCGCGAGATCCTCACCGCCGAGCTGATGCGCACCGTCTTCGACTTCGCCTGCGAGGTCGTCCCCGACCCCGTGACCGGGGCGCCGATGGTGGTCGCCGGCCCGTGATGCGCGGGTGTCGGCTGCGGCTGCCATGATGGCGCCCATGGCGACGTGGATGGGTGGCACGGCGGAGCGTCCGGCGCGGTTCTTCTCCGATCCCGCCGCGTTCGAGGCCTGGCTCGCCGAACACCACGACCGGGAGACCGAGCTGTGGGTGGGCCTGTTCAAGAAGCACGCCGCCGATCGGGGCCTGACCTGGCCGGACGCCGTCCCGGTCGCGCTGTGCTGGGGCTGGATCGACTCGGTGATGCACCGGATCGACGACGACACCGTCGCCCAGCGCTGGACGCCGCGCAAGCCGGGCAGCAACTGGAGCAGGATCAACATCGCCCTGGTCGAGGAGCTGATCGCGTCCGGACGGATGCGGCCGCCCGGCCTGGCCGCGTTCGAGCGTCGCCGCCGGGAACCCGCCCCGTACAGCTACGAGCGGGGCGGCGAACTCGCGCTGCCCGATGCCTACGAGGCGGCGTTGCGGGCCGACCCGGCGGCGGTCGCGTTCTTCTACGAACGGGCGACGCCGTCCTACCGGCGGGGCTGCGTGGCCTGGGTGATGCAGGCGAAGACCGAGGCCACCCGGCAGAAACGACTGGCCGAACTGATCGCCGACTCGGCCGCCGGCCGGCTGATCCGGCCGCAGCGGTACGGGGTGCCGCCGAAGTGGGCCCAGCCGGACTAGGGCGAGGATCCCGGAGGCCGGTGCATCCGTGCACGGCAAGGCGCGATCGTGTACCAATGAAGGCTCAGCAGCGACGAGGAATGAGGCACGCATGAGCAATGACCAGAACGTGAAGCGGGTGGCGATCGTCGGTGGTGGCCACAACGCGCTGACCGCGGCGGCCTACCTGGCCCGCGCCGGGGCCGAGGTGACGGTGCTGGAGCGGCTCGACGTGCTCGGCGGCGCCGCGATCTCGGCGACGGCGTTCGAGGGTCTGGACGCCCGGCTCTCCCGCTACGCCTACCTGGTCAGCCTGCTGCCGCGTTCGATCGCCGACGACCTCGGCCTGTCGGTGTCGCTGGTGCGCCGCCGGTACTCGTCCTACACCCCGGTGCCCGGCACCGACCGCGGGCTGCTGATCGACAACGGCGACTGGAAGGCGACGCAGGATTCGTTCGCGGCCGTCGGCGCGGCCGGCGACACCGACCGGTTCGCCGCCTTCTACCGCGGCATCACCGGGTACGCGGGTGCCCTGTTCGACACCATGACGTCGCCGCTGCCCAGCCGGGAGGAGGCCCGGAGCCTCCTCGGCGACGCCTGGACTGGCATCGTCGAACGGCCGATCGGCGAGCTCGTCGAGGCATCCGTCGGCGACGACCTGGTCCGCGGCGTGGTGGCCACCGACGCCCTGATCGGCACCTTCACCGACCTGGACGACTCGACCGAGGGCAACCGCTGCTTCCTGTACCACGTGATCGGCGGCGGCACCGGCGACTGGGACGTGCCGATCGGCGGCATGGGGGTGGTCTCCGGCGGCCTGGAGGCGGCGGCCCGGAAGGCCGGCGCCCGGCTGCTCACCGGCGCCGAGGTCACCTCCGTCACGCCCGAGGGCGAGGTCGGTTTCGTCCATCGGGGAACCGAGCAGCGGCTGGTCGCCGATCTGGTGCTCTGCGGGGCGGCCCCCGCCGTGCTCGCCCGGCTGCTCGGCGAGGAGCCGGCCGTGCGCGCCGAGGGGGCCCAGGCCAAGGTCAACCTGCTGCTCCGGCGGCTGCCCCGGCTGCGTGAGGACGGCATCGCCCCCGAGGCGGCGTTCGGCGGCACCTTCCACATTCACGAGAGCCTCACCCGGCTGCGGGCGGCGCACGCGGAGGCCGTGGCCGGCGGGCTGCCCGACCCGTTGCCGGCCGAGATCTACTGCCACTCGCTGTCGGATCCGAGCATTCTGGGCGCCGACCTGCGCGCGCAGGGCTACCAGACGCTGACCCTGTTCGGCCTGCAGGTACCCGACCGGCTGGTCGACGCCCTGGGCAACGACGCGCTGCGCGAGTCGGTCCGGGCGGCCGCGCTGGCCAGCCTCGATTCGGTCCTCGCCGAACCCGTCGAGGAATGCCTGGCGCTCGACGCCGACGGCCGGCCGTGCATCGAGGTGAAGACCACCCGCGACCTCGAGGACGCCCTGGCGATGCCGGGCGGCAACATCTTCCACGGGCCGCTGTCGTGGCCCTGGGCGGAGCCGGACGAGCCGCTCGACACCCCCGCCCGGCGCTGGGGCGTGGCCACCGGGCACGACCGGATCCTGCTGTGCGGCGCGGGCGCCAAGCGCGGCGGAGCGGTCTCGGGCATCGGCGGCCAGAACGCCGCGATGGCCGCCATCGAACTGCTCGGCCTCTGAGGAACCGCTGAGCAGTCCGCGAGGCTAGCCCGCGGGCAGCCGCAGCGTGCCGGCGACTCCCGGACGCCGCTGCCAGGGTCGCGGGCCGGCCAGCGGCCGGTGATCCACACCCAGCGCGGCCAGCCGGCCCAGGTGCGCAGCCTCCAGCCGCCCGACGAAATCCGGGTAGTCGTGCGCCTCGAGCGGCGACCACAGGTTCTCGGCGAAGGCGCACAGCCGGGGGAACGCGGCGTAGTGCAGCCGCCGGGCCGAATCCAGGTGCTCGGTCCACAGGTTCGCCTGTGCGCCCAGCAGGCGTCCCGGACCACCGGTGCCGGCTGGGATCGGGTCGTAGCGGTACACCGACTCGAGCGTGGTGACCCGCCCGACCGGGATCGGCTCGTCCGCGGCATCGGACTGGGCGTAGTCGAAGTAGAGCTGCCGCTCCGGGCACATCACGACGTCGAACCCGTCGGCCAGCGCGTCCAGGCCGCGGTGGACCTCCCGCCAGCTGTG
>JAGPGQ010000124.1:0-2865 GCA_018055925.1 Micropruina sp.
ATCGTCCTCGTTCTCCAACAACGTGCGCAGGCCGATCCGGACGAGGTCCTGGTCGTCCACGATCATCACCCGGATCATCGGCCGTGCCCCCAGGGCCGGCGCCGAGGGCATCCGCGACGCCGCCGCGGGACGGGATCGGCGATCGGCGGGTCGCTGCGGGGTGAGGCGGTGATGCTCATCTCGGTTCCTCTCGGCGGACGGACTCCATATCAGCAGATGACCGCGCCGGTGTCGTACGTTCGCCGACGTATCCCGGACTAGGTCAGGGACGGTCCGGCCGTCCGCACGTCCGGCAGCGTCCACCCGTCTGACGCTGATAGTGCTGGGTCGCGCCGAGAAGCGCCGCGCCGAACAGGGACCAGGACGCATAGACGGTCAGGATGATCCAGGAGTTCGCGCTGCCGTCCAACGGCAGCGGGAGGCCGCTGAGCAGGCTGCCGAGCAGGCCGAAGACGGAGGTGGCGCCGTGCAGGACGAGGGTGATGGACAACGCCCAGCCCGCCCCGATCGGAATCGATCGGGGCACGCGGCGGCCGGCGAGGAACGGCACCCAGCGCGGGAAGACCCGGCCCCACGGACGCACCAGCGCCAGGGACAGCAGCACGCCGCCGGCCAGCATCGCGGTCTCCATGGCCGGGAAGCCCTCGGTGTACACCGCCGGCCGGCCCAACCGACCGCCCAGCCACCAGTAGAACTTCACCGCCGGGTAGACGAAGGCCAGGGCGCACGCGGCATAGGCGAACCGTCCCGCGCCCGGTGCGGACGAGTGTCCCGGCCGCCGTCCACAGCGCGGGCAGGCGCCCACCAAGCTCCGCTGCAACAGCAGCATCGGGTACCCGAGCAGCACCAGGGCCACGAGGGCGATGGATCTGGTGAGGAAGCCGGGCCAATCGACGATGGCGAACTCGCCGGCCGGGATCCCGGTGATCCGGAAGAACGCCCGGAACCCGTCGAACACGATCCCCGCCGCCGACCACGACAAGAGCGCACAGGTTGCCCAGCCGGCACGGACGATCACCCGCCGCGGGTCGGTCCGGGTGCCCGGTGGGACGAGCACCGCGATGCCGACGCCGACCGTGGCCGCCGCGGCCGCCCACGGCACCCAGGGTGGGGTGATGCCTCGGACGCCGATGTAGTCGTGCGCACCCGGCAGGTGCGGCTCCATCGCCCGAACCAGGGCGAGAGCGACCCCGGCGGCGATGACCGACCAGCCACGCCGCACCGGGCCCGGATCGCGCGAGGCGGTGGTCATCCCTGGTCCTCTCGTCGGCGGCGTGCTTCCATGGCAGCAGGTGTCCGCGCCGGTGTCGTACGTCAGTGGACGTATCCCGGGCTACGCCCGGTGCACGGCGACGCCGGCCGGCCGGATGAACAGGCTGAAGCATGACGAAACGCACCCTGTCGTCGTTGATCCGGCGGCCGCCCGCGCGGCGCCCCGGGCGAACATCAGTGGGGCGCTCATGACGAGTGCGCGCTGGAGTCTCGCCGGGAGCATCGTCCTGGCGGGGCTCATGGTGCTTGTCGGGCTGGTGACCGTGCCCAACCTTGTGCCCTGGGGGTCCCAGCAGCGGCCGATCGATCCGTGGGCGATCGGCCTCATCGTCGTCGCGGGCCTGGCTACCGGATTGCGACGATGGCCGCTGACCTCGTTCGCACTCTGTGTCGGTGCCACGTCGGCGTATCTGCTCCTCGGCTATCCCTTCGGAACCATCCTGATCAGCGTCGGAGTCGCGACCTACACCATGGCGCGCCGGAGGCCACCGCGCGTCGCCGTCCTCGCCGGCGCCCTCGCGCTCCCCCTCCTGCTCGCCCACACGCTTGGCCAGGTGACCACGACGATCGGTGTCTCGGGGCTCCTGTCCGGGGCGGCGTGGATCATCGTCCCGTTGAGCGTGGGAGTGACCCGGCGACTGATCGTCGAGACCCGGCAGCGCCAGCGTGCCGACGCGGAGCGCCGCGCCCTGGACGATGAGCGGCTACGGCTCGCATCCGAGGTGCACGACATCGTCGGGCACGGCCTGGCCGCCATCCAGATGCAGGCCGACATCGCCCGGCACGTGCGCGACCGCAAACCCGAGCAGGCACAGATCGCGCTCGACGCCATCAGCCGCGCCAGCGCACAGGCGCTCGCCGAACTGCGCGTCACGCTCGCGTCCATCGCCGATACGCGGGACCAGGTCCCCGAGTCCCGGGCGCCCACCCCGGGCCTGGCTCGCGTCGCGGACCTCTGCGCGCGCATGCGCGAGTCCGGCATCGACGTCACGCTGACCGTGTCCGGGACGGCCCGTACGGTCGACGCGGGCGTGGACGTCGCCGCCTACCGCATCGTGCAGGAGTCGCTCACCAACGTCGCGAAGCACGCCTCGCAACGGCATGCGACCGTCGAGATCGGCTACCGGCCGGGCACGCTGCACATCGACGTGACCAACCCCGAGGCGACCGCCGGTCCCGTGACCGAGGGCTTCGGGATCGCCGGCATGCGGCGGCGGGTCGCCGATGTGGGCGGCACGATCGCCATCACCGCCGGCGATGGCGAGTTCCGCGTCGCGGCGCAACTGCCCGTCTGAGTGGAGTCTCCACGACCATCGGAGGCTCCGACCCATCATCGGCGACGTCGTGACCGCAGGACGCCGGGAGGCAACTGCGCGGCCGCGATCGCGGTCAGCGTCAGGCAGAACCCGACTCCCTGCCACACCGTCAGCGCCTCGCCGAGAACGGCCCAGCCGAGCACGGTGGCGATCACGGGTGAGAGCAGCGTCAGGAAGGACACGGCGGTCACCGGCAATCGCGCGATGCCGGTGAACCAGAGCGGATAGGCGAGAAGTGCGCCGGCCAGGCACAGCCATGCGTAACCGGCGATGGCCG
>JAGPGQ010000124.1:2965-11168 GCA_018055925.1 Micropruina sp.
CGCTGCTCCTCCCCTCTCCGCGTCGCGATGTGCCGGACGTCCGGCTTCGACGACCCTACGCAGTTCGCCGGGCGCGGCGTACGTTCGCCGACGTAGATCGGCCTACGCCTCGGGGGGGACGTGGCCGGGCAGGAGCCCGCTTACCGTGAGGCCACGGCAGCTTTGCCGTACTCAACCCGATGAAGGAGAGACACGGATGTCTGAAGGCACTGTCACCTCGGCCGACGGCACCACCATCGCCTACACGGCGTGGGGCGACGGCGACCCGATCGTCATCATCGACGGTGCGACCGCCTACCGCGCCACCACCCCCGAGAACGCCGCCACAGCGGAGCTGCTCGCCGACGAGTTCCTGGTGATCAACTACGACCGCCGCGGCCGGGGCGAAAGCGGCGACACCCCGCCCTACGCCGTCGAGCGCGAGTTCGACGACCTCGCCGCGGTCATCGAGCAGGCCGGTGGCGGCCGTCCGGCGACGGTGTTCGGCTGGTCCTCCGGCGGGAACCTCGCCCTGAACGCCGCGCAGGCCGGCGTCCCCCTCGCCCGGATCGCGCTGTTCGAGCCGAACGCCGCCGTCGACGACACCCGCCCACCGCTGCCGGCGGACTACGTCCAGCGCGTCGACGCCGCGGTCGCCGAGGGCCGTCCCGGCGACGCCGTCGCCCTGTTCATGACCGAGGCCGTCATGATGCCGGCCGACATGGTCGAGGGCATGCGCGGCGAGGACTGGTGGGCCGGCCTGGAAGCCATCGCGCAGACCATCGCCTACGACGGACGCCAGGTCGGCGACGCGCTCTCCGGCAAGCCGCTGCGCCCAGACCTCTGGAACCGTGTGGACGTCCCCGTCCTCGTGATGCACGGCGAGGACACCTGGCCCGCCATGGCCGCCGGCGCTCGCGCCATCGCGGCGCACCTGCCCACCGCGACGCTCAAGCCGGTACCCGGCCAGGAGCACAGCACCACCCCCGCCGTGCTCGCCGCCGCGCTGCGCGGATTCGTCGAGGAGAACTGACGTGGGACGGATCGTGCTCACCGAGTTCATCTCCATCGATGGCGTCGTGGAGGCACCCGGAGGCGAGGACTTCAAGTATCCCGACTGGAGCTTCGCGTTCGACCGTGGACCCGAAGCCGAACGGTTCAAGGAGCTCGAGGCGCTCGGGTCCGCGGCCCTGCTGCTCGGACGCACCACCTACGAGGGGTTCGCGCAGGCGTGGCCGCAGTACGAGGGCGAACTCGCCGACAAGTACAACAACATGCCCAAGTACGTCGTCTCCCGAACCCTCACGGACCCGGAATGGGCCAACACCACCGTGCTGAGCGGCGACCTGGTCGACGAGGTGTCCCGGCTCAAGCGGGAGATCGACGGCGAGATCTCGGTCGCCGGCAGCATCCAGCTCGCCCACGGCCTGCTCGCCCTCGATCTGGTCGACGAGATCCACCTCATGGTCTCGCCGCTCATCCTCGGCCACGGCCGCACCCTCTGGCCGGCCACGCCGGACAAGAGCGCCTGGACGCTGACCGAGGCCACGATCTACGGCGACAGCACCCTCGTCACCAGCTACCGCCGAAGGTGACGCCTCGCGGTGCCCGGGCTCGCGGTAGCGCGCGGGCACCCGCCGGGCGGAGACCGTGTGGGTGCGGGCGACTTCAACCCCCTGACCCTGAAAGGCGTACCGCATGCTGGCCACCATCGTCCTGATCATCGGACTCGTCCTGAACGCGCTCGTCGCCGGCCTGTACTTCGCGTTCACCACCGCCGTGATGCCCGGCCTGGCCCGCACCGACGACCGCGACTACGTCACCGCGATGCAGCGGATCGACCGGGCGATCCAGAACGGGTGGTTCTTCACGGCCTTCCTGGGTGCCCTCCTGGCGCCGGTCGTCGCGGCGTTCCTGCACCTCGGCCACGACGGCCGCCCGAGGTTGCCGTGGATCGTCGCGGGCGCGGTGCTCTACGGCATCACCCTTGCGATCACGGGCCTGGTCAACATCCCGCTCAACAATCGCCTCGCCGCAGCGGGAACCGTCGATGCGCGGACGGCCCCCGGCGTGCGCGCGATGTACCACGGCCGCTGGACCCGGTTCAACGACTGCGCACCGTCCTGTGCACGGCGGCGGTGACCGTACTGGCGATCGCGCTGTCCCAACCTTTCGGATAGCAGCGCGGACGACGAGTAGTCGGGCGGATGCTTCCGAGCCCGTCCGTACGACCGATCACTCCACCTCCCGGCGCGGCACCGGGGCGCGGCGATCGGGCGGTGTGAGGACGAGTTGGGCGTCCCCGGCGAGGGCGAGCAGGTCCTCGTCGTGGCTGATCAGCAGGACGACGGCGCCGTCCGCGGCGAGTTGCCGGATCTGGTCGGAGATGGACCGCAGATGCCGCCGGTCCACGCCGGAACTGGGTTCGTCGAAGACCACGATCCGCTGGCCGGCGACCCGGGCAGTGGCGACGACGAGGCGCTGCTGCTGGCCGCCGGACAGCGAGAGCGGGTGTCGCTCGGCCAAGTGAGCGAGATCGAGCTCGGTGAGCACCGCGGTGGTGTTGGGGGCGGTCACGGCGTCGGTGCTCGCGAGCTCGATCTCCGCCCGGACGCTGTCGGTGAAGAGTTGGCGCTGGACGTCCTGCATCACGATCGCGCTCCCCCG
The DNA here is from genome assembly GCA_018055925.1 of Micropruina sp. Classification (GTDB taxonomy): domain Bacteria; phylum Actinomycetota; class Actinomycetes; order Propionibacteriales; family Propionibacteriaceae; genus Micropruina. The sequence continues at coordinate 5,612 of JAGPGQ010000124.1, forward strand.
CTGCCGCGCGCGCCGGCTCAGCGCACGACCGGCGAGTTGCACGGTTCCGGTGCTGCGCTGCAGGCCGGTGATGATCCGGGCGAGGGTGGACTTGCCGGCACCGTTGGTGCCGCGGACCGCGGTCACGCTTCCCGCGGGGAAGGCGACCCGGTCGATGTCGAGTACCGGGCGCCCGCCGAGGCTGCAGCGCACGTGATCGAGTTCCAGCCCCGTCGCCGGGCCACCCGACGCCGCGACCGGGGAAACGACGCTCGCACCGGTGGCCGGCACCGTGGGCAGCTCGGTCGGACGGACGTCGCCGCGGAGACCCTCCCGGGCGAGTTCCTCGTCGGGGACGGTGCGGAACTGCGTCGCGCTCCACTCCAGGTCGATCGCCCCGTCCCGCACGACGACGACGCGATCTAGCAGGCCGTCGAGGTAGCGCAGCCGGTGCTCGGCGACGACGATGGTCACTCCTTGGCCCTTCAGTTCGCGGAGGGTCCTCACGAGCCGGCTCACGGCGTCGGCCGACAGGTTGGAGCTGGGCTCGTCGAGCAGGAGGATGCCGGGCTCGTGGGCGCTCGCGGCGGCGATGGCGACCTGCTGCTGCTGGCCGCCGGAGAGGTGCTGCAGCGGCTGCTCGATCGGCAGCTGCCCGGCCAGGGCGCCGACGGCGTCCGCGACGCGGCCGCGGATGCGTTCGGGCGGGACCCCGAAGTTCTCCATCGCGAAGGCGATCTCCTCCGGGGCGGTGTCGGCGAAGAACTGGCGGCGTGGATGCTGCAGGACGGTGCCGGTGCGCAGCCCGATCTCGTCGAGTTCGACCCCGGTGGTGACGAGACCGTCCACCGTCACCGCACCGGTCAGGGTGCCCTCCTCGTGGAAGTGCGGGATGAGTCCGTTCATCAGCCGAAGGGCGGTGGACTTGCCCGATCCGCTCGCCCCGCAGAGCACGACGAACTCGCCGGCCGCGATGTGCAGGTCGATGCCCCGCAGGCTGGGCTCGGTGGCGTGCGGATACGTCCAGGTGGCGCCGGCGATGCGGATCATGCCAGCGGGTTCGGCAGCAGCAGGGCGCCGGCGGCGAGCACGGCCACGATCCCGGCGAATCCGAGGTCCGCCCACCCGAGGCGGGGCGGCACCATGGCCGTCGGTCGCCTGCGGGAGCCGAGCCCGCGCAGGATCGCGGAGGCCGACAGGTCCTCGGTGGCCCGCAGGCTCGACGCGATGAGCGGCACGGTGAGCCGCTCCATGCTGAGGATCGGGTGGCGCAGGAATCCGCTGACGCCGGCGAGCCCGCGGAGCCGCATGGCGTCGACCACGGCGACGGCCTCGGCGGCGACGACCGGGAAGAAGCGGAGCATGACCGCCAGCGTGACGCTCAGCGCACGCGGGGTGCGTGCGGCGCGCAGCCCGGCGCTCAGCCGGGTGGGTGAGGTGGTGGTGAACAGGTGCAGGCCGATCCCGAGGATGGCCAGGAACCGGATCGTGTAGATGCACACCGAGGACACGACGGCGGTGACGGTGCCCGGCCACAGCCCCGGCAGCATCCAGCCGAACGCCCAGAGGAGCGCGGCGGAGCCGGCCAGGACGATCCCGCTCAGCCAGGCGCCCCGCCAGAGCGCCAGGCCCACCCCGAGCAGCAGGGCCGGCACTACGAATCGCAGCCCGCCCGGGGTCATGATGACGATCCCGGCGAGGGCGGCGGCCGCGAGCTTCGTCTGCGGATCCAATCCCCGCGCGATCTCAGGCTCAGGCGAGACCGGCGCGGACAAAGTGCTTCTTGAGCAGAACCGATCCCAGGAGGGCACCGAGGAACCCGCAGACGAGCGTGCCCGCGAAGTAGGCCCACACGACCGGGAGCGTGACGAGTTGGTCGAAGGCCGCGACGTACTCGGGGCCGTTCAACTGGAACTCGGACGACCTCAGGTACTCCTCGCGGTCGATCAGGATGGGGACCATGGGACCGGCGTACCAGAGGGCGAACACCGTGTTCGCCCCGATCGCCGCCCGGCGCGAACGGTAGTCGCCCGCGGCGAGGATCAGTTCGCCGATCAGCGACATCGCGACCGTGATGCCGGCGCTGATCCAGCCGAGTCCGCTCAAGCCGCAGAACAGGCCCATCACCACCCCGAACAGGGTGACGACCCCCGCGTGCTTCACCCGGGTGAGGAACAGCATGTAGGGGACGCTGGAGACGATGATGCTCAGCAGCAGCGCCAGGAACATGACCAACGGGTTGATCAGGCCGAGCATGTTGATCGCGAAGACGATCACGAGGTAGATCACCGCGAAGATCGCGACGTTCAGCAGGTCGCGGGCGCTCAGCCGCAGCGAGAACGTGCGCCGGTCGGGCGGCGCGGGCCGGGTGCGGGTCCCCTGCGGGACCGGGTGCGATTCGTCGCTCATGAGGGGTTCCTTTCGTGACGGACGGCTGCCGTGGGATCCGGCGCGTCGATCAGGATTCGGGCCAGTGGTGTTCCAGGCCGGTCAGGATGAACTCGATCTTCGTGTCCATCGCCTTCCGGCTGGTCCAGGAATCGTCCGGGACGAGGAGTGCGTCGGTATCGCCGGCCGCCTGGCGGATCACGTCCAGGCCGGTGAGGCCGTCCGCGTGCACCGTCCGCATGGCTTCGACGCCGAGGTGGCAGGCGAACACCGTGTCGCCGATGAAATCGAGGGCGAACATCGCCTGTAGCGAGGTCTTTCCCTGCGCGCCGAGGTGCTCGGCGTAGGCGCGGAAGACCGGGTCGATCCGGGTGGGTGCCGCGGGATAAACGTAGACCACCCGGCCCAGGCCCGGGAACTCCTCGCAGAGCCGCCAGCATTCGTCGGCCCACAGCCGGAGGGCCTCGCGCCAGTGCATCCCCGGTTCGGGGCGCGCGAGGGTGGCGCCGGCGGCGTCCAGGCAGGCGACCACGAGGTCGTCGCGGGACGGGAAGAGCCGGTAGATCGCCGCGGTGACCACCCCGAGCCGGTCGGCCACAGCCGCCATGGTGAACCGGTCGACACCCTCCGCGACCGCCGCGGTGACGACGTCCGCGGCGGTGAAGGCCGGTTTGCGGCCGACCTTCCGGCCGCCGGGCACCACGCCCCCTCGCGGCGCCCGGGTCGATTCACGCACGGCCGGCGGTCTCCGCGTCGGACCTGCCGAGCTGCCACCCCTGGGCCCGGTGCAGGCGGTCCCAGAACCGGGCGTAGGTGCCGCCGGCGGCCAGCAACTCTTCGTGCGTGCCCTGCGCCTCCACGCCGCCGTCGTCGTCGAGCGCGACGATCTGGTCGGCCGCGGCGATGGTGTCGAGGCGGTGCGCGATGATCAGGATCGTCGCCTGCCTGCGGAGTTGCTGGACGGCCGCGACGATGTTCGCCTCGTTCTCGATGTCGAGTGCCGAGGTGGCCTCGTCCAACAGGACGATCGGCGACCGCTTGAGCAGCGCGCGGGCGATCGCGACCCGCTGGCGCTCGCCGCCGGAGAGCGCGCGTCCGCCCTCGCCGACGCGCGATTCCCAGCCGTCGGGCAGCCGTTCGGCGATCTCGGTGACACCCGCCAGGTCGGCGGCCTCGCGGATCTCGTCCCGGCTCGCGCCCTCCCGGCCGACGGCCACGTTGGCCTCCAGCGTGTCGTCGAACAGGTAGACGTCCTGGAACACCATCGACAGCTGCCCCATCAGCTGCTCGGTGGTCTGCTCGGTCACCGGCAGGCCGCCGACCGACACCCGGCCCGAGTCGGCGTCGTAGAAGCGGCTGACCAGGCGGGCGATCGTGGTCTTCCCGCTGCCCGACGGCCCGGCGAGGGCGACCATGGCGCCGGCCGGCACGGACAGCGACACGTTCTTGAGGACCGGTTCGGCTCCGGGTGCGTAGCCGAACGTGACGTTCTCGAGCGTCACCGAACCCGGTGCCGGAAGCTCCCTGGGCTCCGTCGGCTCGGGCAGCGCTTCGGCGGTGAGGACCTCGTCGATCGCGTCCAGCAGGGGACGCCGCGACTCCAGGCTCATCGCACTCTCGGTGATGGTCGACAGCGTGGACGTGAACCGCAGCGCGAGGCCGATGAACGCCAGCGCCGGGATCGGCTGCAGGGAGCCGGCGACCGCCAGCGTGCCGGTGACGCTGATCAGGGCGACGATGACCCCCTGGGTCACCATGCCGCTGAGCAGCATGCCGACCGACTCGATCCACTGCGCTCGCCGCTTCGTCCGGAAGGTGTTCTGCAGCGCGTCGTTCAGCGGAGCGAAGTCGTCACTGCGTCCACAGGAGCGCAGGGCGCCCTGGCACTGGGCGTACTCGACGATGCGGTTCGCCAGGTTCACCTCCTCCGGCTCGTGCACCGCGCGGCCGCGGCGCATGAACGCCGTCGAGATCAGCGTGATCGCCACGAAGACGGGCGCCGCGATCGTCAGGATCAGGCCGAGCAGCGGGTTCCAGAACCACGCGGCGACCACGACCACGACGGCGGACGAGAGCCGCGAGACCAACGGACCGAACATGTGCGCGTAGATCTCGCCGGCCTGCATCAGCTCGGTGGAGACCATCCGGGAGAGCCGGCCGGCCAGCGGGCGCGCGAACCAGCCCAGCGGCTGCCGGGACACCCGGTCGCCGACCAGGCGGTGGATGCTGTAGAGGAAGTCGAGGGCGACACCGTAGGTGCGCTGGCTCTGCCAGTAGTTGAGGCCGAACCCCACCGCGGCCAGGACGGCGAAGACAGCCAGCCAGGCGCCGAACCCCAGTCCCCACACCGGCGCGGCCGAGGCCAGCGAACTGATCGCCGGCAGCATCACCGCCAGGGCGAGGCCCTCGACGAGGCCGCACAGGGCGGCGATGCCCATGGCCGGGGCGATCCTCTCGGGTTTGGACACCATGCGCTGCATGCGCGGGACGATGTCGATCAGGGGGAGGTTCACGCGTCCACTCCTCGGTCGAGCGTGGCCGTGGCGGATTGCCACAGATGGGTGTAGCCGGGCTGATTCAGCAGTTCGTCGTGGGTGCCGGTCGCGGTCACGCGTCCGCGCTCCACCAGGACGATCTGGTCCACGCCCTTGACCACCTCGGGCCGGTGCGCGATGAGCAGCACGGTCTTCCCCCGTGCCAGCTCGGAGAGCGCCTGCTGGATCTGATGCTGAGACTCCGGGTCGGTGAGCGCCGTGGCCTCGTCGAGGATCAGCACCGGCGCGTCCACGAGGATGGCGCGAGCGATCGCGATCCGCTGGGCCTGGCCGCCGGAGAGACCGCTGTCGGCGCCGTAGACCGTGTCGAAGCCGCCGGGCAGGGCCTCGATCTCGTCGAGGATCTGTGCCGCGCGAGCGGCGTCCCGGATCTGCTGCTCGGTGGCGTCCGGACGGCCGAGCGCGATGTTGTCGCGCAGCGAGATGGACGGCAGCTGCGGGTCCTGCAGGACGAAGCCGACGTGCGTGTAGAGATCGTGGATCTCGGCGACCGGCGCTCCGCCGAGGCGGATCTCGGCGACCGGCGCTCCGCCGAGGCGGATCTCGCCGGACAGCGGATCGTCGAACCGGGCCAGCAGGGTGGCGATCGTCGACTTGCCCGAGCCGGAGGGCCCGATCAGTGCGGTGACCGTCCC
>JAGPGQ010000125.1 GCA_018055925.1 Micropruina sp.
CGTCCGGGGTCTGCGAATCGACGATCACCTGGTCGAAGTCGGTCATCGACGCGAACGTGTGCAGAGCCCGCCGATCGAGCTTGGTGTGGTCGAGCAGTAGGATCGACTGCGCGGCCGATGCCATCATCGCGCGCTTGACCTGCACACAGTCCTCGAAGGGATGGAAGCACTGCAGGTCGCTGATCCCGGACGCCGAGACCAGGAAGTAGTCGGCGCGGACGCCGGCGATCACCTCGGTGGTGGTCTGGCCGACCATCGACTCGGACCAGGCCTGATACTCACCCCCGGTGATGAACAGCCGCACGCCCGAACGCCGTTCCAGTTCGCGGGCCACCAGCATCGAGTTGGTGACCACGGTGATCGGGACGACCTCGAGCATCCGCAGCACCCACAGGGCGGTGGTGGAGTCGTCGACCAGGATCGAGCTGCCGGGGCGGATCCGCGCGGCGACGACCCGGGCCACCTCCTGCTTGAGGTCGGCGTTCTGGTTCACCCGGATGCTCGCGGCGATCTCGTTCAGACCGGTCGCAACGGCGGTGACCTGGCCGCGGTGCCGGATCAGGACGCCGGCCTCCTCGAGTGCTTCGATGTCGCGGTACACGGTCATGGCCGAGACGCCGGTCAGTTCGACCAGGTCGTCGACGGAGGCCGACCCGTTCTTGACCACCCGTTCGGCGATGGCCATCCGGCGCTCGCGCAGTGCGCCGGCCGAGCCTCGGCCCCGACCCTTACCCGCCACCGTGTCGTCTCCCTGCTCGTCGGCAAAACCTGTCGTAGATCACACTCATGATGCCCTACCTGTGTTGTTTGAGGACAATCTTCCACATCTAAGGGCATAAAACGTGTGATGTGTCGATGGCTGAGGATGACCGGCCACGAGCCACTAGGTTGGGAGAAACCCGAAAGGAGTCCCGATGGCAACTCTGGCGGTCCTGGGCGCGGGCATCATGGCCACGGCCCTGGCGACACCGTTCACCGACAACGGAGGCGAGGTGCGGCTGGTCGGCACCCATCTCGATCGGGCGATCGTCGATTCGATCCGGTCGACGGGCGTGCACCCGAACCTGAACCTGGCGGTGCCCCCGAACGTCACCGCGTACCAGCTGGAGGACGCCGCCGAGGCGTTCGACGGCGTCGACCTGGTGATGAGCGGGGTGAACTCGTTCGGCGTGGACTGGGCCGGCGAGCGGCTGGCCTCGCTGCTGCGTCCGGGCATGCACGTCATCGCGCTGGCCAAGGGCATGCAGGCCGACGCCGACGGCAACCTGACCATCCTGCCGCGCGCACTGATGGCCCAACTGCCCGAGGAACTGCGCGGCCGGGTGTCGATCTCGGCCATCGCCGGCCCGTCGATCGCGGGCGAGGTGGCGATCCGCCGGCACACCTGCGTGGTCTTCACCGGCGAGGATCCCGAGGTGCTGGCCATGTGGAAGGGCCTGTTCGAGACCGATTTCTACCACGTCTGGACCAGCACCGACTTCGTCGGGGTCGAGGTCTGTGCCGCGACCAAGAACTGCTACGCGTTCGGTGCCGGCTTCATGCACGGCCAGCTGACCGCGCTGGGCGAGACCGACGGCCAGTACGTCAACTTCAACTACGGCGCGGCCCTGTTCGGCCAGGCGTCGGTCGAGATGACCGAGTTCATGGACCTGCTCGGCGGGCAGCGGTCGACCGTGCTGGGCCTGCCCGGCATCGGCGACTGCTTCGTCACCTCGATGGGCGGCCGCAACGTGAAGGTCGGCACCCTGGTCGGTGCCGGGCTGACCTTCACCCAGGCCCGCGACCGGATGCCGGGGGTCACCCTCGAGGGTGCGGCGGCGATCCAGGTGATCGGCGATGCTTTCGAGCGGCTCACCGAGCGCGGCGTCCTGCAGCCGGATCAGTTCCCGCTGCTGCGGCATCTGCACGAAGTGGTGGCGAAGGACCGGGCCGTGAACGTCCCGTGGAAGACGTTCTTCGGGAGCGACGGCTCCGGGCAGGGATGACCGTTCCCTGAACCGCGCGAGGCCGGCCGGGCTCGTCCCGGACGGCCCCGCGTCGTGATCGCTCAGCTCAGTCCGTAGGCCTGGTGGACGAGGAAGATCGGGTGCTCCACCGTCGCGCCCGAACCCTTCCTGATCTGCCAGCGGCAGGTCTCGGTGTCGCACATCGCGAAGTCGGGGTTGACCTCGCGCACCTTGTCGAAGAGCGGACGCCCGACGGCCTGCGCGATCGCGTACTTCTCCTTCTTCAACCCGTAGGTGCCGGCGATGCCACAGCAGGTGGCCCCCGATTCGACCGCCTCGACGCCGGGAATCAGTTTCAGCACCTCCATGGCCGGCTGCCCCATGCCCTGCGACTTGAGCTGGCAGGGGGCGTGGTAGACCGCCGTCAGCGGGATCTCGGCGAAGTCGGTGGGCAACTCACCCGCGTCGTGCAGCTCAAGCAGGAACTCCATGATGTCGCGGATCCGCGTGCCGACGTCGGCCAGCCGGGCGTCGTCCACGCCCATGATCTCGTGCGCCTCGTGCTTGAGCATGCCGGTGCAGGAGCCGGAGGAGGAGATGATGGTCAGGTCGCGTCCCGAGCTGCGCAGGTCGTCGCACAGCTCGAGCACCTGCTGGGTGGCGCCGTCGAAGAGGCCGTTCGACTGTTGGGCCAGGCCGCAGCAGCCCTGCTTGGGCACCAGCACCTCATACCCCAGATGCTCCAGCACCTCGATCGACTTCTTCGAGGTCTCCACCTCGAAATAGCCGCCGGCGCAGCCGTGGAAGAACACCACCGCTCCGCGGGCCGGGGCCTTGGCGGGTTTCGTCCGCTTCTTCAGCCACCCGGTGATGGTCTGGGTGTTCGCCACCGGCATCGGGGCGTCGCGGTGGATGCCGAGGACCTTCTCGACCACGGTGCGCAGCGGCTTGATCCGCAGGGCGGCATTGGCCACAGGCGCGACCGGGGTCATCGCCATCCCCATCAGCGTCGTGCGTGAGATCAGCTGGTCGCGCAGCGGCATGCGGTCGGCCTTCATCACCGCCCGGGCCTGGCCGTTGAGTTCGGCGATGTTCACCCCCTGCGGGCAGGCCAGCGTGCAGGCGCCGCACGACGAGCAGTAGTCCAGCGAGTGATCGACCGACTCGCCGTGCCGGAAGCGCTCGGCCTGTGGGCCGACGAACTTGGGGCCGGTGAACTTGGGCGTCACCGCCGAGACCGGGCAGTGGGTCTCGCAGATGGTGCACTTCACGCAGTGGTCGAGGGAGGCCCGGGCCACCTCGGTTTGCGCGAATTCCAAGCCGTGGGAGGCGTTCATGAGGCTGCTCCTCGAGTCGTGACCCCGTGGGTCGTGGCATTGTCGGCTGCGGCCAGGATCGAGTCGGCGGCGCGGACGGCGCTGGCCAGCGCGATGCCCTCGCCGGACTTCTCCTGCCAGCGGGTGGCGCCGGCGAGGATGCCGCCGGCGGCATAGAGGTTGTCGTAGACCACCGCGCCGCCGGGATGCCGGACCCGCAGGTCGGGGTCGGTCTCGACGCCGACGGTGAACAGCGGTTGTGGATCGCCCCAGTAGTCGCCGTGCACCAGGGCTCCCTCCGGCCGGCGCAGCGGCAGGTCGAAGATCGACTCGTGCAGGTCGTGGTAGGAATCGGCAGACAGCGCACCCGACTCGAAACCACCGGTGGCGAGCAGGAATGCGTCGGCGGCGAACTCGCGGATGCCGCCGGCGGTGGCCAACTGCACGCAGGCCACCGAGTCGCCGGCGGAACGGAAGCCGGTCACCCTGCTGCCCGGCACCACGCGGACGCCGGACGCCTTGGCCAGCGCGGTCAGGGCCCGGTTCAGCCGCATCCCCGGCACCGACGGCGGCGGCAGCGGGATCTCGAAGACCTTCGCACCCACCTGCTCGGCGATCTCGGCCCAGGCGCCATGGTCGTCCAGGCCCAGAACGGCCGGCAGGCCGACGGTCTCGCCCACGGCGACCACGCCGGCGATGGCCTGCGCGAATCGCCGCCGGTAGGCCGGGTCGTCCAGGGCGCGGGCATAGGTCAGACCGGAGGAGTCCACCTCGCCCTCCCGGGCCGGGAAGTCGAGCATCACCGGGCGTGCGGTGAGGCGTCCGCCGCCGGGCAGGTCGGTGCGGTTCAGGTTGTGCGCGACCAGTTCGGGATAGAAGTCCTTGAGCTGGCGCAGCCCGACGATGACGAACCGGGCGTCAGCCACGCAGGCCCCGGCCGTCATGCTGGGCGAGGCCAGCGCGGTCGGCCGGACGGCGCCGACCGCGGTCGGCAGTTGCAGGTTGACCGCCGGGTCGCCGACCAGCAGGGCCGGGCCGACCAGTTCGGCCAGATAGGACGCCGACGCGCCGACCAGTTCGGCGTCCAGGAACGCATAGGGATGGCCCGGGTTGGCGTCCGCGAAACCGGCAAGCGCCTCCAACGGGCGCTCGACCCGCTGGGGACCGTAGCCCAGGATGTCGACGGTGCCCTGGGAGAGCTGCAGTCCGCCGGTGCCCTTGGCCAACAGCGTCACCCTCGCACCCGCCCGGGCCAGCCGGATGGCGGCCACCAGGCCGGAGACCCCGGCCCCGATCACCACGACGCGCGTCATCACACGACCTCCTCATGTGTCGGGCCGGGTAGGTGCTCGACGTCCAACGTGCCCTGGAAGATCCAGTTGTCCAGCGCGGTCTGCCGTACCTGGTCGCCGTACAGGATGGGCCAGATGCCGATCCACCGGTTCTTCAGGAAGAGCCGCAGCAGCCCGGTCGCGCGTTCGATGTCGATGTGCTCGGTCTGCAACGCCACCCCCGTCGCCCGCATCGTGCAGAAACCGCCCTGGCAAGGGCCCATACCGAGCCGCAGCTGTCGGCGCAGGTCGTCGAAGCTGCCCTTGGGCTGATCGGCCAGGGCTCGGGTGAACATGCCCTTGCTCATCAGCTCGCACTCGCACAGGATCTGGTCCTCGGTGCGGTCGTGCTCGCGCTCCTCGAGCCGATGGGTGATCACGTAGTTCTTCTTGTCCTCCGAGCCGGGCACCTGCTCGTTCGCGGTGGTGCACGGACGGGGATCGCCCAGCTGGGCGCACATGGCGTCCACCACCTTCTCGGCCATCAGCCGGTAGGTGGTCAGCTTGCCGCCGGCGATGGTCAGCAGGCCCTTCAGGCCGTCGCGATCGGAGTGGTCGATGATCGACATGCCGCGGCTCATGTGCCGGGTGTCGCCGGAGCCGACCCGGGAGTCCTTCACCAGCGGACGGGCGCCCGCCCAGGCGTGGATGGCGCGGGCCTTGCGGAAGCCGGGCACCAGCAGTTCGCCGCAGTCCATCATCTGCTGCACCTCGTCCCAGGCGATCTCCAGCCTGTCGGGATCGTCGGCCTTCTGGTCGGTGGTGCCGATGATGCACACCGTGTGCACCGGTACCAGGATGTCGCCGTCGGCCGGGTAGGTGAGCCGGTTGACGACGGCGTTGGTCAGCCGGTGGTTCATCGCGATCATGATGCCGGCGCCGGGCACCACCTGGACGTCGGGGCAACCCGCCATGTGGGCGATCTGGCCGCCCCAGGCGGCCGCGCAGTTGAGCACGAAACCGGTGTCGATCCGGACCTCTTCCCCGGTCTTCTCGTCGATGCAGACCACCTGCGAGACCCGGTCACCCGCACGGTTGATTTTCGTCACCCGGTGGTAAGTGAGGATCTGCGCGCCGTGCAGCTTCGCCGAGTTGGCGGCGCTCCAGACCAGCTGCCAGCCGTCCACCGAGCCGTCCTCGACCTTGAAGGCGCGGGAGATCTTGGGGTTGACCCGCGGTTCGGCCCGCAGCACCTGGGCGACGGAGACCTCCTCGAAGGGCACCTTCGTGTCGGTCGCCCCTTTTGCCCAGTTGTCGCCCCAGGCCGGGTCGTCGACCGGGGTGGCGACGAAGTAGCCGCCGGTGCGCTCGACGGCGTGGGACTGGATCCGGGCGATGATGGCGTTCTCCTCGGCGCACTCGGTGGCCGAGTGCGGGTCGCTCACCACGTAGCGCCCGCCGGAATGCAGCAGGCCGTGGTAGCGGCCGGTGGTGCCCTGCCCGAGGTCGGCGCGGTCGACCAGGATCGCCGAGTACCCCCGCATCGCCACGTCACGGACGACGCCCGCGCCGGTGGAGCCCCCGCCCACCACCACGACGTCTGCAGAGAGTGTTCTCACGTGCATCCTCCGATCGAACGGGCGGAGCGTCGCCGACGACGTCCAGCCGATGGAACTTGCCGGTCAGGCTTCCAGGCTTTCACTGCCGCGTTGCTGTGTTGGTCCGCTTGTCGAGCCCGATCAAACGTGCACGCTACCCGAGCGACGTGGGCATCTGCGGGTCCATTAACAACAGTCTTTTCTTGTCTTTTTCAAATCCGATGTGAGGACGCCGCGAGCCGTTCGACAGCCAGCCGGTGCCGCATCAGCACCACCTGGTAGGGGTTCCAGGTGGACAGCGTGTAGCGCAACACCAGGTCGCCGCCGTCGCGCCGGGCATCGAACAGGTACGGCGCGTAGGCCGCACCGGTGGCGGCGGCCTGTCCGGCGAAGATCGCGTCGCCCACGGCGTCGGAGTGCGAGGCGCGGATGAACCGCCGGGCGTCGTCACCCGGGCTCATCCCGTCGCCGACCCAGTCGAACAGCCGTATCCGCGGCGACCACGGCCCCCAGGGCTCGGACGCCGCGCGCAGCACCACCGCCGCCCCGATCGGGTCCTCCGGCCCCGACATGGTCAGCATCAGGTAGAGCCCGACGGCGGGCACCCAGCGCACCGAGAGCTCGCCCAGCGCGCCGGGCGTGAACAGCGGGACGGCGTCCGCCTCGACGGCCGACCAGCGTCGCGGACCCGCCCAGTACCGGACGGCCGCCAGGAACGGCTCCGCCGAGCTGCGGCGCAGGCCGTCCGCCACCCCGGGTGCGGTCAGGTCGACCCTCGCCAGCCGGACGTCGTCGGCCCGGTAGGCGCCGGTGCCCCACAGCAGCAACTCACCGCCGACCCGCTGCACCGTGACGTTGATGAAGCGGTGGTCGGAGAACGTGGCCAGGACGCGCAGGCCGACCGGACTCCACCGTGCCGCGGGATCGATCCGCAGCCGCCCCGGCCGCGCCCGGGTCAGCACGCTGCGTCCCATCACCTGGGCGTCGCGGAAGTGGTTGGAGGTGTGGAAGACGAACAGGTCGTCGCCGAGGCCGAATGCGTCCAGCGGCACGTCGTACTCGCGCATCGTGGTGCCCCCGCCGCGCAACCGCAGCGGGGAGCCGTGCAGGCTGACGGCGGGACGTTCGGCGTCCGGGTCGTGCACGCGGCCGACGGCGTCCCGGGTGCCCAGCCAGGGCCGGGTCCAGTGGGTGTCGCCGAACAGCAGGAAGGTCTCGCCGGCATGGTCGATCCGTACCCCGAGGTCGGTGCCGCGCACCCCCGAGCGGGACGCCGACGCCGACAGGGTGCCGCCGGCCGCGGTTGGCTGGCTGTCGGTCTCGCCGGTGATCTGGGCCACCTTCGCGGACGGCTCATCGGCCTCGGCGAAGGGTTCGCGGTCGTCCAGCCGCAGGCAGGCGTCCCGCAGCCAGCGCACCCCGCCCCGGCGTCGCTGGCGATGCAGGTGATAGATCGAACCCGCCACCTGGACGAGCGCCTGCACCCAGCCGTCCCGCAGCCGGGTCGCCGCGGTAGCCACGGCGATCACCGTTCCGGCGCCCCACTCGCCGGCGTCCGTCGGGCCGTCCCAGGCCGGTCGCGGGGGATCGTCGGGATCGTCGATCGGTCCGAGCCGCCGCCAGCGCAGCGGACGGGCGGCGTTGACCGCCCAGGCGTAGCCGATCAGGCCCTCCGCCTCGGGCACCGAGGCCACCAGCTCGTGCCCCGCGGTACCCGGACGGCCGCGCTGGTGCAGCGCGGCCGGGCCGATTGCCCGCGTGCTGATCGCGTCGCCGCGCAGCCAGGGATTGTCTGGGCGGGCCTGGCCGCGGAAGTAGTGATGGATGGTGAGCGTGCCGTCACCGTTGTCGCTGCCCACCAGCGCCTCCAGCCGGTGCGGGGCTCCCGGCGGGCTCCACCAGGCCGGCCGGTCGTCCGATTCCAGCAGCGAAGCGGGACCGATCAGCGCGGGGACGCCGGCCGGCACGGGCTACAGCCTTTCCAGCACCGCGCGGGCGGTGCCCTCGTCGATGACCAGGTCGGTGGTGGTGCCGGCCCGCAACGCACCCACCACGGCCGCCGCCCGGGAGGGGTCGGCCACCACGCAGAACCGGCGCGACACCCGCACGAGCTCGGTGGGGGTCAACCCGGATGCCCGCGCGTTGAAGTCGATGTCGGTCCACGAGCCGTCCTCACGCAACAGCACCGTCGAGACGTCGCCGACGACGCCGTCGGCGACCAGGGCGCGCATCTCGTCGTCGTCCAGATAGCCCGCCGAGTACACGTGCGAGGGTACCCGGGCGTTGATGCAACCCACGCCGAAGACGGCCACATCCATCCGGTGCTGCAGCTTCACCACGTTCTGCACCGAGCGTTCCCGCCACATCGCCTGCTTGGTCTCGGCGTAGTCGAAGAACGCCGGCACCGGGAAGTAGACCACCCGTGAGCCGAACGCGTCCCCGACGCCGGTGAGGATCTCGCCCACGTAGGGGATGCCCGACGACCACTGGTTGGTGCCGCCGTTCATCTGCACCACGGTGGCCCCGGTCAGCGGCTTGTGCTGCAGGTACCGGACGACGTGCGAGACCGTCACCCCCCAGGCGACGCCGATCACGTGATCGTCCGCCACGGCCTCGGACACCAGCCGCCCGGCCAGCCGGGCGACCTGATCGAAGCGACGGTTCTCCGAGGCACCCTCGCGGACGGCGACCAGATGTACCCGGACGCCGAAGATCTTGGTCAACGCGTTGGCCAGCGGCGAGCGGGAACCGCTGTGGTCGGCGAGGCTGATCCGCACCAGGCCCGAGCTCCTGGCGTCCTTCAGCAGCCGGCTCACGGTCGACCGGGACAGCCCCAACTGGTGCGCGATCGACTCCATCGTTTCGCCCTGTACGTAGTAGCGAGAGGCCGCTTGATACATGTCGTCGTACCGGTCGTTCATTCCTTCTCCGTCCACCTGCACGTTCGTGCAATGGCCTAGCGCATGTGTTCAGCGCTGGCAAGTCTGGACGAGACTGGGTTGACGGCCGGAAGCGGACGGCCGCCCGGGGGTTCGGCTGCATGGCAGCAACCGCGCACCCCGACACCCCCACGACACCCCCGCCGTCCCCGAACCGGGGCGGCGCAGTTAGTGCACGGTGGGCCGGGGGATCCCCGGCCACCAGTCTCGGCACCGAATGTGGTGCCTGAAGGGAGCTGACAAATGTCTCTGGGAACCATCTTCCTCTCCGAGGTCATCGGCACGGCGATGCTGTTGCTGCTCGGCGCGGGCGTGGTTGCGAACAACATCCTGCCGAAGAACAAGGGCAACGGGACCGGGTTCCTGATGGTCAACTTCGGCTGGGGATTGGCCGTCTTCGCCGGCGTGCTGGTCTCCTACAAGTCGGGCGGGCATCTGAACCCGGCCGTCACCCTGGGCGTGGCGGCCTCGGGCGCCACCGAGTTCGTGCCGGGCATCCCGGTCGATTTCGCCTCGATCGCCACCTACCTCAGCGCCGAGCTGCTCGGCGCCTTCATCGGTGCGATCCTGGCCTGGCTGGCCTACAAGAAGCAGTTCGACGAGGACGCCCCGGACGGGTTCAAGCTGGGCGTGTTCTCCACCGGACCCGAGATCCGCAATCCGTTGTGGAACCTGGTCACCGAGGCCATCGGCACGTTCGTGCTGGTGTTCGTGGTGCTGGCGGCCGGTCATTGGGGCGATTCGGCCACCAAGACCCCGGGCGGCCTGGGCTGGCTGGGCGCGCTGGGCGTCGCCCTGCTGATCGTCGGTATCGGCGCCTCCCTCGGCGGCCCGACCGGTTACGCGATCAACCCGGCCCGCGACCTGGGTCCGCGGATCGCGCATGCCCTGCTGCCGATCCCCAACAAGGGCTCGTCGGACTGGGGCTACTCCTGGATTCCGGTGGTCGGCCCGCTGGTCGGCGGCATCCTGGCCGGTTTCCTGTCGAAGTTCCTGCTGCTCGCGTGAGCCAGGCAGGCACCTGAACACCTGAAAGACCCTGTGCCGGTCGGCAGAACCGCTGGTCTTGTCGCCCGGCACAGGGCACGATGTAGTCAACCTCTACGAAGATGTGGAAAGGAACGCAATGGCTGAGAAGTACGTTCTCGCGATCGATCAGGGGACCACGAGTTCACGTGCGATCGTGTTCAACCATGAGGGCCGGATCGTCGGCTCCGGGCAGAAGGAACACGAGCAGATCTTCCCGAAGGCGGGCTGGGTCGAGCACAACGCGATCGAGATCTGGGACAACATTCGCGAGGTCGTCGGCGTCGCGCTGGCGCACGCCCAGGTCAACAAGGAGAGCCTGGTCGCCGTCGGTGTCACCAACCAGCGCGAGACCACCCTGGTCTGGGACAGGAACACCGGCGAACCGGTCTACAACGCGATCGTTTGGCAGGACACCCGCACCGCGAAGATCATCGAAGAACTCGGAGGCGGCGACCAGGACAAGTACAAGAGCCGGGTGGGCCTCCCACTGGCCACCTACTTCTCCGGCCCCAAGGTGAAGTGGATCCTCGACAATGTCGAGGGTGCCCGCGAGCGTGCCGAGGCCGGCAACCTGGTCATGGGCAACATGGACACCTGGGTGATCTGGAACCTGACCGGCGGCGTCGACGGCGGTGTGCATGTCACCGACGTCACCAACGCATCGCGCACCATGCTGATGGACCTCGCGACCCTGTCCTGGGATCCCGAGATCGCCGCCGACATGGGCATCCCGCTGTCGATGCTGCCCGAGATCCGCTCCTCCTCCGAGGTGTACGGTCATGGCCGTCCCGCGGGCCTGCTCGAGGGCGTCCCGATCGCCGGCGACCTCGGCGATCAGCAGGCGGCGACCTTCGGCCAGGCGGCGTTCGAGGTCGGCATGGCCAAGAACACCTACGGCACCGGCTGCTTCATGATCATGAACACCGGCGAGGAGATCGTCCCCTCCAAGAACGGCCTGCTCACCACCGTCTGCTACAAGATCGGTGACGACAAGGCGGTGTACGCCCTGGAGGGCTCGATCGCCGTCACCGGTTCGCTGGTGCAGTGGTTGCGCGACAACCT
>JAGPGQ010000350.1 GCA_018055925.1 Micropruina sp.
GAGGCCGCCAACTCGCTGAACAAGTCGTCGCCAGCTTCCCCACGTGTCCCATCCCCGAGATCGCCAAGCTGGGCCGCACCCTCAAGCAGTGGAGGGACGCCTTCCTGGCCTACTTCGACACCGGCCGAGCCTCCAACGGCGGCACCGAGGCCATCAACGGGCTCATCGAGCTCCACCGCCGCATCGCCCGCGGCTTCCGCAACCGAGACAACTACCGGCTACGCATGCTCCTCGTCGGCGGCGGACTCACCGTCCCCCCACCGCAGGTATGAAGAGCCAGTTTCCGGGCCCCGCTGGGCCGTGGGCTGCCGACCCTCGAGAGTCACCGCTACGGCAATGCGTACCTCAACCATGCCCGGCTGCTGGCGGCTTGCCCGCAGGCCCGGGTGGTGTGCGCCGAGGGCACCCTGCTGGACGATCACGTCCGCTGGATCGCGCATCGCGAGGCCACCGGGGAGATCACCCTGCCGATGGCCGGGCTGGACGCCTCGGTCGCGTTCCTGCGGGACGCGTCCTGGCGGCTGCGGGTGGAGGGCACGGACTCGTCCCACCGGATCGACGGCACCCGGCGGCCGCGGACGCCTGCCCGGGTGGTGAACGGCGATCGCCGCCGGGCGGGCAGCCTGCAGGTCGACCTGCCCGGCATGGGCCGCTACCACGGCGAACTGCACCTGATGCACGCCGATCGTCCGCTGTCGGCGCACCAGGCCCGGGTCGGCGAGATCGCCGCGCCCTACCTGGGCCTGGTGGACTGCCTGCGGCCGGGCCACCGGGTGCGCTTCGACTAGCGCAGGCGCGCTGGACGCGACCGTCAGCCCGGTCCCGGAAGGGTGAGCCGCACCATCCAGGCCTGGTGGTCGGTGAGATCGCCCGGGTCGATCATGGTCGCCCGGCGGACCGCCAGGTGCGGGCTGACCCAGACCTGGTCGACGGCCTGCGTGCCCTCGGCGGCGAACGAGTCCCGCGCGCCGGTGGCCCGCACGAGTCCGGCCTTGGTCAGTGTCTCCGCGGTCCGTCCGGTGTTGAAGTCCCCGGCCACGATCGTCGGGACGCCGGCGCGCAGCAGGGTTAGTGCCCGGGCGATGTCGGCCTGCTTGCCGGCCGCCACGTCGGCGTCCGGGGCGAAGCTCGCCCGGGACCGGACGTGCAGCGCGATCACGTCGATCGCCTGCCCGTTGCGCCCGATCAACTCGGCGCGCACCGCGCCGTGGACGTCGGTGCCGAACGACACCGAATCGCGCCCCGTGTGTTGCCACTTGCGGGAATCCCACAGCACGGTGCAGTACCCCTCCGGGAAGACCTTCCAGGCATCCCCGAGCGCGGCCCGGATCGCGTCCCGGGCGGTCTCGGAGACCTCGGAGAGGGCGTACATCGAGCAGGCCAGCGTCGTGCGCAGGAACTCGCCGCGGGCCGGTGAATCGTCCGGCAGCCCACCGAACCGGGCGGCCCGCAGGTTCACCTGGCCGAGCCGGAACAGCACCTCGCCCGGCTCGGTCGGCGGCGGCTGGCCACCGCCGCCGTTCGCCGGCTTGGGCTTGTTGAGCAGCGCCGCCCAGGTGCGCGGCCCGTCCTTGCCGTCGTCGACCAGGGAATGTGCCCGCTGGAATTCCTTGAGGTCGGCATAGCCCAGTTTGGCCAGGCGTTTCTCCAGGTCGGCGGCACGTTTGGAATCCTTACCCGGGTGGTATCCGAAATGCCACCGTTCGGTCCGGACCGTGCGGAACCACCCGTATTTGTGCGCGCGGAGTTTCTCGCCGGCCGCGGGTGGCCTGGAGCCGTCGCCGCCGGTGGTCAGCCACACGTGTGCCTTCGACGGCCGGTAGGTCTTGTTGGGCCCGGCGGTCTGCAGGTCGAGGGCGACCCCCTTGATGTGCGGGGCGTTCGGCGAGGGCCGGGCGGCGACCGGTCCCTTGCCCTCCTTGAAGCGCTTGAACAGCTCCTTCTGCTTGGCCAGCGACCGGCTGAACACGGCGACGCCGCCCGCCGGCAGGCCGTCCGCGAGCATGCGCAGGTACGAGCCCGCGGCATCGCCCCGCAGCACGCCGCCGCCGGGCAGGGTCACCTTGTCGTTCGCGGTCGTCATGGTCTCGTCCTCGGCTCGCGTGAATGTGCAATGGGGCAATTGTTTGCGCGCCCTCAAAGGTGGTCAACGATTCGGCACTGGGCAGGTTTACGCATCGCGTGGTCGTATCAGAACGACGGTTTCGGCACTCCGCAAGCCGCTCGTTGATCTGGGCGTGCCGGGATTCGATCTCGGCGGCCAGCGGCTTCTCCGGCAGTTCGAACTCGACCTTGCCGACGAGGTCCGCAATGGCAGGGTCGAGGAAACGCCTGCTCAATGGCCACACGGGGTGGGCCCATGGCGGCCATGGCGGAGGGGATCAGGCTCGACCGGCGAGGAATCGGCCGCGGCGAATCGGGGCGCTAGCGGTTCTCGGCGCGGACGGCGTCGCGGCTGGCGTCCACCTGGCGCTGGGTCTCGCGGTCGCCGATGGTGGCGAAGGTCAGCAGGGCGCTGCGGGTGCCGTCGCTGTGCTGGATCACCACGACGTTGACGTTGTCGCCGGAGATCCCGGGTAGGTACTGGATCCGCACCTCGTACCGCATCTCCCAGGCCTCCAGCCCGTCCACGGTGGTCGCCCGGCTCGACTTCATCACCAGGCGGCCCTTGCCGCGTTCGTAGAACCGGTTCACCGAGTCGTCGACGATCGCCTGGGCCTGCTGCTTCAGCGTGCCGGTGTGCGCCTGTGGCTGGACGCCGCCCAGGACCACCTCGCTCACCCACAGGGCCGTGATCCGGCGTTGCAGCCCGGTGGCGCAGGCGGCCCACGGGATGCTCCGGACTGCGTTCACCCGCCATCGGGAGTCGTCGATCACCGGCACGCTCAGACCGCCGCCGTACAGCCGTCCCCGCACCACCGCGGTGTCGTAGCGGGGACAGGGCGGGCTGGTCGTCCGGGGCGAGGGGGTCGGGCTCGGCGTCGGGGTCGGGGTCGGCGTGGGCGTCGGGCTGGGGGAGGGACTCGGGGACGGATCGGTCT
>JAGPGQ010000126.1:0-3860 GCA_018055925.1 Micropruina sp.
CGCACGGCGTGGCGCCGGCCGCACGACCTGCTGCGGGAGGGCGGGTCGGGTGTGGTTCGGCTGCTGCCGCCCACTCGCACCCTGCTCACCGAACTGACCGCGCTCGCCGGTGTCGCCGCGGCCCGGGTCGCCGCACCGCGGATCGTCCCGGTGCTGCGCGACGAGGGTCGCTCCAGGCTGGGCGGGTAGGCGGAACAAGGATCCAGATCGGGCAGGTTCAGACCTGCCCGATCTGGATCCTTGTTCAGTCCTCGCCTTATCGGACCCGTTCGAGCCAGTGCCGCAGGGCGTCGCCGAGCACGGCCGGGTGCTCGTGCGGCAGGGCGTGCCCGGCGCCGGCCAGCACGAGCGAGGTGGCCCGCGGGTAGGCCTCGAGCAGGCCCTGGTGCTGCCGGTAGCCGACCACGGAGTCGTGCCGGCCGGTGAGGACCAGGACCGGCTTGTCGTAGGGCACTCCGGCGGGATCCGGGTCGTGCCGCCACGAGGTCATCACCCGTTCGACCGCGGCGGCGTCGTAGCGGCCGAGGGCGGGCACCACCGCCTCGCGGAACCGGTCCACGGTCTCGGTGGTGTGCACCACGAAGTAGCCGGTGAACTCGGCGGCCAGTTCGGGTGACAGGCCGTCGGCCGCCCCGTCATGGCTGAGCACGATGTGCTGCTCCGGGTGCAGGTCGTCCATCACCTGCGGGCAGATCAGCGCCAGCCCGCGCACCTGGTGCGGGCGCCTGGCCGCCAGTCCGCGCGCCAGATGTGCCCCGAAGGAGTGCGCCACCACGACGAACGGGGCATCGCCGACCTCGTGGTCGACCAGTTCGGCCAGTGCCGTGACCGCGCCGGCCGAGCCGTGGATGCCATCGGCGGTGGAGTCTCCCATGCCGGGCAGGTCGGGATAGATCCGGCGGTGCCGCGGCAGCACCGGGTCGAGGAACCCGCGGATCTCCTCGTGGGTCGAGTAGGCGCCGTGCAGGGCCAGCACCACCGGCCCCTCGCCGACATCGCGGTAGTGCAGCCGAGCGCCGGCGGAGGTCCGCAGCCGGGATGACGTCGTACTCGTCCTCCCGGCTTGACCCGGGGTCTCGTTCTGCGCGTCCGCGGTCCGGTGCGCGGGGATCCCGGCGTTCGCCGGGTTGGCTGTGGGGCCGGTCATGCCGCCAACCTACCGATTGCAGATTGCAACCGGTAGGGTTTGGCGGGTGAACGACAAGGATCCAGATCGGACAGGTTCTGCCCTGCCCGATCTGGATCCTTGGTCAGACGGCGTCGCGCGCCGGTGCGACGTCAGTCCAACAGGTCTGCGTACAGGATGGTCGACAGGTAGCGCTCGCCGAACGACGGGATGATCACGACGATCGTCTTGCCGGCGTTCTCCTCGCGGGCGGCCAGTTCACCGGCGGCGGCCAGGGCCGCGCCCGAGCTGATGCCCACCAGCAGGCCCTCCTCCGACGCGGCCAGGCGGGCGTACTCGACGGCGGTCTCGGCGTTCTGCGGCAGGATCTCGTCGATCACCGACCGGTCCAGGATCTCGGGCACGAAGTTGGCGCCGATGCCCTGGATCTTGTGCGGGCCGGGCTGGCCACCGGACAGGATCGGCGACTCCTTCGGCTCGACCGCGATCATCTTGACCTCGGGCTTGCGCTCCTTGAGCACCTGGCCGACGCCCGAGATGGTGCCGCCGGTGCCGATGCCGGCCACCACGTAGTCGACGGTGCCGTCGGTGTCCGCCCAGATCTCCTCGGCGGTGGTCTTGCGGTGGATGTCGACGTTGGCCGGGTTCGCGAACTGCCGCACCAGCACGGCGCCCTCCTCGGCGCCGATCGCCTCGGCGCGGGCCACCGCGCCGCGCATGCCCTCGGGGCCCGGGGTGAGCACCAGCTCGGCACCGAAGGCGCGCAGCAGCGCGCGGCGCTCCTTGGACATGGTCTCGGGCATGGTCAGCACCACCCGGTAGCCGCGGGCGGCCCCCACCATCGCCAGCGCGATGCCGGTGTTGCCCGAGGTCGCCTCGACGATCGTGCCGCCGGGCTTGAGGGCGCCCGCGGCCTCGGCGGCGTCGATCATCGCCACCCCGATCCGGTCCTTGACCGAGCTGGCCGGGTTGTAGAACTCCAGCTTGGCCAGCACGTTCGCCTTGGTGTCGCCGTAGATGCGGTTGAGCCGCACCAGCGGGGTGCGTCCGATCAGAGCGGTGACGTCGTCATAGATCTGCATGTGGGTCCTTAACTGCATCTGGACGCGGTCATTCCGCGTTCACGAATCTCGGTGCTCAATCATGACACCATTCCGGATCCCTACACTGACGTCCCATGAGCCACGAGCACGAGCTGGTCCTCGTCGTCGACTTCGGTGCCCAGTACGCGCAGCTGATCGCGCGCCGCGTCCGGGAGGCCCGGATCTACTCCGAGATCGTCCCGCACACCGCCACGGTCGACGAGATCGTGGCCCGGCGGCCGAAGGCGATCGTGCTCTCGGGCGGCCCGCAGTCGGTGTACGCGCCGGGCGCCCCGCAGGTCGATCCGGCCCTGTTCGCCACCGGGATCCCCACCTTCGGCATGTGCTACGGCTTCCAGGCGATGGCCGCCGCACTCGGGGGCGAGGTGCGTCGCACCGGGCTCTCGGAGTTCGGCCGCACCGCCGTCCATTCGGCCGGCGGGACGCTGCTCGGACGCGCGCCGGACGAGTTCCGGGCCTGGATGAGCCACGGCGACGCCGTCTACGCGGCCCCGCCCGGCTTCGCCTGCCTGGCCGGTTCGGACGGCTCCCCAGTGGCCGCCTTCGAGGATCTGGAGCGAGGCCTCGCCGGGGTGCAGTGGCACCCCGAGGTGGGCCACTCCGAGTACGGCCAGGAGGTGCTCGAGACGTTCCTGGTCGACATCGCCGGCTGCCGCCAGGACTGGACGCCGGCCAACATCGTCGACGACTCGGTGGCCGCGATCCGGGCCCAGGTGGGCGACGCCCAGGTGCTCTGCGCACTGTCCGGCGGCGTCGACTCCGCGGTCGCCGCGGCGCTGGTGCAGAAGGCGATCGGCGACCAGCTCACCTGCGTTTTCGTCGACCACGGGCTGCTGCGCAAGGGCGAGGCCGAGCGGGTGGAGCGCGACTTCGTGGCGGTCACCGGGGTCGACCTGGTGGTCCGGGACGAGGCCGACCGGTTCCTCGGCGCGCTGGCCGGGGTGAGCGAACCCGAGACCAAGCGCAAGATCATCGGCCGCGAGTTCATCCGCACCTTCGAGGACGCCGCCCGCGCGCTGAACGCCGAGAAGGACATCGAGTTCCTGGTGCAGGGCACCCTCTACCCGGACGTGGTGGAGTCCGGCGGCGGTGAGGGGGCGGCCAACATCAAGAGCCACCACAACGTCGGCGGGCTGCCCGACGACCTGCAGTTCTCCCTGATCGAACCGCTGCGCACCCTGTTCAAGGACGAGGTGCGCGCCGTCGGCACCGAACTCGGGCTGCCCGACGAGATGGTCTGGCGGCACCCGTTCCCCGGCCCCGGCCTGGCCATCCGGATCATCGGCGAGGTCACGGCTGAGCGGCTCGACCTGCTGCGTGAGGTGGACGCGATCGCCCGCGCCGAGCTCACCGCGGCCGGCCTCGACCGCGACATCTGGCAGTTCCCGGTGGTGCTGCTGGCCGAGGTCCGCTCGGTCGGCGTCCAGGGCGACGGCCGCACCTACGGGCATCCGGTGGTGCTGCGCCCGGTGACCTCCGAGGACGCCATGACCGCCGACTGGGGCCGCCTGCCCTACGACGTCCTGGAGAAGATCTCCACCCGGATCACCAACGAGGTCCGCGAGGTGAACCGCGTCGTGCTCGACATCACCTCGAAGCCGCCCGGCACCATCGAGTGGGAGTGAGCGCCG
>JAGPGQ010000126.1:3960-11046 GCA_018055925.1 Micropruina sp.
GGGTCCACCAGTCCAGGATCGCCTCCAGGCGCTGCCGACGGTGCCAGGGCGTGCCCGCACGGGAGAGTTCGTGGTTCTCGCCCGGGAACACCAGCAATTCGGTCTCGACACCGCCCAGCTTGAGCTGGGTGTAGTAGCGCATCGCCTGTGACAAGGGGCAACGCAGGTCCTGCTCGGAGTGCATCACGAGTGTGGGCGTGCGCACCCGGTCGGTGAGCAGCATCGGCGACTGCGCGTCCATCCGGTCCTTCGAACCGTTGTACTGCTGCGGGAAGAACCAGCCGATGTCGGAGCTGCCGATGAACGACGCCGGGTCGAGGTAGCCGCGTTCGACGATGGCGCCCGCCCAGCGCTGGTCGTGGGCGGTGATCCAGGCGGTCAGGTAGCCGCCGTAGGAGCCGCCCATGATGCCGGCCCGGGAGCCGTCCAGGCCCGGCACGGCGGCCACCGCATGGTCGAGGAAGGCCAGCACGTCGGCCATGTCGAGGGCGCCGAAGTGATCCTTGACGGCCACGCCGTGCGCCCGTCCGTAGCCGGACGAGCCGCGCGGGTTGCACATCACGACCGCGTACCCGGCCTCGGCATACACCTGCGCCTCGTCGAAGTACACCGGGGAGTACTGCGCGAACGGTCCGCCGTGGATCAGCAGCAGCACCGGGTGCGGTCCGTCGCCCTCGGGCCGCACCACCCAGCCGTGCACCGGGTAGCCGTCGGACGAGGTGGCGACCAGTTCGGTGCGCCGCAGCGCCGGCGCCTCCGCCCGCAGTCCGGCCCCGAAGTCGGTCAACGGACGGACGGTGCCCCCACCGACCAGGCCGAGTTCGCCCATGCTGCCGGCGTCCCGGTAGCCGGCCACCACGGTGCCCTCGCGACCGGGCTCGGCCCCGTGGACCCCGACCCCGGTCAGCAGCACGCCGGAATCGGTGTCCAGCAGCACCGTGTCCCCGGAGCCGGTCACGTGCACCAGCCGGCTCAGCCCTCGGTGCTCGACGATCGCGAGCACCCCGTCGTGGGTGGCGGTCAGGTCACCGCCGAGGGTGCCGGCGTTCCAGACGAGTTCGGGGTGATCCCCGGTCAGCCGGTAGACGCCGTGTTCCACCGCGACGAAGTCGAGACCGGACGGGCCCAGGTCGGCCCCCGCGAACCAGGTCTCGCCCGCGCCGGTGACCACCGGCCCGCTCACGTCGACCGAACCGGAGGTCAGCCGGACGGCGCCGGATCCGTCGACGGGCACCCGCGACAGATCGCTGATCAGGTTCTCCGGTCCCCGGGTGCGGCCCGCGGTCACCAGCACCGCCGCACCGTCCGCGGTGAAGCACGGCTGCCCGTGGTCGGTGGTGTCGGTGGTCAATTGCCGCGCGGCCGGAACGCCGCCGCGGCGCGGCTCGTCCGCTCCGGCATCCCCGGCGGCCCGGCCCTTCGGCGTGACCGGCGGCTCGCCGAACACGTCCGGGACGTCGAGCACGAACAGCTGGGCGGGCCGGTCGCGCACCCAGCCCAGCCCGTTGGCCTGGAGGTACAGCGAGCTCAGCCGCCGGGCGTCCTCGTGGGCGGCGTCCACCCCGTCGAGGCTGCCGTAGCGGCCCGCCTCCGGCACCCGGGCGGTGAACGCCAGCAGTCGTCCGTCCGGGGAGAACGCGAACTCGGACACCCCGAGCGGCTGATCGGTGACGCACATCGCCTCGCCCCCGTCGACCGGGATCAGGTGCACCTGGGGACGGTCGTTCGCGCCCGGGCGCAGGAAGCCGATCAGGTCGCCGCCGGGCGCGAAGCGGGGCTGCGAGTCGCGCAACCCGCGGGTGATCCGCCGGGGCGCGGAACCGTCCAGCGGCACCCGGAACAACTGCCCGACGTAACCGTCGGCGTCGAAGTCGGGACGGCTGGTCGCCACCACCGCCCAGTCCCCGCCGGGATGCACCGCCGGCAGCGACAGCGTGGTCAGCAGGGGCAGGTGTTCGGGACGCATGGCCCGACCCTAGTGCGGGCCGTCGCGGCATCGGCTAGGTTCGGCTCCGACTGGAGAACTCAAAGGGGAGATGTCATGGCGTCCGGACGCGTACTGGTGGTTGGTTCACTCAATGCGGACCTGGTGGTCCGAACGGCCCGGATCCCGGGTCCCGGGGAGACGGTGGCCGGTTCCGACCTGGTGATCGTCCCGGGCGGCAAGAGCTCCAACCAGGCCGCCGCGGTCGGCAAGCTCGGCGGCGACGTGGCGATGCTCGGCTGCGTCGGCGACGACGGCAACGGCGCGATGCTGCTGGACAGCCTGAAGGCGTCCGGCGTCGACACCGGCCAGGTGCGGGTGCTCGAGGGGGTCTCCACCGGGTCGGCGATGATCGCCGTGGACGACGCCGGCGAGAACTGCATCATCGTCAGCCCGGGCGCGAACGGCCGGCTGAGCGCCGACGACGTCAACGCCGCCACCGACTTCTTCGCCACCGCCGACGACTCGTCGGTGCTGACCCTGTGCCTGGAGGTGTCGCTGGAGGCGGTCAAGGCCGCCGCCCGCAACGCCCGGGAACGCGGCGCCACCGTGGTGCTGAACATCTCGCCCTACATGAAGGTGGGCGCCGACCTGCTCGACCTGGTCGACATCCTGCTGGTGAACAACCACGAACTGGCCGATTTGACCGGGCAGGCCGAGTTCGAACCGCTGGGCGACTGGACGGCCGTCGTCGCCGCGACCGACGCGGCTCTGGGTGCCTCCGGCCCGCGGACGGTGGTGGTCACGCTCGGCGCCCAGGGTGCCCGGGTGATCGACCTGGACGCCGGGACGGTCTCGGACCAGATCCCTTCGCCCAAGGTCACCCCGGTCGACACCACCGGCTGCGGGGACGCGTTCCTCGCCGCCCTGGCGTTCCGGCTGGCCGAGGGCGACACCCTGACCGACGCCTGCGCGTTCGCCGTCCGGGTGGGTGCCTACGCCGCCACCGGCGAGGGCGCCCAGAACTCCTACCCGACCGCGGAACAACTGGCCGCTTGGACGCCCTGACCGAGCCCGCTCCGCGGAAGCGGCGATTCCGGCTGCGGCACGGGATCGCCGCCTGC
This sequence comes from Micropruina sp., assembly GCA_018055925.1. Taxonomy (GTDB): domain Bacteria; phylum Actinomycetota; class Actinomycetes; order Propionibacteriales; family Propionibacteriaceae; genus Micropruina. Next base: position 7,009 of record JAGPGQ010000126.1, read on the forward strand.
TGCCTGATGCTGCTGCTCAGCTACGGCTGGTCGATGGCCGACACCTACAGCGGCCTGCCGCACCGGCCCCGGGACTGCGTCGTCCGTCAGGCCGCCGCGCCTCCGGAGCCGGATCGGCCGCCGTCCGGACCGGCGGGGCCGTCCTGGCTGATCCAGGCCGGCGGCACGGTCAACGACGCCAGCTGCCTGAACCGGACGGCGGTGTACGGCGTCGCCCGTCCGGCCACCGAGGCGGACCTGCGCACCGCCCTCGCCTTCGCCACCGAACAGGGGCTGCGGGTGAGCCTCTCGGGCACCCGGCACAGCATGGGCGGACAGGCTGCCGACCCCGGCGCCCTGGTGGTCGACCTGCGCGGCTTCGACCGGATCGCGGTCGACACCGGGGCGGCAACGGCCCGGGTCGGTGCCGGCGTCACCTGGCGGCAGGTGCTCGAGGCGGTCCACGGGCGGGGACTGGCGGTGGCCGCCATGCCCAGCATCGATGTGCTCAGCGTCGGCGGCACCATCGCGGCCAACGCCCACGGCGCCGACTTCCGCACCGGGAGCCTCGCCTCGACCGTCCGCAGCCTCCGGGTGATGCTGGCCGACGGTTCCGTCCACACCCTCGATCGGGAACACCGGCCGGACCTGTTCCACGCCGTGATCGGCGGCTACGGGCTGCTGGGGGTGATCGTCGAGGCCGAGCTGGCCCTGGTGCCGGGCGAGCTGTACCGGCTCGATCAGCGGGTGATCGCGACCACCGCGTTCCCGGACCATTTCCGCGACCACGTCCAGGCCGACGAGTCCACCCGGCTGATGTACGCCCACCTCTCCACCTCACCCGACTCGCTGCTCGCCGAGACGGTGGTCTACAGCTACCGCAGGGTGGACGACCGTGGCGAGCCGGTGCCGCCGCTGCGCTCCGACCAGGACTCGGCCGCCGGCCGGTTCCTGTTCAACCTGGCCCGGCACGGCGGCCCGGCGATGTGGCTGAAGTGGGCCGGCCAGCGGGACCTGCTGCCCCGGGTGCGGCAGTGCCAGGTGCCGCGCAACGAGGCGCTGCGGGCGGCCGAGGCGTGCCTGGTGAGCCGCAACCAGGCGATGTACAACGACCTGGCGCTGCTGCGGCACAAGCTGCCGCAGCACACCGACGTGCTGCAGGAGTACTTCCTGCCGCACGACCGGCTGGTGCCGTTCCTGCAGGCGGCGGCCGAGACGCTCCGGGCGCACGACGCCGTGCTGATGAACGCCTCCATCAGGGTGGTGCACGCCGAACCGATCCTGCTCGACTACGCCCAGGGCGAGCGGTTCTCGGTGGTGCTCTACCTCAGTCAGCGGGTGAGCGACGACGGCAACCGCGACATGGCCGACCTCACCCGGGCCCTGGTGGCCGGCGCGCTGGAGCACGGCGGCACGTTCTACCTGCCCTACCAGCAGCACTACACCCGGACGGACGTGGCCCGCGCCTACCCGGCGCTGGAGGAGTTCTTCGCGCTCAAGCGGCGCCACGACCCGGGGCTGCTGTTCATGAACGGCTTCTACCGCCGGTACGCCTAGAAGGCTGGATTCGCCGCTGGCCGAGCCGGCCGAGACCCCGCGGACACGAGATCTCGACCGGCCGGCCGGGGGTCAGGCGCGGAACTCCAGCAGCCGCTCCAGCAGCACGGGCCCGAGCGGCTGGTCCGTCGCCAGCACGACCCGGACGTGGGCGCCCTCGACGTCGCGCGCACCGGTGCGCTGCCCGCGCAGGTCGCAGATCGTCTGGCCGCGGCCCGGACCCTGGGTGTCGTCCACCACGACCGGGACGTTGGGTGCCCGGGTCGCGATGATCTGGCCGACCGCGATGGCGGCCGCCAGCGGGTCGTGCAGGGCGCACATGCGGCGTCCGTATTCGCCCAGGTAGAACCCGAAGTACAGGTCGAGAATGTCGGCCAGCGCCCGGTTCAGCGGGGAGCCGGAGGCGGCCAGGGCGAGCCGGTCGGACTCCTCGAAGGTGTTCTCCAGGGTGACGTCGAGCGGGACCATCACCACCTGCCAGGGGGCCGCCACGACGGCCTGGGCGGCCTCGGGGTCGTTCCAGATGTTCGCCTCGCCGACCGGGCTGAGGTTGCCGGGGACCAGGGCGGCGCCGCCCATGATGGTCACCTCGCGGACCAGCTGGGCGATGCCCGGATCGAGTTCGAGCGCCACCGCCAGGTTGGTCAGCGGCCCGATCGCGATCACGTCCAGCTCGCCCGGGTACTGGTGCGCCAGCCGCACCAGCATCTCGGCGGCCGACTCGGCCTCGGGCGCCCGGCCGGTGTGCGGCAGTTCGACGTCGCCGATGCCGTTGTGGCCGTGGATGTGCGGGACGCCGCCGCTGAACGTGGTGGCCAGCGGGTTCATCGCGCCGATCGCGACCGGGACGTCGTCCATGCCGCCGAGCGCCAGCAGGTCGAGGGTGTTCGTGGCGGCCCGCTCGGCGTCGATGTTGCCGCTGACCGTGCCGATGCCGGCCAGGGTGATCTCGGGCGAGGCCATCAGGTAGACCAGGGCGAGCGCGTCGTCGATGCCGGTGTCGCAGTCGAAGTAGACGGGACGGGGAGTCATCGTGGGTTCCTTTCCGCTTGTCAGCTGCCGACGACGCCGACGACGGCGGCGTTCAGGAGATTGACCATGGTGGCGGCCAGCAGCGCCAGCAGGCCGTACTTGGCGACCTCGTGCCGGCGCTCGGGCACGAGCGCGCCCAGCGAACCGACCAGGATCGCGATCGAGCCGAAGTTGGCGAAGCCCGAGAGCGCGAACGTGGTCACCAGCGTGGTCTTCGGGTCGATCGTCCCGGCCTCGACCATCGGGCCGAAGTTCGAGAACGCCACGAACTCGTTCAGCACCGTCTTCTGGCCGATCAGGTTGCCGGCGATCTGGGCCTCGTGCCACGGGACCCCGATCAGCCAGGCGACCGGGGCGAAGATCCAGCCGAACACCTTGTCGAACGACAGATCCGGCGCGCCGAACCAGCCACCGACACCGCCCAGGGCGGCGTTCGCCAGGGCGATCACCGCGATGAACGCGATCAGCAGGCAGCCGACGATCACGGCCAGCTTGCCGCCGGTCAGGGCGCCGCGGGCGAGCGCGTCGATCACGTTGACCGACTCAGTGTCGCGGACGTCGCGCACCGAGGCGTCCAGGTCGGACTCCTCGGTCTCGGGCCAGATGCCCTTGGCGATCAGCAGCGAGCCGGGCGCGTTCATCACCGCGGCCGCCAGCAGGTAGGGCAGGGGCGCGCCGAGCAGCGCGTAGCCGACCAGCACCGTCCCGGCCACGGAGGCCAGGCCGCCGACCATGCAGACGAACAGCTGCGACTTGGTCAGCCGGGAGAGGTACGGCTGGATCACCAGGGGTGCCTCGCTCATGCCCAGCAGCACCACGGTCGAGGCCCACACCGACTCGATCTTCGACGTGCCGATCACCCACTTGAGCGCGGTGCCGACGATCTCGATGATCCACTGCAGCACCCGCAGGTAGTACAGCAGGCCGACCAGGGTGCCGAAGAAGATGATCACCGGCAGCACCTGCAGCGCGAAGACGAAGCCGGGAGACTCCGGCCACAGCGAGCCGAAGACGAACTTGGTGCCCTCGTCGGCGAAGTGGATGACGTGTGTGATTCCGTTGGCGAGGCCCTCCAGGGCACGCGCCCCGGGCTCCCACTTGATCACCAGGAAGCCCATCAGCGCCTGCAGCGCCAATGCCGATCCGATGATCCGCCAGTTGATCTTTCTGCGATATTTCGAGATCAGAACCATCAAGCCCAGAATCGCGATGATTCCTAGAACGCCCTGGAACCGCTCCATTGCAACCTCCTTGTGCGTGGACGAAGCGACCCTATCGGCTGGCGTGGACGCTGGGGAGGGGGCGCGAACACAAGCGCTCGCCCACCTGAGACAGGTGGGCGAGCGGTATCGGTGACGAGTCGGGTGGCGTCAGCGCAGGTCGTCCGGATTCTGTTGCGGACGGTCCTCGCTGCCGGTGCCCTTGCCGAAGGCGCTCTTCGCCTCGTCGAGGCCGGTGGGGCCACCGGCC